>CAZVRI010000054.1:0-18260 GCA_964629855.1 uncultured Thermoleophilaceae bacterium
GACGCGCTCCAGGTGCTCGGCGTCGACCCGATCAAGAACCTCGTCGTGCCGCGCTTCCTGGCGCTGGTCGTCGTGACGACGCTCTTCAACGGCCTGGCGATCCTCGCGGGCCTGTTCGGCGGGGTGCTGGCCACGCTGACCTTCAACGCTCCGCTCGGCCCGTTCTTCTCGACCCTGCTCACCAACGCGACGGTCACCGATCTCTGGGGATCGCTGCTCGCGACGGCGATTTTCGGGGCGATCATCGCCGTCGTCTGCTGTTACAAGGGGATGACGGCCTCCGGCGGCGCGGAGGGTGTCGGGCGGGCCGTCAACCAGGCGGTCGTGATCTCGATGCTGGCCGTGTTCGCGTTCAACTACGTCTTCACCCAGACGCTGCTCGCGACCCATCCCGAGATATCGGTGGTCAAGTGAGCTGGGTCGCGATCCCACGCGACCTGCTCGCCTCGTTCGGCGACATCGCCAAGTTCTGCTGGCGGGTCATCGCCGAGGTGCTCGAGGGCAGCGCGGTCCGCTTCTTTGGCGAGTCGCTGCGCCAGGCGGGGATCCTGATCGTCGGCTCGGCGCTCGTGATCTGGGGGATGGCGTTCATCCTCGGGCTGACCTGCGGAGTCAACGGCGCGTACTTCGCGCGCTCGATCGGCGCGCCGCAGGTCGGTGGGTCGTTCTCGGCGCTCTGCGACCTGCGCGAGATCATGCCGCTGGCCTTCGGCTACATGATGTCGGCGAAGGTCGGCACCGGCCTGGTCGCGGAGATCGGCGCGATGCGGATCTCCGACGAGATCGACGCGCTCGAGGTGATGGGCGTCAGCTCACTGGCCTTCCTCTGCGCGACCCGGCTGCTGGCCGCCTGGATGGTGCTGCCGTTCATGTACATCGCGGCTGTTGGCGCCGGCTTCGTCGGCAGTTACCTATCGGTCGTGCAGCAGGTCGGCGAGGTGTCGTCGGGCGGCTACTTCCTGATCTTCTGGGCGTACCAGAACCCTCCCGACCTCTTATTCAGCACGATCAAGGGGATGGCGATGGCGACGGTGATCGTGCTCGTCGGCCTCTACTACGGCTACACCGCGTCCGGCGGACCGGTCGGAGTCGGCACGGCGACGGCCAAGTCGATGGTGCTCAACACGATCGTCGTCCACTTCCTCAGCATGCTCGGCACGATGGCCTTCTGGGGCGCCAATCCACGTGCTCCGATTGGTGGTTAGATCGGTGGCATCGAAGCTTCGATCGAGATAGACGGACGCTTCAACGGGCCGGTCGACAGCGGCAACGGCGGCTACTGCTCGGGTGTGCTCGCCGGGCAGCTCGACGGCCCCGTCGAGGTCAGTTTGCGCAGCGCCGTCCCGCTCGGCAAGCCGCTCGCCTTGGCGGGCGGGGAGGACGGCTCGCTGCGTGCGCTCGACGGCGACGTCCTCGTCGCCGAGGCGCGCCCGGCCCCGGAGCTCGAGATCGACGTTCCCGAGCCGGTCAGCATCGAGGACGCGCGCGCAGCGACCGCTGGCTATCGCGGACTGACCAGCGGCCCGTTCTGCCGCTGCTTCGTCTGCGGAAGGTTGCGCGAGGACGGGTTCGACGTCTTTGCAGGCCCGGTCGCGGGCCGTTCGGTCGTCGCATCGCCCTGGACTCCGCCGGCCTGGACGGCGGATGCCGACGGTGACGTCAGGCCCGAGATCGTCTGGGCGGTGCTCGACTGCCCGACCTACTTCGCGACCTACGTCGACGTCGACGGAGAGCTGCCGCTGGCGGTCCTGGCGCGGCAGACCGCCCACGTCAGCGGGCCGGTCCGGGCGGGGGAGGAGTACGTCGCGATCGCCTGGCCGATCGCCGACGACGGGCGCAAGCGTCACGCCGGCGCGGCGATCCTGTCGGCGAGCGGCGACGTCATGGCCGCCGCGCAAGCATTGCTCGTCGAGCCGCGCGGCTAGCGGACAAGCGGAGGCGCAGCTATCGGAACAGGTCGTCGGCGGCCGGCCGGCGCAGGGACAGCGCGCCCGGCCCGTCCTCGGAGGTGACGAAGCGGTCGAGCCCGCGGATCAGGACGGCCGGCTGGCCGGCGTCCTTGGCGCGCGCGAGATCGGCGGCACCGGCGATCGCGTCTGCGACGGCGATCGCCGTCGCCTGGAGCTCGCGGCCGTGAGAGTCGCGGCGGCCGCGCCAATCGTCGAGCGGCGTCAGGCCGGCCGCGCCGATCGCGACGTCGGTCTGGCCCAGCCGCCAGGCGCGGCCGAAGGAGTCGGAGATCACGATTGCGGGACGGACGCCGCGTCGCGCGGCGATCGCGGCGCGCAGGGTGCGCGCCGACGCGTCGGGGTCCTCCGGCAGCAGGATCAGCTCGTCGGGATCGGCGGCGTTCGAGCGGTCGACGCCGGCGTTGGCGCAGACGAGGCCGTGGCGGGTCTCGCAGATCAGCACGCCGTGACCGGACTGCACGATCGCGGCCGACTCATCGAGCACGGCCTGGACCACACGCGCGTCCTTGTCGTACTTGGCGGCGAGCTGGCGGGCGAGGTCGTCGACCTCGACGTCCTCCAGCCGGCGGGTGCGGCCCTCGGCCTTCGAGACGACCTTGTGGGCGACCGAGATGATGTCCCCGTCGGCGAGATCGTCGGGCAACGCGGCCGCGAGCAGCGCGGCGAGGTCGTCGCCGGCCTGGACCTCCGGGATGCCGTCGAGCGCGACGGCCGACAGCGGTCCCGGCCCGGTCACGCGAGCGAGCGCTCGAGCTGGCGCAGGGCGCCGCGCGTCATGCGCGCCAGGGTTCGGTTGGCGGGCTCCTCGAGCAGCGCGGTCAGCTCGTCGAGGTCCTCGGGCGTGTCGATGTCGACGGCCAGCGAGGGAAGCGGCTGGACGTGGAAGGCGACGCCGGCCGCGGTGGCCAGCTGCTCGTGGCGCTCGCGGCTGCCGGGGCCGAACGACGGGGCCAGGGCGCCGGGCGGCGCGATCAGCAGCGCGTTGGTGCCGGTGCCGTGACGGTCCGGAACGGCGACGAGACTCGGCGCCGGGGTGGCGTCGCGCAGCAGCTCCTCCAGCTCGGAGGAGTCGAGCAGCGGGGCGTCGCCGGGCACCAGCAGCACACGGTCGAAACCCTGCTCGACGGCGTAGGCGATGCCGGCGGCGGCGGCCTCGTTGTGGCCACTCTCCTCGGAGTCGTCGATCACCAGAACGCCCTCGCCGTGCGCCGCGCGCGCGGCGGTGGCGTTGCCGGTCACGACCGCGACCGCGTCGAGCCCCTCGACGTGGCGCAGCGCGGCCAGCACGTCCTGGAACATCGCCTGGACGAGCGCCTGACGGGCACCGTTGCCGAGCAGGCCGGCTAGGCGCTGCTTAGCGGCGCCGAAGCGCTTGATTGGAAGGATCGCGATCGTTCGCATCGGGCGACCGGGTGGGCGATCCACGACTCTAACCCCCGGTCAGCGTGGCCGCGAAGTCGAGCGTCGCGGCGGCGACGGCGCGGCGCGTCTCGGGCGTGTCGAGCAGCGTCGCCGTCTCGTGTACGGGGAGGCTGGCGTCGACCGGCTCGTCGGCGACGAGGCCGTCGGCGAGTCCGGTGTAGAGCGCGGCAACGCCGGCGGCCGACGGCTCGATCCCGGCGGCCTCGCAGAACAGCCGTGTCGGGCCCTTCAGCACGGCGCCGCCGACGAACGGGCTGACGGCGACGATCGGGGCGGCCGCCGCCGCGAGCGCGTCGCGCATTCCCGGGACGGCAAGGATCGGGCCGATCGAGATGATCGGGTTCGACGGGCCGATCAGGATCGCATCGGCGTCGCGCAGCGCCGCCAGCGTCTCGGGGGTCGGCCGCGCCGCGTCGATGCCGGCGAACTCGACGCTCTCCAACGGCCCCTCGGCACGCTCGACGATCATGAACTCCTGGAACGGCAGCACGCGGCCGCGGACACCGACACGCGTCGGGACCGGCTCGTCGCACATCGGCAGCACACGCGCCTCGACGTCCATCGCACTCACCACCGCAGCATGGGCGTCGGTCAGCCGCTCGCCGGCGGCCAGCAGCTCGCTGCGGATCAGGCACATCGCCAGGTCACGGTCGCCGAGCCGGAACCACGTCGGCCGCCCGGCCGCCTCGAGCGCGTCCATCACGCGCCAGCTGTCGCCGCGGATGCCGTAGCCGCGCTCGTCGATCGCGTCGGCCAGCCAGTAGGTGACGAGGTCGGGGTCGGGCGAGACGTGGGCGCCGTGGACCCAGGCATCGTCGCCGGTGTTGGCGATCACGGTCAGGTTCTCAGCCCCGACGACGTCGAGCAGCCCGCGTGCCAGCTTCGCGCCGCCGGTCCCGCCGGAGAGCAGCGCTACGCGCATCGTCTGCCCGCTACCAGAGCTCGTTGGGCAGGCCGGTCAGCTTGACGCCCGCGTGCGACTTGTTGCGGATGTTGACCGAGATCAGCAGTGGCGTCAGCGCCTCGACGAAGCGGGCGCTCTCGAGCGCGCCGGCGTTGATCGGGCGCAGTCCGGGGATCAGCCCGATCAGCTCTGCGACCTGGCGCTTCGGGTCCTTGCGGTCGCCACAAATCAGCACGTCTTGGTCGAGTTGGTTGTCGAGGTCGCCGAGCGTCGCCGCGTCGACGGAGTGCAGCGCGCTGATCACGGTGACGCCGTCGGGGACCATCTCCTGCGCCTGCTCCGCGGCGGAGCCCTGGGGGACGCCCAGCAGGCGGGTCGCCTTGCCGGAGATCGCGGCCGCGAGCGGCACCGTCGCGTCGACGAGGATCTGGCCCTCGCGCAGCGTGCCCTTGAGGTTGGTCAGGTTCTCCGACTGGGCGCGGAACGGGACGGTCAGGAAGACGACCTCGCCGAGCGCCGCCGCGGCGGCGTTCTCCATCCCGGCGACGTGAGCGTTCGAGACCCGCTCGCGGACCCGGGCGGCAGCCTCCTCCGCGCGGCCGGCATCGCGCGAGCCGATCACGACCTCCTGGCCGGCCGCGGCGAGGCGCAGCGCGAGGCCGAAGCCAAGCGCCCCGGTGCCGCCGACGATCGGAATGGGGGTCGTGGGAGCGCTCATGCGGCGCGCAACGCTAACAGCAGCCCGGCCCGTCGCTAGGGTCCGCGGCGATGAGGTTCGAGGGGAAGGTCGCGCTGGTCACCGGCGGGACCGGCGGAATCGGCGCGGCGACCTGCTCGCGGCTCGCCGCCGAGGGGGCGCGTGTCGCCGTCTGCGACCTGGACGCCGACGCCAGCGCCGAGCTGGCCGCCGACCTCGGCGGAGTCGGGCTCGAGCTCGACGTCCTCGACGAGGGCTCGATCGCCGCGGCCGTCGCCGCCACCGAGCAGCGGCTCGGCCCGATCGACGTCCTGGTCAACAACGCTGGGATCGGTGGCGAGCTGTTCTTCGGCCAGACGCCGCCCGAGGTCTGGGACAAGATGCTCGCCGTCAACCTGCGCGGAGTGTTCGCGGTCACCCACGCGGTACTGCCGGGGATGCGCGAGCGCGGGACGGGCTCGATCGTCAACGTCGCCTCGGAGGCCGGCCGCGTCGGCTCGCAGCTCGCCGTCGTCTACTCGGCGACGAAGGCCGGAGTGATCGGCTTCACGAAGGCGCTGGCGAAGGAGTCGGCGCGCGCCGGCGTGCGCGTCAACGCCGTGTCGCCCGGGCCGATCGACACGCCGATGGTCCGCGCCGCCGACGCGTTCGGCGAGATCGGTCAGCGGATGGTCCAGGGAATGATCGATTCGACTGCGATGAAACGGCTCGGCGAGCCGGACGAGGTCGCGGCGGCGATCGCCTACCTCGCGAGCGGCGAGGCGGCCTACGTGACAGGGGAGACGGTCGGGGTCAGCGGTGGCCTCGGCATGATGTAGGCATGTCCGACGATCCAGTCCGTATCCGTGAGGTTGGTCCTCGCGACGGCTTTCAGAACGAGCCCGAGACGATTCCGACCGCTGACAAGGTCCGGCTTGTGGAGATGCTTGCCCGCACGGGGTTGCGTCGGTTGGAGGTCACGAGCTTCGTTCGCGCGGATGTGATCCCGCAGCTCGCGGACGGTCCCGAGGTGCTGACGCGTGCCGACATCCCAGACGACGTCGCGGTGACGGTCCTGATCCCGAACGAGCGCGGATTAGACAATGCGCTCAAGCTGCGTGACCGGTTCCAGGAGGTCAATCTGTTCCTGTCGGCGTCGGAGAGCCACAACCAGGCGAACGTCAACCGGTCGATCGGGGAGTCGCTGACCGGCCTGGAAAAGGTTGTGGAGCGCGCGTTGGTGGAGGGGTTGCGGTGTGAGGCTGTGATCTCGGTCGTGTTCGGCTGCCCCTACGAGGGCAACGTCCCAGTGGAGCGGGTCTTCCAGATCGCCGAGCGGCTACAAGCAGCCGGCTGTGCCGAGCTCGGCTTCGCCGACACCACCGGGATGGCCAACCCCGCCCAAGTCCGCGAGTTCTTCACCCAAGCATTCGAACGGCTGCCCGACATCGAGCTAACAGCCCACTTCCACAACACCCGCGGCCAGGGTCTCGCCAACGCCCTCGCGGCGCTCGAGGCGGGCTGCAGGTCGTTCGAGAGCTCATTCGGCGAGCTCGGCGGCTGCCCAGTCCCCAAAGGAGCAACCGGCAACATCGCCAGCGAGGACCTCATCTCAATGCTCCACGAGATGGGCCACCCAACCGGCATCGACCTCGCCAAGCTGCTCGACTGCGCCCGCGAGGCCCAGCGCGTGCTCGGCCGTCCACTCGGGAGCCACCTGCTGACCGCCGGCCCGGTCGACTGGCAGCGCGGCTGATGGTCACGAGCAACTAACACGCTTCTGCTGGGTTTCCCGCTACTGTGGCCGCGGAGATGGATTCCCAGCGATCAGGTGAAGAAAGCCGCGACGATCTGACGCGGCGCCAGCTGCTCGGTGGCGCAGCCGCTGTCGGGCTGTCGGCCGCGGTCCCTGGCCTGACGCCGGCCGCCGCGGAGGGCCAGGGCCTGATCTCGGCGCTCAGCCCGACCGCGGGCGCCAATGTCGTGGTGGTCGTGATCGACTCGCTGCGCACCGACCACGTCGGCGCCTACGGAGGCCGCAAGGCGCGGACGCCGACGCTCGACGCGCTCGCGACGGAGAGCCTCGTCTTCACGCACGCCCGCCACGAGGCGCTGCCGACGGTGCCGGTGCGCAAGTCGCTGCTGATCGGTCGCAGCGGCTTCCCGTTTCGCGGCTGGCATCCGGAGGGCAACCTGCCCAAGGTTCCCGGCTTCGAGGGTATCCACAGCGACGAGGTGACGTTCCTCGACGTGCTCGGCAAGCGCGGCTACCTGACCGGCTACGTCACCGACAACCCGCACCTCCAGCGGCCGGCGTTCGCCCGCTTCCGCGGCCGCCCCGACGTGATGACGATCGTCAAGGGCCAGATTCCCGGTTGGCGCCAGCGCCGGATCCCCGTCTCGACGTCGCGGCTACGGCGCCATCTCGCGCCCGAGCTGCGCGGCCGTGACCGCGGCCGCGTCCGTGAGTACCTCGGCTACAACGCGGCGAACCGCAAGGAGCAGGACTACCTGGCGCCGCGCGTCTTCCGCGGCGGGATCGACTTCCTCGAGCAGGCCGCCTTCCGCGGCCAGCCGTTCGCGCTCGTCGTCGACTGCTTCGACGTCCACGAGCCGTGGGACCCGCCCGACCGCTACCTCTCTCGCTATGCACGGATCAAGCGCGGCGGCTACCGGCCGCTGATGCCGTTCGCGACCCCGGCCGGCCAGACCCGCGATATCTCCGCGAAGACGCTGAAGCTCGCCCAGGCGATGTACGCCGCCGAGATCACCCTGCTCGACGCCTGGCTCGGCCGCTTCCTGACGCGGCTCGACCAGCTCGGCCTCTCGAACACCTGGGTCGCGGTCGTCTCGGACCACGGCGTCTTCCTCGGCGAGCACGGCTGGATCGGCAAGCAGGCCAACGAGATGCACGGCGAGCTGATCGACGTGCCGTTCATGATCCGCCACCCGCAGCGGGTCGGCGCGGGGCGGAAGACGCGCTACTTCGCCTCGTCACACGACATCGCCCCGACGCTGCTGCGCGGCGTCGGCGCGCCGGTGCCGAAGGCGATGGACGGCGCCGATCTGCGGCCGCTGTTCAACGGCCGCCGCGCCAAGGCACGCCCGGTCTGGGCCGGTGCCTGGGGTGACACGCTGATGGCCGGCGACGGACGCTGGCTCTACGTCGCCGAGAACGACCGCGGCCGGATCAAGACCGAGCGCCTCCACGACACCCGCAGCGACCCCGGCGAGTTCCGCAACCTCGCCCGCCGCCGCCCTGACCTGGTGCGCAAGTTCCGCGGCGAGCTGGCCAAGGCGGCGGGGCAGGGCGGTTTTCCGAGACTGTGACTAGTTGCTCAATTTGTTGCAAGTGCCTGTAGGAACGGACACCTTGGCCAATAGTGCAGTAGGTTCGTCGCGTGGACTACCGGCTGGAGGGGCTGTCACCACGTTCGTTCGAGCAACTGATCCAGGCGCTGGCGCTACGTGAGATCGGCCCTGGGGTCGTCGTGTTCGGGGATGGTCCCGACGGTGGTCGGGAGGCGACATTTCGCGGCCCTATCCCACGTATGGGTGTGGGCGACTGGAATGGTGAGCTGGTCGTGCAGGCTAAGTTCCGGCAGCGCGGAGGCAGCGCGGACGACGGTCGTTGGGCTCACCAAGAGCTGGCGAAGGAGTTGGAGGCCTACGAGCGACGGTTGCGGAAGCGTCCGCATTACTACTTGTTCGCAACCAACGCCGGTCTGACAGCCGCCTCCGAGACTGGCTCGAAGGACAAGGTCGCCGCCGTACTCCAACGGGCGGTGACGGCAGGCTGGTTACGGGACTTCGACATTTGGGATCGTGACAAGCTCTGTCGGCTGCTGGACGCGCACGCCGATTTGCGCCAGGCCTATGCCGCTTGGATTACGCCCGGCGATGTGCTTGCGTCGATGCAGAAGCAGTTGGACCTGGCTACGCCTGAGATCGACCGCTCCTTCTCGCTCTTTCTTCAGAAGGAGCTACTCGCCGATCAGTACGCCAATCTCGAGCAGGCCGGTCGCCCTTCGGAGGACCGCATCCCAATTGCACGGGTGTTCGTCGATCTGCCGGTGATGCCGGAGGGCGGCGCCGACCGCCCGCCAAACGACGACGCTCCAGGCTTGGTCGAGCAACTACTCGAGACGGCCCACATGAAGCTCGACCCGGCGAGCCTGGACGTGGACGAGGCTGCTCCTGTTCCTCGCTCGGGGCGCTGGGTAGTAGTCGGCGGTCCTGGCCAAGGAAAGACAACTGTCGGCCAGCACATCTGTCAGCTTTTTCGCGCGGCGTTGTTGGAGGATCGCCCGACGGCAAGTCTGGCGCTCGAGGTGAGGCGGACGATCAGCCTGCTGCGCTCCCAGTGCGAGCGATCCGAGGTGGCTCTGCCGACTGCGCGGCGATTTCCGTTGCGCATAGTTCTCAACGAGTTCGCGACGGAGCTCGATCAGAGGGGCAGCGAGCTGTCACTCATGCGCTTCATCGTCGAGCGGATCGAGCGGCGCATCATTCGCGACTTACCCATTGATGTCTTCCGTGATTGGCTCGCAAGTTACCCCTGGCTGATCGTCCTCGACGGGCTCGACGAGGTCCCGAGTTCGAGCAATCGCACCGAGATGCTGGCGGCAATCGACGAGTTCTGGGTAGATCTGTCGGTCAGCCATACCGATGTGCTCGTAGTCGCCACGACCCGACCACAGGGCTACAACGACGATTTCGCGCCCAGCCTGTATCGACACTGCAAGCTCGCTCCGCTGGCCCCTATAGAGGCGCTGGGATATGCCCGTCAACTGGCCACCGCCCGTTACGGCGACGCCACGGACCGCCAGCAGCGCATCCTCGGGCGGCTCGAGCGTGCCGCCCGCGAGGACGCGACCGCACGCTTGATGCAGAGCCCCCTTCAGGTCACGATCATGGCAACGCTGGTCGACCAGATCGGCGAGCCACCACAACAGCGGTGGCGTCTCTTCTCTGAGTACTACGACGTGATTTACAAGCGCGAGGTCGAGCGCGAGATCGCCGCGGCGAAGGTGCTGCGCCAACACAAGCCGAACGTCGACAACATCCACCGCCGCGTCGCGTTGGTGCTGCAGATCGAGAGCGAGGTGGCGGCGAACACCGAGGCACATCTGTCGCGCGAGCGTCTTCGCGCGATCATCGAGGCACGCCTGCTCGATGAGGAGCACTCCGGTGACGAGCTTGCTGAGCTGTGCGAAGAGATCCTCACGGCGGCGACCGAGCGGCTCGTGTTCGTCGTGGGGCTGGAGAGCGACAAGATCGGGTTCGAGTTGCGTTCGCTCCAGGAGTTCATGGCTGCTGAGGCGTTGATGGACGGCTCCGACGACGTGGTACAGCGGAGGTTGCGTGCGATTGCCGCCTCGAGCGCGTGGCGCAACGCATTTCTCTTCGCAGCCGGTCATTGCTTCGAGCAACGCCAGCACCTGCGCGACACCATCCACACGATCTGCGTCGAGATGAACGATGCGATCAACGACCCGGTGAACAGGACGGCTCAGGCCGGAGCGCTTCTGGCCATCGACCTGCTCGATGACGGCCTCGCCCGCGAGCAGCCGCTGTATCGGCGGCTGTTGTTGGCCCAGGCATTGAGGATCCTCCGATGTCCCCGCAGCGATGCGCATGACCGCCTGGCACGTCTCTGCGAGCAACGTGACGGCGCTGAGTTCGAGCACGCTCTCTCCGAGGCGCTCGCTGAGCCGGTGCCGAGCTCCGGCTGCTGGCGAGTCATACGGCGGCTGATCGAGCGCGACGTTGAGTGGGCACAGGAGCTTCTGCTGGCTCGGTGGCCGTCGTCCGGAGTGGCTGAGGCAGCGCTGATCGACGAGCTCGCTGACCTAGATCCTAATGAGCGCTTGGCCGACCGCTTGCGCCAAGCTGTGGTGCGGCACGACTACGACCGTGGCGAGCCGCATGCGCTGCAACTACGCCGCCTCGCGACCGCCGCGGATTCCGCCACTAGGCCGCTCCTGCTGTCTGCTGCGCGTCGCTCGGGATCCTTTAGGACGCTCATAGCCAGTGCGACCATCGACGACAGCACTACGTTGAACATCGTTCTGGGCAGCGCGACAAGCCGGGCACCCGACGCCATCGTCAGTCCACCCGGCGAAGATGCGGCACCGAGCTGGCAGATCGAGGCTGCAGCGCTCAACTTCCTCGTGGACCCAACTCCGCAGCGGCTGGCCGACGCGTTCGAGATCGGCCTTGCCAGTGGCGGCAGAAGCCCACGGGACTCGCTGCCGTGGCCGCTTGCGGCATGCCTGGATTGGGCGGCCGAGCACGGCGACGGCGAGCGGCTGGTCGCTGCTTTGCATTCCGGAGCGGTGGGAGACATCGGCGCTTGGCGAGCGGCAGAGCGTCGATGGCGACGGGTCGGTGTCACCAAGCTCGACCTTGAGTACAGCACCGCAGACGGCCTGCCCTTCGACCACCAGATCGGGCGGGTTGGCTTTCCTCTCACGGTGGGGACCTGGCGTTTTACCAACCTGCCACGAGCCGCGACGATGCTCCGAGGTTGGATCGAAGGGGCGCCCGACTCGGCGTCACGTCGCACCGTAGCTCGGCGTTTGCTCGGTTTTCTCAGCACGGCAGGTTGGCCTCGTGGGCTGGAGCTCGAGTGGTTGGACATCGACTACTTCGTCTCGCTAGTCGAGACCGCCGACTTGATCGCGATGCCGCGTCTTCACGTCTGGGAGGAGGGGTTCGACCTCGAGTTGCTGACTTCACTCGATCAGGCTTGGAATGACGAGCAGAGCGATCTTGCGCTCGCGCTTGACGCCTACGGCCGGCAGGACCCGCCGTCTGACCTGCCAGGGCTGGTTGGCGACGGCCTGCTCATACGACTCGTGCAGATGCTTGCCCGACTTCCCAGAGCTGCCGGATTGTGGCGGCTTGCGGCGGCAACGGCTGTAGCAAGTGTCGGGCCCGCGAGCGCCAGCGGCCGCGCGGCGCTGGCTGGCCTTCCGTTTGATGAGGGCTGGGAGGTGGCACCGCCAGCGGCGCTCGCTCTCACCCTGATGCTGCATGACCGTCACGCTCCAACTGGCGACGAGATTGTCCGCGCATTGCTCGCGGAGCCCACTTGGGCCTCGTTGCTCCAGCGAGCTCTCGTACGCTCCGGGTGGCGCATCACTGGCGGATTTACGATGGCTGACCTCGAAGCGATCGGAGCTGTTCACGAGGGGCTCTGGGCGCAGCTTGCCCCGAGGTTGGCTGCGAGTCGCGCGAGCGGCCTGCAGAGCGCGGCCAACTATGCGGCGCTTGGCCTCCCGCGCAATCCGCCCGTGGGCGCCCCTGACGTGGCGTTGAGCAGCTAGCGACCGGCGAACTCGGGCTGGCGCTTCTCGAAGAAGGCCTTGGTGCCCTCGGCGAAATCCTCCGTCGCGGCCAGCGCCTCCTGGGCCTGGACCTCCTGCTCGAGCGTCGCGGCCAGCGCCGGCTTCGCCGACGCGTCGATCACGCGCTTGGCCATGCCGACGGCGCGCGGGGCGCACTGCAGCAGCTCGCCGGCGAACGCCTCGGTGAGTGCGTCGAGCTCGTCGGCGGGGGCGATCCGGTTGGCGAAGCCGATCCGGTGCGCCTCGCGGCCGTCGATCACCTTGCCGGTCATGATCAGCTCCTTGGCGTTGCCGAGGCCGACGATCGACGGCAGGCGCGAGCAGCCGCCGACGTCGGGCAGCAGGCCGACGCGGACCTCCATGATCCCGGCCATCGCGTCCTCCGCCATCACGCGGAAGTCGGCCGCGAGCGCCAGCTCGAACGCGCCGCCGAGGCACGCGCCGTGGATCTGGACGATCGTCGGCTTCGGCATCTCCTCGAGCAGGTTCCACCAGTTGAGGATCCGCCGCCGGAACGGGCGCAGGTTGGCCGGGTTCTCCGACAGCTCCTGGAGGTCGTGCAGATCCATCCCGGAGGAGAACATCGCCCCGTCGCCGCGTACGACGAGGACGCGCACCGACTCGTCGGCCGCGGCATCCTCGAGCGCCTGTCCGAGCGCCGCGATCAGCTCGCCGTTGAAGGCGTTGCGCTTCTCCGCACGCTGCAGCACCAGATGGCGCACACCGCCGCGGTCCTCGACTCCGATCAGTGACATATAGGCTCCCCGGGCTCGCTAAAGCTGACTGGGAGAACGTAGTGGAGATCAAGAAGGTTGGAGTGCTCGGCGCAGGTCTGATGGGCCACGGCATCGCTCAGGTGGTCGCCACCGCGGGCTACGACGTGGTGCTGCGCGAGGTCGACGACGCCAAGCTCGAGAAGGGCATCGGCAAGATCGAGAAGCAGCTCGCCCGCGCCGTCGAGAAGGGCAAGGCCGAGCAGGCCGATGCCGACGCGATCCGCGGCCGGATCCAGGGCACGACCTCCTACGCCGACCTCGCCGACTGCGATCTCGTCATCGAGGCGATCACCGAGGACCTCGGGCTGAAGCTCGAGATGTGGAAGGAGGTCGACGGGATCGTCAAGGAGGGCGCGCTGTTCGCGACCAACACCTCCTCGCTGTCGGTCATCGACCAGGCCGCCTCCACCTCGCGCGCCGACAAGTTCCTCGGCCTGCACTTCTTCAACCCCGCTCAGGTGATGAAGCTGGTCGAGGTCGTGCGCGGCATCACGACCACCGACGAGACCTTCGCCGCGGGTGTCGAGTTCACCAACAGCCTGCGCAAGCTCGGGATCCCGACGCGCGACACGGCGGGCTTCATCGTCAACCGCCTGCTGGTCCCGTACCTGCTCGACGGCATCCGCGCCTACGAGGAGGGCGTCGGCTCGATCGAGGAGATCGACGCCGCGATGAAGGCCGGCGCCGGCCATCCGATGGGTCCGCTGCTGCTGTCGGACTTCGTCGGCCTCGACACGCTCGGCTCGATCTGCGACGTGCTGTTCGACGAGTTCCGCGAGCGCCGCTTCGCCCAGCCGCCGACGCTGCGCAAGATGCTCGCCGCCGGCTGGTACGGCCGCAAGTCGGGCATGGGCTTCTACGATTACTCCGGCGACGAGCCGGTCCAGAACCCACGCGTCTGAAGCAGGCATGACCGACCTACGAACGGCACTGGAGCGGGCCCGCGCAGGCGGGCCGGCGCGCCACCATGAGAAGTCCGAGCAGCAGGGCAAGCTGCCCGTCCGCGAGCGGGTCGCGCTGCTGGTCGACGAGGGGTCGTTCGTAGAGGACGCGGCGCTGGCCGCCTGGGAGCAGGACGGCTTCGGGGCGGACGGCGTCGTGACCGGGATGGCCACCGTCGACGGCCGGCCGGTTTCGCTGATGGCCAACGACCCGACCGTAAAGGCCGGGTCGTGGGGTCCGAAGACCGTCGAGAAGATCATCCGCGCGCAGGAGGCCGCCTTCGAGCACCGCGTGCCGATGATCTACCTCGTCGACTCGGCCGGTGCGCGGATCACCGAGCAGGTCGCGATGTTCCCCGGCCGCCGCCACGCCGGCCGGATCTTCTCGACCGAGGTGCGGATGTCCGGCGTCGTGCCGCAGGTCTGCGTGCTGTTCGGGCCGAGCGCCGCCGGCGGCGCCTACATCCCGGCGTTCTGCGACGTCGTGATCATGCGCGACGGCAACGCTTCGATGTACCTCGGCTCGCCGCGGATGGCCGAGATGGTGATCGGCGAGAAGGTGACGCTCGACGAGATGGGCGGCGCGCGGATGCACACCGGCGTCTCGGGCTGCGGCCACTTCCTCGTCAAGACGGACGCCGAGGGAATCGCGCTGGCGCGCCAGTACCTCTCCTACTTCCCGACCAACTGGGAGGGCGGTCCGCCGCTCGCGCCGCCGGCCGAGCCGGGAAGCGATGCCGCGATCCGCGACATCATCCCGGCCGACGAGAACAAGCCGTTCGACATGCGCGAGCTCATCGAATCGCTCGTCGACGCCGAGTCGTTCCTCGAGGTTCACAAGCGCTGGGCGAAGGAGCTGATCGTCGGCTACGCGCGGCTCGACGGCCAGGTCGTCGGGATCGTCGCCAACCAGCCGAAGCAGAAGGGCGGAGTGCTGTTCGTCGACTCCTCCGACAAGGCGGCCCGCTTCATCTGGACCTGCAACGCCTTCAACGTGCCGCTGCTGTTCCTCGCCGACGTGCCGGGCTTCATGATCGGCACCCAGGTCGAGCGCCAGGGGATGATCCGTGCCGGCGCGAAGATGATCTCCGCGGTCACCGAGGCGACCGTCCCGAAGATCTCGGTCGTCGTGCGTAAGGCGTACGGCGCCGGTCTCTACGCGATGGCCGGCCCGGCCTTCGATCCCGACGCCTGCATCGCACTGCCGAGCGCGAAGATCGCCGTGATGGGGCCGCAGGCGGCGATCAACGCCGTCTTCTACAACCAGGTCCAGGCGATCGAGGACGAGGACGAGCGGGCGGCGTTCGTCGAGAAGCTGCGTGCCGAGTACGCCGAGGAGATCGACACGCTCCACCTCGCGTCGGAGCTGGTCGTCGACGCCGTGATCCAGCCCGAGGACCTGCGCTCCGAGCTGATCCAGCGCTATCGGCTCTACGCCGGCCGCGTGCGCGACTGGCCGGCGAAGCGCAACGCCGTCACGCCCGTCTAGCGGCCGGCCAGCTGGGAGTCGAGGCGGCGGGCGAGCTCGGCGTACTCGGCGGCTATCTCGCCGGCCTCTTCCGGCTCCGGCGCGCCGACCTCGATCGTGACGGTCGGCCGGGCATTCAGCTCGCGCCGGTGGCGGCGGCGCCAGGCGCGCATGCCGGCGCCGAGCGCCCCGCCGGCGCCGGCCAGTACGAGCCAGACGTCGAGCTGCTCGAGCTCGCCGCGGAGCTGCCGCGCCAAGTCGATCGCGATCTCGATCCCGACCGCCTCGGTAGCTCCGTCGCCGAGCGGCGCCAGCTCGGCGTCGACGAGCAGCGGGACGGTCGCGAGCAGCAGCAGCGTCGGGACGACCTGCACCGCGGTCAGCAGGTTGCCCTCGCCGCCGCCCAGGCGGGCCAGGCAGCACAGCAGCAGCGCGACGAAGATCGCTCCCATGAGCCGCCAGGGGCGGCCGACGCGGTCGGTCAGGCGGGCCAGCATCGAGACGCGCGGCGCGTCGTAGCTCGCGGCGAGCACGAGCAGGCCGGGCCTGTCGCTCGCCGGCGCGGGCGCGGAGACGTTCTGCGAGGCGCGGGTGCCGGTCAGGCGGCCCAAGATCGCGACCACGCCCGCGGTCTCGGCGATCGAGGCGGCCGCCGCGAACGCGACCAGGGCACAGCCGACGGCCGCGTTCGAGACCGAGATGACGCTGCCGACGACCGCCAGGCCCGCGGCGAGCGCCTGGGCGAGCGCCCAGCGCTGGTGGAAGCGGAACGGCTCGATCTCGGCGATGTCGTGGCCGCCTGCGAGCAGTCGCTCGTGCAGGCCGAGCGCGGCGCGGCGCTCGGCGTCGCTGCCGGCGACGCGATCCTCGAAGCCGGAGAGCGGATTCACGTCGGCGGTCGGGTCCATCCGGGGAGGGAGGGTAGAGTCAACCGGCCTGGACAAGCACGGGACTACAGGGGAGATGAGGTCTTGGACTCGAGCAAGCTCGGCGTAGGGGAGACGATTGCGGGAATCAGCGGTCTCCTGCTCTTCATCTTCCTGTTCCTGCCCTGGTACGGGATCGACTCGGTAGGCGGCTTCGGGATCGACGGCGCGGACGTCAGCGCCTGGGAGGCGTTCTCGTTCATCGACGTGCTGCTGTTCCTGGTGGCGATCGTCGTCGTCGGGCTGGTGCTCGTCCAGCTTGCCGAGACCACGCCCGATCTGCCGCGGCCGCCGGCGCAGATCGTGACCGTCGCGGGAGCCGTGGCGCTCGTGCTGATCCTCTTCCGCCTGATCGTCGCCCCTGGCGTCGACGGCGATCTCGGGCTCGACGTCGATCTCGGCCGCAAGCTGGGCATCTTCCTCGCCCTGCTCGCCGCCGCTGGGATCACATACGGCGGCTGGCGCGCGATGAACGAGCCGGTCGAGTAGCGACGACGAGTGCGGCGGGTGGGACTCGAACCCACAAGCCCTTGCGAGCAGCGGCTTTTGAGACCGCCTCCTTTACCAATTTGGACACCGCCGCATGCGGGTCGCGAGGCGATTCTAGGGCTTAGGCGCTGAGCGGCTCGGCGGTTCCGCCGGTTGCCGGCGGGCGGTGGTGCGGATCGTCCGGATCGATCTCGATCTCGACGTTCCACTTCTGACCGAACGCGCGGGCGCAGAAGGCGACGAGCAGCGCCTGGACAGGAACCAGGACGAAGGTCAGCAGGCCGACCATTCCGGGATCGAGCGCCGGGTCGGCGAAGCCCTCCTTGTCGCGGGCGAACCAGGACGGGCCGGAGATCAGCGCCAGGACACCGAAGAAGACCGCGAACGCCGCCGCCACGGTCAAGAGGCCCCGATTCCATTGCGAGATGTAGTAGGCGAACAGCAGGTTGAGGAAGACGTAGACGAACGCGAAGGGCCACCCTCCCTGGAGGGCGGACCAGCCGCCGAGGGTGATGATCAGGACCAGCGCCGCGCTTACGAGCAGCAGCAGGACGACGATCGCCTTCGTCGCCTTCGACTCCGCCTTGTCGCGGTTCGGGTGGTAGATCTCCAGCTCGGCCATCGCTCCTCGCCCCGCAGCCTACCTGCTGCCAGCCCGGCATGCGACGGGTAACAGTGCGGATGGAGGGACTCGAACCCCCACGGCCAAGGCCACCGGCACCTAAAGCCGGCGCGTCTACCAATTCCGCCACATCCGCGGGCGAGCGCCGATTGTAAGCCGATAGACAGAATCTCGGCCGTTGTAGGGCTGCTTGACACGAGATGCCCTCGGTGTAAAGTAGGCCCATGACCTCAACAGCGATCGAGGCGCCGACCTGGCGCGACGGCAAGCGCTACGCCTGGCTGCTGGGACTGCTGGTCCCGAGCCTTCCGCTGATGGCCTGGGGGCTCGTCGAGGCGACCGGTCTCGGGATCTTCTGGTTCGTCGGGCCGGCCGTCGTCTTCGGCCTGTTCCCGCTGCTCGACCTGCTGATCGGTACCGACCAGGAGAACCCGCCGGACAGCGTGATCGCCTGGCTGGAGGAGGACCGCTACTACCGCTGGTGCACCTACCTCTACATCCCGCTGCAGTACGTCTCGCTGGTGCTGGCCTGCTGGCTGTGGTCGAGCGGGAACCTGTCGACGGTCGACAGCATCGGCCTCGCGCTGACGACCGGCGTCGTCGCGGGCGTCGCGATCAACACGGCCCACGAGCTCGGTCACAAGCGCGCCAGCATGGAGCGCTGGCTGAGCAAGGTCGCGCTCGCGCAGACCGGCTACGGCCACTTCTTTATCG
>CAZVRI010000055.1:0-18080 GCA_964629855.1 uncultured Thermoleophilaceae bacterium
GGCTGCTGGGCATCCACTCGACCGGCGCGATCACGCCGTGGTTGCCGCTGTTCCTGTTCGGGCTCTCGATGGACTACCACGTGTTCATCCTTAGCCGGATCCGCGAGGCGCATGACAACGGAGCCAGCACGGCGGAAGCCGTCGAGTTCGGACTGAGGCGGACGGCGGGCCCGGTGACCTCGGCCGCGATGGTGATGGTCGCCGTCTTCTCGATCTTCGCCACCCTCTCGATGCTCGAGTTCAAGCAGATGGGCGTCGGGCTGGCGGCGGCGGTGCTGATCGACGCGACGATCGTCCGCGGCGTCCTGCTGCCGGCGACGATGAAGCTGCTCGGTGAGTGGAACTGGTGGCTCCCGAGCTGGCTGCAGTGGCTGCCGCAGGTCGAGCTCGAGCGCGAGCCTCAGCCCGAGCCGGCGTAGGGCGCCGGCGTTGCCAGGCCGCGGTAGAGCTCCGCGGTCTGGCGCGCCACGTCGGCCCAGTCGAACGTCAGCACGTGCTCCGAGGCCTCGGCGACGAGCCGGTCTCGGAGCTCGACGTCGGTCAGCAGCCGCTCCGCCATCTGCCCGAGCGAGTCGGGGTCGCGCGAGTGGAAGCGCAGGCCGACATCGTCGTTGGGCACGACCTCGCGCAGCCCGCCGGTGTCGGCGACCAGGCACGGGCAGCCCGACGCCATCGCCTCGAGCGCCACGAGCCCGAACGGCTCGTAGATCGAGGGCACCACGGTGAGGTCCGCGATCCGGTAGAGCGAGTGCAGCACGTCATCGCCGATCCAGCCGAGGAATGTGCCGTGATCGTCGAGGCCGAGCCGTGTCGCCTGCTCGCGCAGCTCCTGCTCGGCGGTACCCGAGCCAGCGACCATGAAGCGGACGTTGCCGACCCGCTCGATCAACCCCGGCAGCGCCTCCAGCGCAAGCTGGAAGCCCTTCTCGTAGACCAGTCGCCCGACCAGCAGCACGAGCCGCTCGTCAGGCGCGGCGAAGCGCGAGCGCAGCGTGTCGAGGTCGTCGACGGGAACGAGATCGGCCGGGTCGATCCCATTGGGTATGACGGCGATCCGATCCTCCGGGAGGCCATAGATGTCCGAGATGTGCTCGCGCATATAGGCCGAGCATGCGATCACCCGGTCGGCGCGGTTGGCCATCCGCTTCTCGACGCCGTGGATGTGGCTCTGCGGATGCTTGTCGACCCAGCCTTGGTGGCGGCCGTACTCGGTCGCGTGGATCGTGACCGCCAGCGGGCAGCGGAAGCGGTTGGCGAGGTGGTCGCCGGCGCCCGCGACCAGCCAGTCATGGCCGTGGACGAGGTCGAAGTCGTAGCGATCGCCGACCTCGACGCCGACGGCGAGCATGTCGGCGTTCATGTGCTCGACCCAGGCGACGAACTCGCTGAGGTCGCGCGGGCGCTCGGGCTCGCGCACGCGGTGGACCATCACGCCGTCGAGCTCTTCCTCGGCCGGACTGTCCTCGGTTCCGCGCGCCAGCACGTGCACGTCGATGCCCTGTGCGACGAGGTTCTCGGCCAGCTTGCGCACATGGCGCGCCAAGCCGCCCTCGATCAGCGGGGGGTACTCCCAGGAGAGGATCAGGACGCGCATGCTCAGGGTGCGGCCAGCGACGACAGCGCCAGATCGGGCGCCAGATTGCGGAGGGACGGCTCCGGCACGGCCGCTGAGTCTGCCAGAGCCCCCAATGCGGTGTCGAGCGCGGCGACGTGGTCGCGGACGCGCTCGGCCGGATATCCGCCGGCCAGGTCCCGAGTGATGAGGAACGGCCAGTCGCTCGCCTGGATCGCCAACAGCTCGCGCGCCGCGCGCTCGAGCGCCGGCCCCGAGGGGCTGCCGTTCGTCGCCGCCGCGACCGTCCTCAGCTCGGCGGCGCGGGTGGCGAACGCGAGATCCGCGACCCGCGGCGAATCCCACGTCGTGAGGTCCTTGCCGGTCCCCCAAGTCGACGCCGCCAGCTCGCGGGCGACTGGCTCTACGCGTCCGACGGCGTCGCCGACGGTCGCCAGCTCCAGCCCCTGCGCCGCGGCGTCGTCGACGAGGCCGCCGCGCAGCCACTCGATGCCCTCGTACCACCAGTGGCCGAGCAACTCGGTGTCGAAGGCGCAGCAGAGCACGCCCGGCCTGCCCCGCTCCGCCGCGTAGCCGTCGAGCCGCGCAATCACCCGTTCGACGAAGTCGCGCGCATGCTCGCGGGCGGCGGCGCGCGCCACCTCCGGCGAGTAGACAGCGCCGGCGTTGCTCCAGGGACGCATGTGATGGACCGTCCCGTGGTGGTAGTCGCGGTAGCGGGAGTCGGCGGGATAGCCGCTGCCGTCGCGCCAGACCAGCTCGACGGTCTGCCAGTCGATCGGCATGGCGACCGGCCCGGCGGCCGTCGCGATCGGCTCGAGCTGGTCGGCCGAGCCGTAGCCGAGCGCCGCCGTCTGGTCAACGCAGAAGACGCCGGTCCCGTGCGGCGCCAGGCCCTGCTCGAGCCCTGGCGCATATGCGCACTCGGGCAGCCAGAGCCCGCCGTCCCACCCGCCGAAGCGGCGCCGATGGCTGGCGACGCCGGTCGCTATCTGCAGGTCAAGACCGGCGCCGGTCGCCAGCAGCGGCAGCACCGCGTGCGTCGCCGCCGACGTCCACAGCTCCAGCGGCCCGTCGGCCGCGGCCTTGGCCAGCCGTCCGAGCAGGTCGCCGCCGCAGGCCTCGACCGCGTCTGCCGCGCGCGTGTAGTCACCCGACGCGCGGCGCACCTCGGCCGCCAGCTCCAGCTCGCCGGACTGCTCGAGCCCGGTCGCGTCCTCGTCGTGGACCCAGGGTCGGGTGTCGCGCAGGTAGGCGACCAGCCGCTCGCCGGTCGGACCGGGCAGTGTCTCGAGCTGGTCGCCGAGCACCGGCGTCACACCGAGCGTCAGCGGCACGGCGGTCTCCTCGATCAGCTCGAGCAGCGGCATGTAGACGCATCCGACCGCCTCCCAGAGCCACTCCTCGCCGAACGGCCAAGTGCCGAAGCCCTCGACGTACGGCATGTGCGAGTGGAGGACGAGGCTGAGCGTGCCCCGGTCGCGGCTCATCGCAGTACGGCTACGAGGTCCAGTGCGCTGTCGAGCGGCCCGTCGCGCAGCGCAAAGTCGCTCGCGGCGATCGCCGGGGTGAACCAGTCGTAGAAGCGCGCGGTCAGACCGAGCCGCTTGTGGACCTCGTCCCAGCCGAGCTTCAGCGCCAGCTCGTGGACGCGCAGCTTGCGCGCGTGGAACAGGCCGAGCAGCTCGACCTCGTCGAAGACCGACTCGCAGAGCGCGCGGAACTCCTCCGGCCGGTACTCGCGCAGATGCCAGGGGTTGTCGGACTTATCGGCGCCGGGCGGGGCCAGCGTCAGCAGGTTGGGCGTCGACACGTAGACGGTTCCGCCGGGACGCAGCATGCTCTTGAAGTGGCGCAGCACGCCGGCGTCGTCCTCGACGTGCTCGATCGTCTGGAGGAAGGTCACGACGTCGCAGGACTCGCTGTAGGAGTCGACGAGGTCGCGCGCAAAGTCGACGGTCGGACCGCCGTAGCGGGCGCGGGCGTGCTCGAATGCCTCCGGGTTGGCGTCGACGCCGGTCACGTGCCTGGCGTTGCGGGCAAGGACTCCCGTGCCGTAGCCCTCGCCGCAGGCCATGTCGACGACGTCCCGCCCGGTGCAGCGCGCCGCGATCCACTCGTAGACCGCCAGGTGCCGGCGGTACCAGTAGTTCTCCTCCGGCACGTCGGGCAGCGTGCGCTCGCCCGTCAGCGCAAGCGGCGGCACGCCCTCCGGCTGATCCCTTTGAACGTATTCCTGAGCCTGCCCCACAGCGGCAGGAGTCTACGGATACCCTTCCCCGCCCTATGGCCGCGCCCGACACCGCAGAAGAGATCCACGAGGTCAACGTCCGCTACCACGACCTCGCGGCCGAGCACTACGACGCGAAGTGGGGCATCGACTACGGGGAGCTCGGCCAGAGCCAGGTGACCGGCAAGCTCGCGAAGGCGCTCGGCGGGGAGCTCGGCCACTACTCCCGCGGTCTGGAGATCGGCGCCGGGACCGGCTACTTCGGACTCAACCTCGCGCTTGCCGGCGTGATCGACGAGTACACCGCCAGCGACATCTCACCCGGGATGCTCGAGGTGCTCGCGAAGACGGCGACCACGGTCGGAGTCGACGCGGCGACGGTGTGCACCGAAGCCGCGGAGCTGCCGTTCGAGGACGAGAGCTTCGACATCGTCTTCGGCCACGCGATCCTCCACCACCTGCCCGACCTCGACGGCGCGTTCACCGAGTTCCTGCGCGTGCTGCGCCCCGGCGGCGTGATCGCCTTCTGCGGCGAGCCGTCGCACTACGGCGACCGCCTCGCCGAGCTGCCGAAGCGCGCCGCCTGGGGACTGTCGCCCGCCTGGCGCGCGGTGCTGCGCGCCCGTCCGGCGGAACGCAGCGACGCCGAGCTCGTCGAGGAGGACGACCTCGAGAAGGTCGTCGACGTCCACGCCTTCACCCCCGGCACGCTCGCCGGTCACGCGCGCGGCGCCGGCTTCGACATCGTCAAGGTCCGCGGCGAGGAGCTGGCCGCGAGCCTGTTCGGCTGGGCGAACCGCTCGTTCGAGGCGAGCGCCCGGCCCGAGGACGTCCCCGACCTCTGGCGCAAGTACGCCTACCACGGCTACCTCGCGCTGCAGAAGGTCGACCGCGCGGTGCTGGAGCCCCGCCTCCCGCCGGCCGTCTTCTACAACCTGCTCATCTCCGCTCGCAAGCCGCTCTAGGGCTCGCCGCTTAGGCGAGCACGACGTCGACGCCGGGCAGCGCGGCGAAGTCGCGATCTCTGGTGAGTACCGGCAGCGAATGCGCCGCCGCGGTAGCCGCAATCAAGGCGTCCGCGGTTCCCGGCTTGCGCCCTTCCGCTCGCGCGGCCGCGACGATGCGACCGTAGTGCGGCGCGACGCGGGCGTCGAGGTCCAACACCGTGAAGCGGCGCTCGACATAGGCGAGCGTCGCCAGACGGCCCGGCCGCTGGCGATCGCCCGCCACCAGGACGCCGTGGTGGAGGCCGCAGAGCGTGATCGCCGCGATCGCTGCCTCGCCCGGCGGATCGGCTAGCGCAAGATCCTCGCCACGAGCGAGCGAGATGACGACCGATGTGTCCAGCAGAGCGCGCTTCACTCGAACACGTCGCCCGGGACGTCGTCGCCGGCGCGCAGCTCGGCATCGAGGCGATCGTCGGGAAGCATCAGGCCACGCAGGTCACGCGCCAGCTCGTCGAACGGCACGAACGCGGCGGTCCGCTCGACGGGCACCAGATCGGCAACGGCGTGCCCGTGCACGGTAATCCGGAGCCGCTCGCCGGTCTCCACGCGGCGCAGCAGGGTCGCGGTGTCGTTGCGCAGCATCCGCTGGGGGATCTCCGTAGCCATAGGGCTACAGTGTAGCCAGTCGAAGGACGGTTTCTCTATCTGAAGCATTTCCATGCTCAGTAAGGGCGTCCCGAGAGCGAACCTCCCTCCCCCAAATCGCGACCTGGACTAGACGCGGTAGCGATCAAGGGCGCGTTCGCGTGCCTCGCGGTGGTCGACGATCGGGGCGGGGTAGTCGCCACCGATCGCGCAGCTGGCCTCGCGCTGGACGTCGTCGGGCATCGTCCACGGCTCGGCCAGGTAGCGGTCGGGCACGCCGGACAGCTCCGGCACGTAGCGACGCACGTAGACGCCCTCGGGATCGTGGCGTTCCTGCTGGCGAGCCGGGTTGTAGATCCGGCGGTAGACGGGCTGCGGGTCGACGCCGACAGATCCGATCCACTGCCAGTTGCCGTTGTTGTTCGCCTCGTCGCCGTCGAGCAGCAGGCGCATGAACCAGCGCTCGCCGCGGCGCCAATCGATTCCCAGGTCCTTGGTCAGGAAGGAGCCGACGACCAGCCGCGCGCGGTTGTGCATCCAACCCTCGCGACGCAGCTGGCGCATGCCGGCGTCGACAAGCGGGTAGCCCGTGCGGCCCTCGCACCAAGCGGCGAAGTCCTCGTCGGAGTCGTTCCAGTCGATCGCGCCGCGGTACTTCTCGCGGAACTCGTCGTGGGCGTTGGCCGGGTGGTGGAGCAGCAGCTGGGCGTAGAAGTCGCGCCAGCAGAGCTGGCGCCGAAAGGCGTCGGGCCCCTCCCCGCCCGGCAGCGCGTCCTCCAGCTCGCGCGGCGAGAGGCAGCCGAAGCGCAAGTAGGGCGAGAGACGCGATGTGTTGTCGCGGCCAAGCGCGTCGTGGTCGTCGCCGTACTCGCGTACCGGCCCGTCGAGGAAGGCGCGCATTCGCCGCCGAGCAGCCTGCTCGCCCCCGGTCGCTGGACGCTCGACCCCCTGCTCCAGGCCGAGACCGGCAAGCGACGGCAGGCGCCCCTTCGCCAGACCGCCGGGCAGTGGCGGCAGCACGCGCGGCGCCGGCAGCACGTCGCGACGGCCGTCGTCGAGCCATGCGCGGTGGTATGGGCTGAAGACGGTCTGGGGCTTGCCCGCCTTCGTGCGCACGTCACCGGGCGCGTCGGCGGCGTACTGGCCCGGATGGGCGTGCAACTCGACGCCGGCGGCCGTCAGCGCATCCGCGACGGCACGGCCGCGGGCACGCGCGAACGGCGACACGTCGGCGCTGAAGTGCAGTTCCGTCGCGCCGACTTCGCGCGCAAGCGCCGCCAGCTCGTGCTCCGGCGCGCCGTGACGGACGACGAGCCGTGTGTCGCGCTTCTGGAGTGCCGCGTCCAGGTCGCCCAGGCAGTCGAGCAGGAACTGCGTGCGCGCGCCGGAGGCGTGGCGGCCGTGGATCAGCCGGTCATCGAGGACGAAGACCGGCACCAGCCGGTCCGCGCGCTCCCTTGCCGCATGCAGCGCCGGATGGTCATGGAGGCGCAGGTCACGGCGAAACCAGAGGATCGCGGTCTTCACTCAACCGAATGTACGGCTCCCCCGCGACGTGGATCACCGCCGCCGGAGATTCCCCCCGCGGCGTCGCGGACCACTGCCTGGACGCCGCCGAAGTAGAGGTTGGGTTCGCGCCAGCGGCGGAGGTTCCAGTCGTGGCTCGCGAGCCAGTCGAGCGCCTCCGGGTCGACGCCGGGCTCGGCGTCGATCAGATCGCCCTCAACGTGGATGCGCGGCGCGTCGACGGCCGCCTGGGCGTCCAGGTCGCCGTCGATCACGTTGGCGATCGTCTGGACGATCGCCGAGCGGATCCGGTTCGAGCCGGCCGAGCCGAGCGCGATCTCGACGTCGTTGTCGGCCAGGACGATCGTCGGCGCCATCATCGACGGCACGCGCAGCCCCGAACGGTGGCTGTGGAAGCCGGACGGGTTGAGGTCCTCCTCGCCGAGCATGTTGTTGAGGTGGACGCCGGTGCCGGGGACGACGACGCCCGAGCAGGAGCCGTTCGAGCACGTGACCGTCGCGCAGGCGCCTTCGCCGTCGACGACGGCGAGGTGGGTCGTCGAGCCCAGCCGCGAGGCGATCTCAGACGAGACCTGGTCGAGCGCCCGCGGCGCCAGGAAGGTGTCGGCATAGTCGGCGCGCTGGAGCCCCTCGACGAAGTCGGCGTCGCGGGCCCGGTTGGTCGAGGCGATCACCTCGGCCAGCGCGCGCACGTCGCGCGGGCGGTCGAGCCGCTCGAGGAGCTCGAGCGCGTCGGCGATCAGGATGCCGCCCGACGACGGCGGTGGGTTCGTCAGCACCTCACGGCCGCGGAAGCGCGCCCGAACCGGACGGCGCTCAACGACTTCGTAGCTAGCCAGGTCCTCGCGCGTGATCAGCCCACCGCGCTCCAGCACCCAGTCGCTGACCGCCGCCGCTACGTCGCCTTCGTAGAGGAACCCGGGCCCCTCGGTGCCGAGCCGGTCGAGCAGGTCTCCGAGCTCGGGAATCGCGAGGTGCTCGCCGGTCCGCGCCGGGCGGCCGTTCGGCTCGTAGATCGCCGTCGCCTCCGGCGTCGAGCGGAAGATCGGCCCGAGGATCCCGAGCAGGTACTCCTGGACCGGGCCGACCTCGACGCCGTCGCGCGCCGCCTGGGCGGCCGCGCCGGTCAGGTCGCCGAGCCGCGCCGTCCCGAAGCGGTCCAGTGCCTGGGCGAGGCCGAGCGTCGTCCCGTAGACCCCACACGACGACGGGCCGACGTGGAATGTCTGGATCGAGTCCGCCGAGAACGCGACATCGATCGGGATCAGCGGCGCCGGCCGCGGATCGGCCAGTCCGGAGCCGGGCGCGGCGACGAAGAAGTCGAGCAGATGGCTCTCGCCGCCCGCCGTGTGGACGAGCATGAACCCACCCGCCCCAGGCCCGGTCAGCGGCGACTCGGCCGCGAACGACATCAGCACCGCCGCGACGGCCGCGTCGACCGCGTTGCCACCCGCGCGCAGCACATCGGCCCCCGCCTTGGCGGTTCTCGGATGCCCGGCTGCCACTACCCCCTTCATCAGGGGGCGAGACTAGTGCGCGTTAGCGGCGGGGGATGAACTCGGGAACGTCGAGGTCCTCGAGCGGATTGCTCGAGACCCGCTCGCGGCGCGTGACGCGCGGCTCGCGGTCGACGTCGGCGGGAATGCCCGGGCGCGCCTCGCGACGCTCCGTCTTGCCGCCGTAGCCGGTCGCGACGACGGTGATCCACACCTCGCCCTCGAGCCGCTCGTCGACCATCGCGCCGAAGATGATGTTGGCGTCGGGATGGGCTGCCTCGGCGACTGCCTTGGCGGCCTCGTTGACCTCCCAGAGCGACAGATCGCGCCCGCCGGTGATCGACAGGAGGATCGACTGTGCGCCGTCGACGGACGTCTCGAGCAGCGGTGAGGCGACAGCCGCCGTCGCGGCATCCATTGCACGCTGCTCGCCGGAGCCCATGCCAATCCCGAGCAGCGCCTGGCCAGCGTCGCTCATGATCGTCCGCACGTCGGCGAAGTCGAGGTTGATCAGGCCGGGCAGCGTGATCAGGTCCGAGATGCCCTGGACACCCTGGCGCAGCACGTCGTCGGCGACGCGGAAGGCCTCGACCATCGAGGTCTTCTTGTCGAGCACCGACAGCAGGCGCGTGTTCGGGATCGTGATCAGCGTGTCGACCTCGGCCGCGAGCGCCTCGACGCCACGGTCGGCCTGCTCGCCACGACGGGCGCCCTCGAACGAGAACGGCTTGGTCACGATGCCGACGGTCAGCGCACCGACCTCACGGGCGATCTGCGCGACCACGGGAGCCGCACCGGTGCCAGTGCCGCCACCGGCGCCGGCGGTGATGAAGATCATGTCGGCGCCCTTGAGCTGGCTCTTCAGCTCGTCGTACTGCTCGAGCGCCGCACGGCGGCCGGCCTCCGGATCGGCGCCGGCGCCGAGCCCACGGGTGGACTCGCTGCCGATGTGGATCCGCGTCGCGGCACTGGACTGCTCAAGCGACTGCATGTCGGTGTTGACCGCGATGAACTCGACGCCCTCGACCTGGGCGTCGATCATCCGATCAACCGCGTTGACGCCGGCCCCACCGACGCCGACGACGCGCAGCACCGGGTCGTGCTTGAGCGGCGAGGACGGCTGATGGATCGGCTCCTGATCGGCCTGCGGCTCGTTGCCGTGGCGGATCGGGGCACGGTCGAGGATGTTCTCCGGAATGTCCGACGAGAAGACGGAGCGCAGGCGCTCCTCGGGGGTCGGCACGCCGTCGTAGCGGCTGGCCGACTCGGCGCGCTCACGCGCGGCGGGCGTCTTCGGAGCGGGCTCGCGCCGCGGCTGTTCGGCGACCGGCTCGGGGCGGCTCTCCTCACGACGAGCGGCCTCGCGCTCCTCGTGACGGCCCTTCGCCTCGGGCTCGAGGCCCTCCTCCTCGGTCTTGCGGAACAGGGCCGCCAGGGGGCCCTCCCGCATGCTCGCGCGCTTACCGCTTGCCATTGCCGAGGACCTCCTTAGCGAGCTGGCGGTAGGCGTAGGCAGCCTTCCCGTCAGGGTCGTACTTGAGCACGGACATTCCCTTGACGGGCGCCTCTGCGAAGCGAACCGTCTTGGTGATGCGCGAGGCAAAGACCTGGTCGCCGAAGTTCTCCTCCAGCAACTCGATCGCCTCCTTGGCGTGGACTGTCCGGCTGTCGACCAAGGTCGGCAGGATTCCCTCGATGTCTACGTCGGGATTGAGGTTCTCGCGGATCATCGAGAGCGTGTTCTGGAGCTGCACCAGTCCCCGCATGGACAGATACTCGCATTGCACGGGGACGATTACCTTGTCAGCGGCCGTCAGGGCGTTGATCGTGAGCAGCCCGAGGCTCGGCGGCGTGTCGATGCAGATGAAGTCGTAGTCCTCGCGGATCGGCCTGATCGCCTTCTCCAGCGAGCGCTCGCGGCCGATCTTCGTCGACATCGCGATCTCGGCGCCAGCGAGGTCGATCGAGGCGCAGGCGACGTCGACCTCGCGCTTGCGAATCACCTCGCGGATCGAGACGTCGTGGACGAGCACGTCGTACATCGAGAGCTCGAGCGAGTCCGGGTCGATGCCCTGGCTCATCGTCAGGTTGCCCTGCGGGTCGAGGTCGATGCAGAGCGCGCGGTGCCCGCTCTCGACGAACGCGGCGGCCAAGTTGAGAGTCGTGGTGGTCTTCGCCACCCCGCCCTTCTGGTTGGTGAAAGCGATGACTTTCGCCTGTGGCGTCACTGATGCCTCCGGATTGGCCTGCTTGGGGTCCGCGTTTGCCATTACTCGGTGCCTATTCGCAGGTCCAGAGACGATTCCTTCACCCGACCGCTTTCCGGCCGCGCCCATAGCCTTCCCGCCGTGGGCCCCCTCCTGGACAGGCGGCTGATCTTCGTCACCGGCAAGGGCGGGGTCGGCAAGACGACGGTCGCGGCCGCGCTGGGCTTGGCGGCGGCGCGCGCCGGGCGGCGCGTGCTGGTCTGCGAGGTCGGGGACCAAGAGCGCCTGACCGCGAGCTTCGGCCTGCCCGCCGCGGGCTTCCGCGAGATCGAGATCGAGCCAGGGCTGCACGCCTTCTCGGTCAACCCCGAGGATGCGATCGCGGAGTGGCTGCGCTATCAGCTTCACTCGCGCACGCTGGCGGGGCTGCTCGGCGGTAGCCGGATCTTCCAGTACCTCGCGATGGCCGCTCCGGGCCTCGCCGAGATGGTCACGGTCGGCAAGGTCTGGGAGCTGGCCCAGCTCGAGCGCAAGACGCCGAGCGCCGCCCCCTATGACCTGGTGATCGTCGACGCACCGGCGACCGGGCATGGGCTTGCGCTCCTGCGCGCGCCGCAGACGTTCGCGGAGATCGCGCGGGTCGGCCCGGTCAACCACCAGGCCGAGGTCGTCGACGGCTTCCTGCGCGACCCGGCGTCAACCGCCGTCGTCGCCGTCACCCTCGCCGAGGAGATGCCGGTCAGCGAGACGCTCGACCTCGAGCGGCGACTCGCCGACGAGCTCGGCCTCGAGCTGAGCCGGGTCTATGTCAACGCGCTGTTGCCCGACCGCCTGAAGGCCGCCGAGTCCCAGACGATCGAGGCGGCACTCGCCGGCGACGGGCCCGCGGCCCCCTCCCCGTCCGCACGCGCGGCGCTCGAAGCAGCGCTCGCCGCCCACGAGACGGTGCGCGCCCAGCGCTCGCAGCTCGCGCGGCTGCGGCGCGGCCTGACCGCGAAGGCACTGTCGCTCCCCCACCTGTTCACCCACGACATCGGCCGCGACGGGCTGGAGCGGCTGGCCACCAAGCTGGAGCGCGACCTGTGACCCCGCGCGCGAAGCGAGTCGACAGCGTGCTCGCCGGCAAGCGCGTGATCGTCTGCGCCGGCTCAGGCGGCGTCGGCAAGACGACGACCGCGGCCGCGATCGCGGCGGCGCTGGCGGCCCGCGGCCAGCGCACGATCGTGCTGACGATCGACCCGGCACGGCGGCTGGCCGACGCGCTCGGCCTGCCGGAGCTCGGCAACGAGGAGCACCGCGTCGACCCCGAGCGGCTGCGCGAGGCCGGTCTCGGCGGGGACGGCGAGCTGTGGGCGATGACGCTCGACGCGAAGCGGACCTTCGACGAGCTGATCGAGCGCACGGCGCCGGATGCCGAGACCCGCGAGGCGGTGCTCGCCAACCCGATCTACCGCCAGCTCTCCAACGCCGTCGCCGGCTCGCAGGAGTACATGGCGATGGAGAAGCTCTACGAGCTGCACGAGTCCGGCCGCTACGACGTCCTCGTCCTCGACACGCCGCCGACCCGCAACGCGCTCGACTTCCTCGATGCTCCGGGGAGGCTGGCGCGCTTCGTCGACTCACGCTCGCTGCAGGTGTTCCGCGCCTCCGGACGGGCCGGACTCGGGCTCGTCGGCCGCGGCGTCGCGTCGATGCTGTCGGTGCTGGAGAAGGCGACCGGCGTCGAGCTGCTGCGCGACCTCGCCGAGTTCTTCAACGCCTTCGGCGGCATGGCCGACGGCTTCCGCGACCGTGCCCGTCACGTCGAGGCGCTGCTGCGCGACGAGGCGACGACCTTCCTGCTCGTGACGTCGCCGCGCGCCGCGGCGATCGCCGACGCGAGCCACTTCCACGCCAAGCTCGCCGAGTCGGGAATGCCGTTCGGCGCGCTGATCGTCAACCGCGTCCGCGAGCCCGTCCCGGCAGCCTCCGACGACGCCGAGCTGGAGCGTGAGCTGACCGCGCTGGTCGGTGAGCCGCTCGCCCGCAAGGCCCTCCATGACGTCGCCGACCGCAACCTGCTCGCCGAGCGCGACGCCCGCAACACCGAGCGGATGCGCGCCGAGCTGACCGGCGGCGAGCTACTGGCCGTCCCCGAGCTGTCGGGCGACGTCCACGACCTCGGCGGCCTCGCCGCCGTCGCCGCTCAGCTGTTCAAGCGGCGCTCCTAGACGGGCGCCGAGTAGCCGGCGTCGTCCCAGTCGAGCTGCTCACCGGCGTCGAACTGGGGCTCGCCAACCTCACGCGGCGGCTCGACGGCCGTGACGCCGATCTCGCCACCGGCCGCCTCGATCGACTCGATTTCGGTCGCGGCGGCAGCCGTGGCGGGCTGGCTCGCGGGCTCGGGAGCCGGAGCGGCCTGCGGCTGCTCGAGCAGGAGATCGTCGGAGAGCGAGCGCAGATCGGGGTCGAGGTAGCCGCAGAGCACGTCGCGCAGCAGCGCGCGCAGATGGCGCTCCACCTCGTCGACCAGCGTCCGCGGGGAGTCGGACCCGATCGCGTCCATGTAGTCGTCGTCGGGCGAGTCGCCCATCACGAAGCGCTCGAGCGCCTGCGAGAGCTCGACACGGCGCTGGACGCCACGGCGCTCGCCTTCCTCGGCGCAGAGCACCGCCACGCGCAGCGCGAGGCTCGCGCCGCTGGCGAGATCCGTGCCGCGCTCCAGCAGCGCGCGCAGGCCAAGCAGGTAGTCGGACAGCGCCTCGGACTCGCGGCGGCGGCCGCAGCCCATCTCGAAGCGCGACAGCGCCCAGGCAACCGAGCCGCTGGGACGGGTGCGATCGATCGCCGCGAGGAACTCGCGCAGGTCGGCGTCCTCCCCCTCGGCGAGCACCCACGGCGCACCGCGCGTGACGCCGGTCGGCTCGATCTCGAACGGCTGCCAGACGCCCTCGCCGGTCCGCCTCCAGCCGACGGCCGACAGCGCCACGCCGCCGGTCTTCCACAGTCGCAGGCCGGTCACCAGGCGACTGAAGCGCTCGCGCGCCTCGCTCAACGGCGGCTCCGCGTTGGGACTGACCTCACGCGTCAGGGCGATCAAGGTGTTCGGCTCGCGGCGACCGTCGCCGGCCTCACCGACCGTGTCGCTCCAGAGCGCGTCGTCGGGGGCGTCCGTCGTGCCGCCGCGCACGAGCGCCAGGCCGCCGCCGAGATCGACGCGGTCGCAGTCGAGGATCAGACCGTGGACGGGCGCGAGCACCGTCGCGGACTGGCTGCGCTCGTAGAGCGTCCGCTCGACCTCCGCGTAGACGCGCTCGAAGCGCTCCTCGGGGAACGAGAGGTCGGTCGCGTCTTCATAGAGGCGCTCGAGCATCGCCCGCAGCGCCGGCTCGGCCTCCGCGCCGCGCAGGCCGTTGATCCTCAGATAGGCAGCCGCCCCGCTTCCGAGCGCGTCGCGCGCCCGGGCACAGCTCGGTAGCGAGCGCAGACGCGGCCAGCGGTCACCGACGAACTTCGCCGTCAGCGGGCGGTAGTGGTAGAGCGTCGGCCCACCGCGGCGCGAGCCCTCGTCGAGATCGAACTCGATCTCCGCTCCACGCTCCTGGTCCTCACTCAGCAGTGCCGCCGTCTCGAGCGCGAACGCCCTCAGCGCGTCATGAAGCTCTCGGTTCCGCATGTGCGCGACTTCCGCGCGAACGGCCAGAACCCTGCAAAGGAGCCGCGGGACTGGCTAGGCGGCGACGGTGGCGGCCGACTCGGCCGGAGCGGCGACATCGCCACAGGCCGCACCGAGCCACTCGCGCCCGTAGCGGCGCATGTCCTCGATCAGCGGCAGCAGCGCCTGGCCCTTGTCGGTCAGCGAGTACTCGACGCGCGGCGGCACTTCGGGGAAGGTGTGGCGCGCGACGATGCCCTCGTCCTCGAGCGCCCGCAGGCGGAGCGAGAGGGTCCGCGGCGAGATCCCGGCAAGCGACCGCTCCAGCTCGCAGAAGCGCGACCGGCCGTCGGCGAGGTCGCGGATCACCAGCAACGTCCACTTGCCGCAGATGATGTCGGCGGTGGCACAGACGGGACAGGTGGGATCGGAGGAGGAAGCCACGTCAAACCCCAGGTTAGCGCAATGCTTCACGAACTGAAGTGTTGGCGAAAGCCGCTAACTGCGCCCCTTTTTGGCCAACTGGGATAGCCTCGCCACGATGAGGGTTCGGCTCATGACGATCGCGGTGCTACTCGTGGCGACAGCGATCCCCACGACGGCGAGCGCGGCCGATCCGATCATGAAGCTCGGCGACGTCCAGCCCGGCATGGAGTGCACCGCGCTGTCGGTCGTCCGAGGGACCACGCCGTCGGAGTTCCGGATCTCGGTGATCGACGTGCTGCGCGGCGACCCCGAGGCGCTCGGGGCGCGGATCCTCTTCCGCGCATCAGGCCCCGCCGTCGACGCGACCGGCATCGGCCCCGGGTTCTCCGGCTCGCCGATCTACTGCCCGGACAGCGGCGGCGCCAGCCGCGTCGCCGGGGCGATCTCGGAGGGCATCGGCCAGTACGGCAACCGCGTCGCGCTCGCGACACCGATCGAGGAGGTGCTCGGCGTCCGCCCCACCGCTGCTCCGAAGGCGCGCAAGGCGACCGCGCTGCTGCGCTCCGCCCGCCCGCTCGCGAGCCCACTGACCGTCTCCGGGCTCTCGGCCACCATGCGCCGCGTCGTGTCGGCCGCCGCGAGCCGCGCCAAGCGGCCGCTGCTCGCCGCCCCCGCCGGCCCCTCGGTCTTCTACCCGCCCTACGCCCCGACGCCGGGCACCTCGATCGCGGCCGGCATCTCAGCCGGCGACATCGCGCTCGCGGCGATCGGCACCGTCACCTACCGCGACGGCGACAAGCTGTGGGCGTTCGGCCATCCGCTCGAGGCCGCCGGCCGCCGTTCGCTGCCGTTGCTCGACGCCTACGTCTACTCGGTGATCGACAACCCGGTGGCCTTCGACGAGTACACGACCACCTACAAGCTGGCGACCGCCGGCCGTCCCGTCGGCACGCTGACCACCGACGGCCTCGGCGCCATCGCCGGTCGCGTCGGAGCTCCGCCGTCGATGATCCCGCTGACCGTCCGGGCGCGGAACGAGGCCAACGGCCGCACGCGAACCCTGCGCGTCAACGTGGCCGACGAGCGCGCCCTCGACCTGGGGACAGGCCTCGACGAAGTGGGTTCGCTGGCCGCCGGCGAGGCGATGGCGACGGTGCTGGGCGCGGCGCCACCGGCCTTCACGTCCTCGATGTGCGTTCGGATCAACGTTAAGCAGCGGCGCAAGCCACTGCGGTTCTGCCAGCGCTACTTCGACGGCTACGGCCCGCTCGGCGACCTCTCCAGCGCGTTCGGACTGATCGACGACTACAAGTTCGGCCCGCTCGGCATCCGCGACATCTCGGTCCGGCTGCGCCTCCGCCCGAGGGTCCGCGAGGCGTTCATCGTCGGGGCGGACGCACCGCGACGCGTGCGCCGCGGCCAGCGCATCCGCGTCCGGATGACTCTCCAGCACAGCCGCGCCGGCCGCACGAAGGTCTCCTTCCCCTACCGCGTCCCGCGCGACACCAAGAAGGGGCTGCAGCTTCTGACGGTGCGCGGCGGCGGCCAGGGTGGCGGGATCGCCGCGCTCGAAGAGTTCTTCATCGAGCTGTTCACCGGCGGTAGCTCCAGCGGACCGACCCGCTCGATCAGCGACCTGGCGCAGCGCATCGCCGCGCTCGGCACGCCCGACGGCGTACGCGCGACTTTCGCCCGCAAGGGCAAGGGCCCGGTCGTCTACACCAGCAAGAACATGCTGATCCGGGGCAAGACCCAGGTCCCGATGATCGTCCGGCCGGCCGCGAAGAAGAAGGACTAGCTCGGCGTGAGCGCCTGCTCCACCGAGGTGGAGCGCTGGCCGCCGGAGGAGACGAGCAGCTTGAAGTCGTGCGGCTGGGTGGCGGCCTTGAGCGCGTCCTCCATCGAGACGCGTCCGGCTTGGACGTGCGCCAGCAGCGCCTGGTCGAAGGTCTGCATGCCGTAGTAGGCGCCCTCCGAGACGACCTCCGGCAGCTTGCCGGTCTCGTCCTCGTTCATGATCATGTCGCGCACCCGGCCGGTCATCCGCAGGATCTCGCAGGTCGCGACGCGGCCATTGCCGTCCGGGGTCGGCACGAGCCGCTGGGAGATGACGCCTTTGAGCGTTCCAGCGAGCATCGCCCGCGCCTGCTGCTGCTCGGCCTGGGGGAAGAAGTCGATGATCCGGTTGACGGTCTCGGGCGCGTCGACGGTGTGCAGCGTCGACAGCACCAGGTGTCCGGTCTCGGCGGCCGACAGAGCGGTCCGCACCGTCTCCTCGTCACGCATCTCGCCGATCAGGATGACGTCGGGGTCCTGGCGCAGGACACGCCGCAGCGCCCGCTTGAACGAGCCGGTGTCGTCGCCGACCTCGCGCTGGTTGACGATCGACCGCTTGTCCGGATGGAGGAACTCGAGCGGGTCCTCGATCGTGACGATGTGCTTCGCCATGTTCGTGTTGATGTGGTCGATGATCGCCGCGAGCGTCGTCGACTTGCCGGAGCCGGTCGTGCCGGTCAACAGGATGATTCCGCGCTCCTCGTCGGCCAGCTCACTGATCACCGGCGGGAGCATCAGCTCCTCGACGGTCTTGATCTGGATCGGGATCGCGCGGCAGACAATCGAGACCGAGCCGCGCTGGCGGAAGGCGTTGACACGGAAGCGGGCCAGGCCGCGGATCGAGTAGGCGAAGTCGACCTCGTTGTCGGCGCGGAACTCGGCCAGCTTGCCCTCGTCGCCGTCGAGCATCTGGACGACCAACCCCTCCATCACTTCAGGGGTCAGCTTGTCGGCGCCCTCGAGCGGCACGAGCTCCCCGTGACGGCGGATCATCGGCCGCGCGGGCACCTTCAGATGGAGGTCGGAGCCCTCCTCCTCAACAAGTCGGCGCAGGGCCTGATCGAGATCGAACACACCCTGCTCATCGGCGCGACCGGCGTCGCGCTTTAGCCGTACGTGAGCTAGCTAGGCGACGTCGCGGAGCTTCTGCGCCTCAGCCAGCGACTGAAGCTTCTTGAGGCTCTGGTTCTCGATCTGGCGGATCCGCTCGCGCGTCACGTTGAACGTGCGGCCGACCTCGTCGAGCGTGCGGGGATGCTCCCCACCGAGCCCGTAGCGCAGCTCGAGCACACGCCGCTCGCGGTAGCTGAGGTTCTCGAGCGCCTCCTTGAGGGCTTCCTTGGTGAGGATCTCAGCGGCCCGCTCATATGGCGACTCGGCCCGCTCGTCGGCGATGAACTGACCGAACTCCGACTCCTCCTCGTCGCCGACCGGCTTCTCGAGCGAGACCGGCGCCTGGGCGGAGCGCTTGATCGAGTCGACCTCCTCGGGATCGATGCCGGTTACCTCGGCAATCTCCTCGGGGGTGGGCTCGCGGCCAAGCTCGGTGACGAGCTTGC
>CAZVRI010000056.1:0-7856 GCA_964629855.1 uncultured Thermoleophilaceae bacterium
CGTCGAACAGCGTCTCCATGTCCTCGGTGGTGTCGATCGCGACACCCTCGCGGCCGACCTCGCCGAGGCTGAGGTCGGCGTCCGAGTCGTGGCCCATCAGCGACGGCATGTCGAAGGCGGTCGAGAGGCCGGTCTGGCCGTGGTCGAGCAGGTAGTGAAAGCGCTCGTTGGTCTCCTCGGCGGTGCCGAAGCCGGCGAACTGGCGCATCGTCCACAGCCGCCCGCGGTACATCGTCGGGTAGACGCCGCGCGTGTACGGGAACTCGCCCGGGACGCCGATCCGCTCCTCCGCGTCCGCGCTCAGATCCTCAGGGGTGTAGAGCGGGGCGATCGGGTCGCCGGAGAGAGTGGTGAACAGCGCGTCGCGCTCGACCGTCTTCATGTGCTCCTCAAGGTAGGTGGAAATGAGATAGTAGGACTTCCTCCTATCTTCTGTCCACCCGCTCGCGCCGACGTGGCACTTAGGTGCGCCTAACTTTGGCTACCCTCACACGCGATGAGAACAGCCAAGAACCTCCTCCGCACGCTCCCCGTCGTCTTCGCCGCGCTGCTCGCGTTCGCTCTCCTGGCCGCCGCGCCTGCCGCGCAGGCCGCGCCGAAGCGGATCGTCGCACTGACGCCGTTCGCCGCCAACACGCTCGCCGGCCTCGGTGTCAAGCCGGTTGGGATCAGCACCACGCTTGGCGGCGACAAGCGCTACGCCTCGAACCTGAAGGGCGTAAAGCGGCTGACGCTCTCGCACCCGAACGGGCCGAACATGGAGGAGCTGGCGCTGCTCAACCCGCAGCTCGTGTTCTCGTCGCCGACCTGGGCGAAGGGCGCCAAGACGATGCGCGACCTCGACATCAAGGTCGTCAACGCCGATCCGGCGAACGTCGCCGACGCCTACGCCACGACGAAGATGATCGGCGCGAAGGTCGGCAAGGCAGCTGGTGGCGCGCTGCTGGCCAAGCGGCTCAAGCAGCAGGTCAACAACGCGGCCAAGGGCATCCGCAAGCGCCCGCGCACGCTGGTCGTGCTCGGCGTCGGCCGCACGCCGTTCGTCCTGCTGCCGAACAGCTGGGGCGGCAGCATCGTCAAGAAGGCCGGCGCCCGGCTGATCACCGGTGGCGTCAAGCCGAACAGGAGCGGCTTCGTCCGGATCTCCGACGAGAAGATCCTCACGTCGAACCCCGACGTGATCATCGCGATCCCGCACGGCAATGCCGACGATATGGGTGAGATCGCGAAGTTCTTGCGGACGAACCCGGCCTGGCGGGACTCGAAGGCGGTCAAGAGCAGCCGCCTGTACGTCTCGGGCGACAACTCGCTGCTGCAGGCCGGCACCGACATCGCCAAGGTGATCCGCAACGTGCGCACCAGGTACCTGGGCAACTGAGCGTGCTCTTGTGCCGGGCGCGAGAGCGCCCCGATCGGCCCCGGGCGGGCCGCAGATGATCGTGCGTCGCACGGCCGTCGTGGTCGTGGTCGTCATTGCCGCCGTTGCGGGCATCGCGGCGTCGCTCGCGCTCGGCGCGGTCGACATCCCGCTGCATACGGTGATCGACGCGCTGACCGGCAAGCTCGACGGCGGTCCGCTGCAGAAGATCGTGCTCGACCTGCGCTTGCCGCGGACGGTCGAGGCGATTCTCGTCGGCGCCGGGCTCGGTGTCGCGGGCGCGCTGTTGCAGGGAGCGCTCGCCAACCCGCTCGCCTCGCCGGACGTGATCGGTGTGACCGGCGGCGCCGGCTTCGGCGCCGTGCTGATCCTGATCATCTTCCCCGGCTCGATCGCGCTGCTGCCGGTCGGCGCGCTGTTCTTCGGGCTGCTCGCCGCCGGCCTGGTCTTCGCGATCGCCTGGGCCGGGCCGAACGCCGGCGGCACCGGGCGGCTGATCCTCGCCGGCATCGCGATCGCCGCGCTGTTCGGCGCCGGGATGACGTCGATCATGGTCGCCTATCCCGATCGCGTCCAGTCGGCGCTCTTTTTCATCGCGGGCGGCCTGACCTCCGACGGCTGGGCCGACCTGAAGGTCGTCTGGCCGTACTTCGCCGCAGGCTTCGTGCTGGCGATCGGCCTGACGCGGCCGCTCGACCGGCTCGCGCTCGGCGACGACGTCGCGGAGTCGCTCGGTGCGCGGCCGCGGGCGATCCGTCTGGTCGCCGGGATCGCGGCGGCGCTGCTCGCCGCCGCCGCCGCCTCGCTCGCCGGCCTGCTCGGCTTCCTCGGCCTGGTCGTGCCGCACGCGGTGCGGCTCGCGTCGGGCACGTCGAGCCACACCTACGTCCTGCCGGTGTCGGCGATCGGCGGCAGCGCGCTGCTGCTCGCCGGCGACACGCTGGCGCGCACCGTGCGAGCGCCGATCGAGCTGCCGGTCGGCCCGTTCATGGTCGTGATCGGCGTGCCGCTGTTCCTCTTCCTGCTGCGGAGGGCCGTCTGATGGCCGAGCCTGCGGCGACCGCCGCCACCGCTCCGGCGGTGCCCGCGCTCGAGGCGCGTGACGTGCGCGTCGAGATCGGCGACAAGACGATCCTCCACGCCGCCGATCTGACGCTCGAGGCCGGGCGACTGGTCGCCATCGTCGGCCCCAACGGCGCCGGCAAGTCGACGCTCGCGCGCTCCGTCGCCGGGATGCAGAAGACCGCCGCTGGCGCGATCCGCTGGATGGGCGACGACCTCGCCAAGCTGCGCGGCCGCAAGCTGGCGCTGCGGCGGGCGTTCGTCCCGCAGCGCGCGCGAGTGCCCGACGGCGTCACGGTCACCGAGGCCGTGCGGATCGGCCGCTCGCCGCACCTCAAGCCACTGCAACGCGCTACCGCGCGCGACAACGAGGCGGTATCGCGCGCGATGGAGCGCACCGGCGTGACCAAGTTCGCCGAGCGCAAGCTGACCACTCTCTCCGGCGGTGAGCTGCAGCGCGTCCAGATCGCCGTTGCGCTCGCCCAGGAGGCGCCGGTCCTGATGGCCGACGAGCCGACCTCGCACCTCGATCTCGGCGCCACTGTCGCCGTCGCCAAGCTGCTGCGCAGCCTCGCCGACGAGGGCCTCGCCGTCCTGCTCGTCGCGCACGACCTCTCGCTCGCCGCCGCTGTCGCCGACACGGTCGTGGTGATGTCGGACGGCCGCACCGTTGCGGCCGGGCCGCCGCTTGAGACGCTCAGCCACGCGCGGCTCGGTGACGTCTGGGGTGTCGATGCGTCGGTGCAGGCGTCCGGCCACCACACCGCGCTGCACGTCGCGTGGTTGGGCGGCGCGGGCGAGCGCGACGTTAGGGAACCCTAACTTCAGCTAACCTGCGGCTCATGCTTTCTGCCGCGCCTCGCTCCTGCGCTCTCGTACATGCCGCTCCGATCGCTCTGATCGGGGCGCTGGCGGCGCTCGCCGCCGCACCCGCCGCAGGCGCCGCTCCGCCCGTCGCGGGAACGTCGGCCGCCGGTTCCGGGTCGGTGACGCTGCTCGTCGGCGGCAACGGAAAGGCCGCCAAGGCGCTCGCCAACCGCTCGGTGAAGATCCGGGCGATCAAGCCGGCCTCCAAGCGCGGAGCGCGGCTGACCCTCCCGGTCGCTGACATCACCGTCGGGAAGTCCGCGGCGGTCGTGCTGCGTGGCGGAATTCGCTTCAAGGCCGGCAAGCGCTCGATCGCGTTGCGCGCGCCCCGTCTGAAGGTCGCCCCGCGCCAGGCGACCGTCACCGCCCGCGCCGGCAAGCGGCGGATCCCGTTTCTCGTCGCGACCCTGAAGAAGGGCGAAGCGCGTCTCAACGGCGTCGGTAACGCCGCCGCGCTCGACTCGGCCAAGCTCCGCCTCACCACGAAGGGGGCGAAGCTGCTGCGCGCCAAGCTGCGCCTGCGCGGCTTCCCCGCTGGACCGCTCGGCGTCCTCGGCGTCGACGCGCGGGCTGGCAGCGGTGGAGGCGGAACTGGCGGCGGAGGTTCCGGCGGTGGCGGCGGTGGGGGACCGGCCACCTGCAACCCGGCACCGAACGCGCCCGCGGATACTTCGCCTCAGCCAACGCCCCTCGCGCGTCCCGCCGGTGCCGTCGACGTCTCGAGCGCGAACATCGTCTGGCGCCCGCGTGAGTCCTGGATCCGTTACATCAACGGCGGTGAGGGCACTTGCGTCTTCGACGGAGCGGTCGCGGGTCCGAAGGAGGTCAAGCCCGGCAGCACCGCCGCCCTGACCTACTCCTTCACGTTCCCGTTCGAGAGCGGCTGGTACGACGCCGACACCGGCACGGCCGCCGTGACCTTCCGCGGCGGGGTCGGCTTCAAGTGGAAGGGCCACGGAATCAACTTCTCCGCGGCCAATCCCGAGATCGAGATCAACGGCGGATCGTCACGCGCCATCTACCGCTTCAACGGCGCTGATGGCACCGCCCGCCCGAACCGGCGCGACGTGCTCGTCAACCTGACGCCGGGCTCCGACCAAGGCACGCCGCCGGCCCACAGCTTCCCCGACATGCCCGGCACGCTTCCGCCCGGAGCGGAGAGCTCCATCTTCGCCGGCTTCTACCCGGCAGGCGCGCCGTTCGGAACCATCAGCATCGACTTCACTGCTCCGTTGCCATGAGCAAGCGGCGACTGCACCTCCGTTCCCTGCTGCGCTTGACGGGAGCGCTCACGCCGCTTGCGTGCGTCGTTGCCATCGCCGCGCCAGCCACCGCCGCGCCGGTCACCTTCGGCTCCGGCCATCTCGACTGGGGTGTCAAGCAGTCGTTCCGCTCCTACATCACCGGCCCGATCGCGCAGGGCTCCTACACCGCGTCGGAGGGCGCGGTAAAGCTGTCTGAGCCCGACGGCGTCGTTCGGTTCGAGGTCCTCGGAGGGACCTATGACAGCGAAGCCGAAACCGGTGAGCTGACGATCGGCGGGTCGGTTCGCTTTACGGGTCATCACGATTCCCTCGACATATCCGTACGCAACCTCTGCCTGGCGTTCGCGGGCGGTGCCGGCGCTCTGTATGCGGATGTCTCCAGCAAGGACAGGGAGACCGGACGGGTCGACCAGTACACAGGGATACCTGTGGTCGACGCCCCCTCGGTCCCGGCGCCAACCCCGTCTGGCGGGGATCTCGGCTGGCCGTCGATCGGAACGACTCTCAACGCGGCGGCCGTACCGGCCTTTGATCTGTACACGGCGGGCGAGGAGTTCGACCCGGTGGAGTCGCTGGAGGCGACGCCCGGTACCCCGAATCCCAGGCCCGGCGGCGGTCCCTGCAGAAGCGTTCCCGACGACGGGGGTGGCGACAACGGTGGTGGCGATAACGGCGGCGGCGGCGGAGGTGGCGGCAATGGAACGCCGGCTCCCGTGCCGGACTCGCCTGCGCCTCCGAAGATCGGCGGCGTCGCGAAGCCGGTGACGCTCGGGGCCGGCCGGATAGCCAGGATCGCGACGCTGCGCTGCGGCGGCGCGAGCTGCACGGTGACGACTCCGAAGTCGGTCAAGGTGAAGATCAAGCGCAAGCGCTACAGCGTCGGCGTGCTCGCTCCGCGGGCGCTAAAGGCCGGTAAGAGCGGCCAGCTGCGCGTAAAGCTCTCGAAGGCCGCGCGCAAGGCGCTCGCGGGACGGCGGACGACCGTGAAGGTCAAGGTCACGCTGACCGCCGACGGCCGCAAGACGACCAAGACGATCAAGGCGACGCTGAAGGCCAAGAAGGCCAAGGCGGGCGCCACGAGGAGGCAAGATGGGTAGGTACACGGGGCCGCGCGAGCGGCTGTCGCGCAGGGCGGGCATCGACCTCGAGCTCAAGGGCGAGCGTCGGATGGCCGGGAAGGGCGCCGTCGAGCGGCGCGGGACGCCGCCAGGCCAGCACGGCCTCGGCTTCCGCCGCCGGCCGTCGACCTACGGCCTCCAGCTGCAGGCGAAGCAGAACGCGAAGCACTACTACGGCATCCGCGAGCGCCAGTTCCGCAACTACATGAAGGAGGCCTCGCGCGGAGGGGAGGGCGTCACCGGCGAGCGGCTGCTGCAGCTGCTCGAGCTGCGACTCGACAACGTCATCCACCGGCTCGGCTTCGCCGCCACGCGCGCCCAGGCGCGCCAGTTCGTCACGCACCGCCATGTCGACGTCAACGGCCGGCGCTGCAACATCCCCTCACGGCGCCTGTCGCCGGGGGACATCGTCTCGATCCGCGCCGAGAGCCCCGTCCGCGACAAGGCGACCGAGGCCGGCGATCTGGCAGAGCGCGTCCCGCCGTGGCTGCTCGCCGACACCGAGGCGCTGATCGGCCGGGTCGTCCATCTGCCGCAGCGCGACGAGATCCAAGCTCCGATCGAGGAGCAGATGATCGTCGAGTACTACAGCCGGGTCTGAGGGCACGGCGATGCTCACGCCGCTCCCATTCGCCCTCCAGGCCACGCAGGCGTGCGTCCCGCACGCCGAGCTGGCGCTATCGCTCGCGGCGGCCTTCCACGAGATCGACGCGGAGCGGGTCGACGAGCAGATCGAATCGTTGGCCAGCCAGCTCTCGTTGCCGTCGTCGCCGGAACCGATCGACGAGCTCCACGCTCTGGCGGATCTGCTCGATGGCGCCGCGATGCCGGAGCCGGCGATCGGCGGCGATGTCTGCTGCCTGATGATCGACGACGCGCTCGCGCAGGGCGCGGCCCATCCGCTCGTACGAGCGGTGATCGCGGTCGAGGCGGGACGGCGCCGCGGCTTCGACGTGGGAGTGGTCAGCAACGGCAGCGAGCACTGCATCGGTCACGAGCGGCTCGACGGCCCGCTGCTCCTGCGCGCCGACAGCGGCGCCGTCGTCGACGCCAACACGCTGCCGGACACTCTCCAATGGCACTGCTCGCATGAGGTCTGCGGTCTGCTGCTCGACGAGCTGGAGGAGCGTTGGCTGCTCTGGACTCGGATCGACAACGCGCTCCAGGCCGCCAATCTCCGGCTCAGCCTGCCGCTCGACGACGAGTCGTCCCAGGCAGCCAGGCTGAGGGTCGAACGCGTCCGCGCGCGGCTCAACTGAGCGTCGACGACGATGTTCGACACTTTCCCCTTCGGCTCGCCTAACATGGCCCGGATGCCGTCCCGCCCCCGACTGGCCATGCGCTCGCTGCTGCTTGCTGTCTTCACGGTCATTGCGCTGGCTGCTTGGACCACCTCAGCCGAAGCAGGCGTGACGGTGATGATCCAGCCGCCCGGCGCGGGCTCCCAGAAGACGATCTCCACCGACGCCGTCAAGCCGGACATCGGAACTGGGGGGCCGCAGCCGTTCCGGATTGCCAAGCCTGGCGGCGGCACCCAGCGGATAGAGGTCTCCAACGGCGTCTCCCTGCAGAAGCTGCTCAGCGAGACCGGCACGAACTTCAACTTCGCGACGATCACCATGCTTCGCCCGGATGGGAGCGTGTTGTCGCTGACGAAGGATCAGGTCAAGGACCCGCGCAACCAGCAGGTCTTCTACACCGACCCCCAGGGCGTCAGCCACTTCATCGGCCCGAGACAGAGCAACGGCACCGTTCTCGCCAAGGACTACTTCGAGGTCAGCGGGACCGTCGCGCTGACCCAGCAGCCCGAGTCGAAGCTGAAGGTCACGATCAGCCCGAGTAAGAAGAAGATCGATCTAGGCGGGTCGGTCACCTTCAAGGCGTCCGTCACCGGCAGCGAGCCAGGCGAGTCGGTCACCTACACCTGGGGGATCAAGGGACGGAAGCAGACCGTCGCCGGTTCCAGCTTCACGCAGAAATTCCCCAAGAAGGACGACGTCTATGGGTTCCTCGTCGCGGTTCGCGTCGACGGCAGCGAGACGAGCGTGAGCGCCGTCGCCAAGATCACCGTCGGCGACCCAGAGAAGGCCGACGAGGAGCAGACCGGCGGCGGTGAGGGCGACACGGGGTCCGATGGCGGCACGACTGACGGATCGGGCGGGGGCG
>CAZVRI010000056.1:7866-8783 GCA_964629855.1 uncultured Thermoleophilaceae bacterium
TACACGCCTTCCTACACCCCTTCGTATACACCCGTGCCAAGCTCGCCACCGGAGCCAGAGCCGACCCCGACTCCCGAGCCACCCGACATCGCGACTACCGGGACGCCCGTCGAGGGGAACCTGCTCGCCGACGTCAGCGACCCTCCGCCGAGCAACATCCTCGAGTCGGCCGCCGCGGCGGCGCGTCAGGGCAAGCAGAAGGACGACGGGGCCAACGACGGCGATCTCGGCGTCTCCGAGGCGGCGGTGAGCGCCTTCGCGGCGCTGGCGCTGCTCGGTCTCGGCGCCGGCATCGAGACCCGCCAGGGGCGGCGGCCGCGTCTGCGGCGCCCGCGCCTACCGCGACGCGCCGGCTGACCTGTTGGGTAGATTCGCCGTTCACGCCCAGGCCAACCCCTAACCCGCACAGCGAGGCGCAGCAGTCGTGAAAATCGAGAACATCATCTTCGACATCGCCGACGCACTGCTCTATCCGGTGCTGATCGCGGCGATCCTGTCGATCCTCTTCGTCGTGGTCGAACTCGGTGCGCTACTCGCCGAGCTGCGCAAGCGGCGTGGCCGCGGCCTGGCACGGCTCGAGCAGGGGGTCGATGAGATCCGGGCCGCCCTGGCCAAGGGCGACACCGTGACCGCGCTGGGGCTCGCGCGCGGGCTTGGCTACAACGCCGCGATGTCCGACGCGCTCGCCGCGATCATCGAGCAGCGCGGCAAGCCGGACGCTCCGGATCGGATCGCGAAGCGGATGGCGGAGTACGACTACCGCTCGATGCGCCGCCTCGAGCGGACCCGCATCCTCGTGCGGATGGGCCCGGCGCTCGGCCTGATGGGCACGCTGATCCCGCTCTCCCCGGCGCTCGCGGCGCTCGCGGAGGGAAACGTCCAGCGGCTCACCGACGACCTGCGCGTCGCCTTCAGCG
>CAZVRI010000056.1:8793-18001 GCA_964629855.1 uncultured Thermoleophilaceae bacterium
CCTTCGGCGTCACCGTCGCCGGCCTCTTGATCGGCATGCTCGCCTTCATCGTCTCGCTCGTGCGCGACCGCCTCTACGCCCAGGACTACTCCGACGTCGAGTACGTCCTCGCCGGTCTGTCGACCGTCCCGATCCATCCGTCGCCGAAGGCTCCCGCCAGCGGTGAGGCGAAGGTCGCCGCGACCGAGGTCGCCCAGTCGGGCGCTACCGCCACCGCCGTGCTGCCGACGCCGTCGACCCCCGTGTCGACCGGACAGCAGCCGCCGGCGTCACCGCCCGTACCGGCGCCCCAGGCCCCGACACCGGGCATCACGCCTCCGGCGGCCCCGGAGGGCGCTTGACCTCTCGCGTCAACGCCCGTGCGCGGACGCGCGAGGACCGGGCCGGCGACCCGCTCGACGGCCTGGTCAACCTGTTCGATCTCGGCATCGTGCTCGCGGTCGCGTTCCTGCTCGCCGCGCTCTCGTCGATCGACCTTGCCCCGTCGGTCCTGAAGCAGAACGACTCCAAGCAGACTGGCGCTGTGTCGGTTCCGGCGGACTCGGTGATCCAGAAGCCCGGCGAGGAGGCGAACACGATCGAGCTCCAGCCCGGCGAGGAGGTCGTCGGGCAAGGCGAGCCGGTCGGCACCGTCTACAAGCTCAGCGACGGCCGCACCGTGATCGTCCGTCCCGACAGCACGGCGCCGGTCCCCGGCGAGGAGGTCCCCGAGGGCAGCGGCTCGGACTCCTCAGGCTCGACGACCCCGACGCCCGAGTCCACGCCTTCGCCGGACAGCTCCGGCGGCAGCGATGCGGGCAGCTCCGCCGACCCGCTCACCGCGCCGCAGCCCAGCACCGGCGCGCCCTAGCGGCCCCCGGAAAAGCAAAGCGCCCCGGCCATCTCTGACCGAGGCGCATATGCCCCCAGCTAGTTGTCGCTAGGCCTGACTACGGGCCAAGCCAGGTGGCGGTGAAGTTGACCTGCTGCAGCGAGCCGGTGATCGGCACCTCAAATCCGCTGTTCTGGAATCCGCTCACGTAGGCGAAGTCGCCAGCGGTGTAGCGGTCGACCGTGCTCAGCGACTGCAGCGTCTGCGTGCCGGACGGCGCGGCGGGAGTGGTCTGGCTGGCTGACTGGCGACCGGCGCTTCCGTGGAGGCGAATCGTTCGGAGGCCCTGGCCGCCGCTGTCCACCGACTCGTTCCAGCGCAGGTTGGCGGTGATCGCGTAGGTGCCGGTGCGCGGGAACACGATGCACGTGTCGGGGCCACCGTAAGTGGGCGTGGGACAGACGTTGTTGGTCGTGTTGTTGGCGATGCTGAAGAACCCGCCGAAGTCGTACGGGCGGGGGCCGGTCGGCTCCGGCCATGAGACCGGCAGGCCCTGGCCGCCGCTGGCGACTGGAAGCGGAGTTGAGCTGCGGATCAGCCGGACCGCCGGGATCTGGCCGAACTGATCGGGGCCTACGGCGCCGTCGGCGATCTCCGGGTTCGGGTAGGTGCCGGTCAGCGAGCCGCCGGCGGGACCCTCGGCGGGGCCGACAGGACCAGCAGGGCCCTCGGGGCCGGTAGGACCAGCGGGGCCCGCCGGACCGGCGGGGCCGGCCGGGAGCTGGCCGGTGGCGAAGTCCGCCGCGAGCAGGCTGCCGTTGGCGACCTTGGCCGAGTTGACGGCGTTGTTGCGGATCTTCGCGCGGGTGACGGCTCCGTCGCGGAGCTTGCCCGACGCCACGGCGCCCTGCTTGAGCTGCGCGGCGCCGACGCTGCCCTTGGGCAGGTTGACCGCCGCGTACGAGGTACCTCCGAGGGCCACGAAAAGGGCCAGGAGCGCGATGTGGTGGCGGCGTAAATACCGCGTAAGCTGGTTCATGATTAGGCGACCCTAACAGAAGTTAGGCCGGCCTAATGGCTGTGGATGGGCGCGGGTGGTTTCGAACCACCGACCTCTCGCGTGTGAAGCGAGCGCTCTCCCACTGAGCTACGCGCCCGGGAGGCCGCTGATTCTAGGCGGCCGCGCGCTGGCGCGCTGCCGGGTGGGTGGCATCGAACACTCGTCCAGGTCGGTCGAATAGTCGTCCAGAACGGGTTTGAGGCGAGTCCCTGAGGGGACTAGCTGACGACACGGGGCGGAGTAGTGAGGGGCGGAGTAGGGCGAGAGACCACTCCGCGAAGCAAACCGAGGCAAACATAAGGAGAGGGTTCATGGTGGGCACAAGGTCCAGCCGCCGCATGGCGGCGGGCGGGTTCGGTCTGGCCGCGATCGCGTGTGCGGGAGCGCTCGCGTTCGGGGGCCAGGCGATGGCGGCCACGACGGTCTATCCGGCTGGTGGCAGCAACTTCGACGACGGATCGCAGGGGTGGACGAGCTCCGACACGAGCTGCTCGTTCCCGCTGATTCCGGCGGGGCTCTGCACCTCCGCCCCCGGGCACGATCCCAGCGGCGGCAACCCGGGCGGCGCGATCGAGGTCGAGGCAACCGTGGTGATCAACCTGCTCGGGCTGTTCAACGCGCAGGCGACGTGGACGTCGCCGCCGTTCACGGTGCCGGCGGGCACGCCCGTCGCCGGTGCAACGTTCCAGTACGACCGCCGCTTCGAGGCCGGCGGGCTGCTGGCGCTCGACCCCGATCCGTCAGTCGTCACCGAGCTGGTCGACGACACTGCGGTCACCGTCACGCCACTGGTCACCGACGGGCCTACGAGCGCGGCGGCCTATGAGACGCAGTCGGTGGGAGTCGCCGGCGGCGCGGTCGTCCCCGGTCACACGTACCGGTTGCGGTTGCGCTCGGTGATCTCCTCGAGCGTCGCCTCGATCGGGCTGCTCGGCACGTCCACGCTCGGCTTCGACAACGTCAGGCTGAGCGTCTCGGACGGCGCGAACACAGGCGGTCCGAACCCGGGCCCGAACCCGGAGATCGAGGTCATCGACCGTACCCTCACCGACCGGCAGATCTCCGAGCTGATCCTGCGTTACGGCATCAACTCCGAGGTCGGCAAGGGCGAGGGCGGGTCGCTGATTCCCCGGGCCGAGTGCACGATCATCGGCACGCCGGGGCCGGATCGGATCGTCGGCACGCCGGGCAACGACGTCATCTGCGGCCGCGGCGGCAACGACGTGATCCTCGGTGGCGGCGGTCGTGACGTGATCGACGGTGGCGATGGCTCCGACCGCCTCAACGGCGGGCCGGGAGGCGATCTGCTGCTTGGCCTGCGCGGCAACGATCGCGGCAACGGCGGAGCCGGCAACGACGCGATCGGCGGCGGAGCCGGTCGCGACATCCTCTCCGGCGGCGCTGGCAAGGACCGCATCAGCGGCCGCTCCGGCAACGACCGGATCGCCGGCAACGGCGGCGCCGACCGCCTGGCGGGCGCCGCCGGCAGGGACCGGCTCAACGGCGGTGGTGGCCACGACCGGATCGCCGGCGGTGCCGGAGCCGATCGGATCGGGGCCCGCGACCGTACACGCGACGTCGTGCTCGGTGGCGGTGGTCGCGATACCGCCAGGGTCGACTCGGCGGCGGGCTCGTCGAAGCGTGCCGCCCGCCGGGCCGATCGCGTCAGGGGCGTCGAGCGGCTGCGCTAGGCGACCGCGCAACGGACGGAGATCCCGGGGCGGCCGCCGTGCCGTCCCGGGTTCTGTCCAGCTAGGATCGATCGCGGACCGTGCTAGGCGGGGAGGTAGCGGTGCCTTGTCACCCGCAATCCGCTCTAGCGGGGCCGAATTCCTGTTTGAGGGCTCGGCCTTTGGGGTCAGTACGCCAGTTGAAGGCGTCGATGGCTGGGTCCCGTGCGGTGAGCGATCGCGAACCAGGTCAGGTCCGGAAGGAAGCAGCCTTAAGCGGAGCCGCTCATGCGTCGCGGACCAACCTGGCCGGAGCCAACGACTGGCGGGCACGCCCGAAGGACCGTTTTCGACGACAGGTGCACGGTCCATTTTCGACGCCCAGCGCCAATCTCAAAGTTAGGCCCGCCTAATCGGCGGGCCTGACTTCTGGTATCAATCCCGCCCATGGCCGATGCTGCGATGGGCGCCAAGCTGCCCACCAAGAACCCCCATGCCGTGATCGACGACGCCGCGGCGATCGATTTCCCGATGCCGCTCGACCCGATCGTCGAGGTCGACCCGGCGCGCCGCCCGAGCGCCGCCGAGGAGGCGCGCACGATCGTCGCCAGCTCGATCGTCGGCACGCTCGCGTCGCTCACTTCGGCTGGCGATCCCTGGGCCTCGGTCGTCACCTACGGCCTGCTCGACGACGGCTCGCCCGTCCTCTGCGTCTCGCGGCTCGCGCTGCACGGCCGCAACCTCGCCGACGACCAGCGCGCCAGCCTCGCGGTCTCGGCCCCGGTCCCGGCCGGCGAGGATCCCTCCGACATCGGTCGCGTCACGCTCGCCGGTCGCGTCGAGGAGCCGGTGGGCGACGAGCTCGAGGCAGCGCGGACGGCCTACCACGCGGCGGTCAGCTCCGCCGCGTCGTTCACGGGCTGGGACGACTTCACCTTCTGGGTCCTGCGGATCGAGCAGGTCCGCTGGGTCGGCGGCTTCGGCCGGATGGCCAGCACCGACCTCGAGCGCTATGTCGACGCTGAGCCCGACCCCGTCGCGCCGCAGGCCGCCTACGCGGTCAAGCACCTCAACGAGGACCACGCCGACGCGCTGCTCGACATGGCGCGTGGCATCGCTGGCCACACCGACGCGACCGCCGCGAGCTGCCTGCGCGCCGACCGCTACGGCCTCGACCTTGACGTCCACACGCCGCGCGGCAGGGCTCTGGCACGGGTCGGATTCGCAGAGCCGGCCACGGCGCCCGATGGCCTGCGCGCCGCCACCGTCGAGCTCGCCAAGCGCTCCCGCGGCGAGTAGTCCAAGCCCGTCCGTGTGACGGGTACGATGGACCGTCGATGCTCTCCCTCTACCGTCGTCATCGCCCGAGGACCTTTGACGCGGTCGTCGGGCAAGAGAGCGTCGTTCGCACGCTGCGCAACGCGATCGAGCTCGACAAGGTTCACCACGCCTATCTGTTCGTAGGCTCGCGCGGAACCGGCAAGACGAGCATGGCGAAGCTGCTCGCCTGCGCGTTGAACGCCGACGGGGGACCCAAGGCCGACTTCGACCCCGACAGCCCGGCCGCGCGGGCGATCATGACCGGCAGTTCGCTCGACGTCGTCGAGATGGACGCGGCGTCGAACAACTCGGTCGACGACATCCGCGAGCTGCGTGAGAACGTCGGCCTCGCCCCGATGGGTGGCGCCAAGCGCGTCTACATCCTCGACGAGGCTCACATGCTGTCGCCGGCGGCCTGGAACGCCTTCCTCAAGACGCTCGAGGAGCCGCCGCCGCACGTCGTCTTCGTGCTCGCTACGACCGAGGCGCACAAGGTGCCGGCGACGATCGTCGACCGCTGCCACCGCTTCGACTTCCAGCGCCCGTCGCTCGACCAGATCGCCAGCGTGCTGCGCCGCGCCGCCGATCAGGAGGGCATCACGATCCCTGACCCCGCTGTCGGGATGATCGCCCGCAAGGCCTCGGGCAGCTTCCGCGACGCGCTCGGAACGCTCGAGCAGCTCGTCACCTACGGCGGCAAGGACGTCGAGCTCGACGACGTGCTCGCGAACCTCGGCGTCGCCGACGCCACGCTGATCCTCGAGACGGCCGAGACGCTCGCCGCGAACGATCCGCGCGCCGCGCTGCTCGCCGTCCAGAAGCTGACCGAGTCGGGCCGTGACGAGGCGCAGTTCATGCGCGACCTCTCCGCCCACCTGCGCCACCTCTACGTCATTCAGACGATGGGCGAGGTGCCCGACTCGTTCGCGGTCACCGCCGAGCACACCGACCGCCTCGCCGGCCAGGCCGACCGCCTGTCGCAGGGCGACGTGCTGCGCGCGATCGACCTACTGGCGGCCGCACTCGCCGCCGTCAAGGATGGCTCCGAGCCCCGCCTCCAGCTCGAGCTCGCCCTGCTGAAGGCGACCCAGCCGCAGTCCGACCAGTCGCTCCAGGCGCTGATGCACCGCATCGACCGGCTCGAGGCGGCGCTCGCCGGCGGTGGTCGTGCTGCCGCGCCGCCGCCCGTGGCCCCGTCCCGGCCCCCGAGGGAGAGCGCACCCCAGCCCGAGCCGGCCGCCGCCCCGCCGCCTCCTCCGCCACCCCCGTCCGAGCCGATGCCTCCGCCCGTGGCGATGTCCAACGGCGCGGCCGCCGCAGCGGCTGTCGAGGACGAGCCGGACCCCGAACCCGCGCCCGTCCCGAACCCCGCGGTCGCCGAGCAGCCCGCGTCCGCGCTCGACCTCGATCGTGTCGTGGCCCTCTGGCCGGCCGTCGCCGACGCGATCCGCGAGCAGAACGGCATGGTGGCTGCGCTGCTTGCCGAGGCGGTCCCGACCGGCATCGAGGATGGCCGCTTGACGATTCAGTTCCCGGCCGACGCTGTCTTCTCGAAGAAGAAGGCCGAAGACAATCGCGAGCTCGTCACCGGTGCGCTGCGCAGTCTCGGCGGCCATGCGATCGCCGTAGCCTTCGAGCTCGGCGAGGATCGCGGCGAGCGAAGCCCGGCGACGCTGACCGCCGATGAGTTGGCCGAGCGGTTGATGCGCGATTTCGCCGCTGAGGAGATCTTCGAGAATGACGAATCTGAGAGTGAGGACTGACCCGTGCCGAAGCCGCCGAACATGAACCAGATGATGCGTCAGGTCCAGCAGATGCAGGAGGACATGGCCAAGGCGCAGGAGAGCCTCAAGCACGAGTCGGTCGAGGCCAGCGCCGGCGGCGGCATGGTGACCGTCAAGGTCAGCGGCGAGCTGGAGATCCTCGACCTGAAGATCGACCCCGACGCAGTCGACCCCGAGGACGTCGAGCTGCTGCAGGACATGGTCCAGGCCGCGCTCAACGAGGCGCTGCGCTCGGCGCAGGAGCTCGCCGCGAACAAGATCGGCGCCGTCACCGGCGGTCTTGGCGGTCCGGGCGGCCTCGGCGGGTTGGGGCTGCCGGGCCTCTAAGCCGTGCTCGCGCCGCCGATCAATCGCCTGATCACGGAGCTGTCGCGCTTTCCGGGGGTCGGGCAGCGCACGGCGCAGCGGATGGCGTTCCACCTGCTGCGCGTCTCCGACGAGGAGGCGCTGGCGCTCGCCGACGCGATCCGCGACGTGAAGGAGCAGGTGGGGGAGTGCGAGGTCTGCTTCAACCTCGCGACCGAGCCGCTCTGCCGGATCTGCCAGGACGACCGCCGCGACGCCCACGTGTTGTGCGTCGTCGAGGAGCCGAGCGACGTCATCTCGATGGAGCGGACGAACGAGTTCGGTGGCCGCTACCACGTGCTCGGCGGCGCGCTGTCGCCGATCGACGGTGTCGACCCCGAGGATCTCCACCTGGCCGAGCTGATCGCGCGGGCGTCCAGCAACGGCGTCCGCGAGGTTGTCGTCGCGACCAACGCGACGACGACCGGCGAGGCGACGGCGCTCTACATCGCCGACGCCCTGCACGAGCGTGCGCCCGGGGTGGCGGTCACCCGCCTGGCCAGCGGCCTCCCGGTCGGCTCGGACCTCGAGTACGCCGACGAGATCACGCTCGGCCGCGCGATGCGCGCCCGCCGCCAGCTCTGACGCGGACTACTCCTACTCGATCAACCCGTAGTTGCGCTTGACCGACAGGTTGCGCAGCAGCGCCTCCTTGATCCGGCCGGCGGCGAGCTTGCCGCCGCGCGCGGCCTTCAGCACGGCGTCGTAGGCCGCCTGCTGCTCGGACTGGGGCCCGGAGATGTAGATCAGGTCGGCGCCGGCCCGGATCGCCGCCACGGCGGCCTCAGGCGTCGTGGTGAGCGCGGTCACGCCCGGGTCGGAGAGGTCGTCGGTGATGACGACCCCGCGGAAGCCGAGCTCGCGGCGCAGCAGGCCGCCGATCAGCGCCGGCGACAGGCTGCCTGGCGTCACGAAGTCGTCGGTCACGTAGAGGCCGTTGCTCATCGTGATCGCCGGCGCGCCGGCCCGGATCGCGGCGCGAAACGGCACGAGGTCGTGGGCCGTCAGCTCGGCGACGCTCGAGCCGACCTGCGACGGGCCGAGCCGCGTGTCCTCCGTGCCCGAGCCGAGGCCGGGGAAGTGCCCTGGCGCGCTCAGCAGGCTCTGGGCGCGGTAGGCGCCGACGACGGCCTTGGCGTAGTCGGCGACGTCGCGCGGATCGCTGGAGAAGGCGCGTGGCCCGACGGCGAGGCCATCGGGCGGCCCGACGTCGATCACCGGGCCGAGCACGCCGCTGAGCCCCGCGCCGCCGAGTGCCTGGGCCGCCTCGCCGGCCTGCGTGGCGGCGTCGGCCGCCGAGGTGAGGTCGCTGGCTGCCGTGACCGGCGGCAGGTCCGGGAAGGCGTTGAACTCGCCGCCCTCCTGGGGAGCGAGCACCCAGGGCTTGACGTTGCCCTCCTGCTCGGCGATCACGCCGGCCTCGCCGGCCAGCGACGCGAGCTGATCGGCGGACGTGTAGTTATGGGCGTCGATCGCGATCCCGCCGATCGCCCGCCCGCGCAACTGCTCGAAGATCGGCGCCGTCAGATCCTGACCCTGGAAGCCGAACAGGAACAGCTGGGCGACACGGTCCTCGACCGGCATCCGCTCCGCGATCGCCGTGACCTGGGCGCCGGGCGTGGCCGGACGTCCCTTCCGCTCGCCGCGCTCTCCGGAGGTCGTCGTCGGCCCCGTCTCGGTCGCCGTGGCGGTGCCCACCTGGCGGGGCTCCTCGTCGGCTCCGAGGCCGAGCGCCAGCGCGGCGATGCCGGCCAGCATCAGCGTCGTCAGGACGGCGGCGAGCGCGAACTTCCACGAAGCGATGTCCGGCAGCAGATCCCGCAAGCGCCGAACGCTAACCTGCGGCGGCCATGACTGGCGCGAGTTCCGACATCCAGACGGTCGTGATGAAGTTCGGCGGCACCTCGGTAGCCGACGCAGACCGCATCCAGAACGCTGCCCGGCGGATCGTCCGCGCGGCCGAAGCGGGCAACCGCGTGGTCGCCGTTCTGTCAGCCCGCGGCAAGACGACCGACGAGCTGCTGGCGATGGCGCACGAGGTCTCCGAGCGGCCGCACCCGCGCGAGATGGACATGCTGCTCTCGACCGGCGAGCGCATCTCCTGTGCGCTTGCGGCGATGGCGATCAACGACCTCGGCCGCGAGGCGATCTCGCTGACCGGCTCGCAGGCGGGGATCGTCACCGACGCCTCGCACACCAAGGCGCGCATCATCGACGT
>CAZVRI010000057.1:0-346 GCA_964629855.1 uncultured Thermoleophilaceae bacterium
CAGCTTGCCCATGCCCTCGCTCATCATCCGGCCGGTCATCTTCGGGAACCAGTAGTAGATGCCCGCGAAGATCCCGAACACCGAGCCGCCGAACAGCACGTAGTGCAGGTGGGCGACGACGAAGTAGCTGTCGTGCAGCTGCCAGTCGACGGGGAAGACGGCCAGGATCACGCCCGAGATGCCGCCGATCACGAACAGCGCCGGCAGCGCGGCCGCGAAGTAGAGCGGCGTCTTGAAGACGATCGAGCCCTTCCAGAGCGTCGCGATCCAGTTGAAGATCTTGATGCCGGTCGGAACCGCGATGGCGAACGAGGACAGCATGAAGAAAATCAACACGACGGTCGAG
>CAZVRI010000057.1:356-17774 GCA_964629855.1 uncultured Thermoleophilaceae bacterium
CATGTTCACGACGCCGACCTCGACCGTCGTGAACATGTGGTGCGCCCAGACCAGCAGGCCGAGGAACGCGATCGCGACGGTGGCCGCCGCAATCGCCTTGTAGCCGAAGATCGGCTTGCGCGCGAACACCGGCAGGATCTCCGAGATGATCCCGAACGCGGGCAGGATCATGATGTAGACCTCGGGGTGGCCGAAGAACCAGAACAGGTGCTGCCACAGCATCGGGTCGCCGCCGCCGTTGGGATCGAAGAAGGCTGTGCCGAAGTGGCGGTCGGTCAGCAGCATCGTGACCGCGGCCGCGATCGCCGGCAGGGCCGCGATCAGCAGGTAGCTGTAGACGAGGATCGACCAGACGAAGAGCGGCATCCGGCCCCAGCTCATGCCGGGCGCGCGCATGTTGTGGATCGTCGCGACGAAGTTGATCGCGCCGACCAGCGAGGAGATACCGGTGAGGTGGATCAGGAAGATCCAGGCGTCGACGCCGCCGCCGGGCATGTAGGCGTCGTCGGAGAGCGGGGCGTAGGAGGTCCAGCCGGCCTGCGGCGGCTCCCAGAAGAGGCTGGCGTAGAAGGCGATCCCGCCGAAGGCGAGCAGCCAGAACGAGAGCGCGTTCAGCCGCGGGAAGGCCATGTCGCGCGCGCCGATCATCAGCGGCACGAAGTAGTTGCCGAAGGCCGCCATCACCGGGACGATGAAGAGGAAGATCATCGTTGTGCCGTGCATCGACGCGAGTCCGTTGTAGGTCTCGGCGTTGATCAGCGTGCTGTCCGGCTGCGCGAGCTGGAGCCGCATCAGCAGGGCCTCGACGCCACCGATGATGAAGAAGACGAAGGTGGCGACGAAGTACAAGATCCCGATCTTCTTGTGATCGGTCGTCGTCAGCCAGGAGAGCCAGCCCTTCGGCTCGGCCGGCAGGCCGTGCATGACTATCTCGGGGCGGAGGGCTGTCGTGTCGGTGGTCGCCATGGTCTAGCGGTCCTTCCTCTGCTCGGCGAGCGCCGCCTGGGATGCCTTGAGATCGGCCTTCTGGCGGTCCAGGAAGGCGAGGTACTCGGTCGGAGAGACCGCGCGCACACGCGCGCGCATGTCGGCATGGCCGGAGCCGCAAAGCTCAGCACACTGGCCGATGTAGGTCCCCGGCTTCGAGATCTTGAACCAAGTCTTGTTGACGAAGCCCGGGACGGCGTCCATCTTGCCGCCGAGCTTCGGGATCCACCACGAGTGGATGACGTCGGACGCGGTCAGGTTGAGTACAACCGTGGTGTCCGTCGGGACGACCATCTCGTAGTAGCTGAAGGCGCCGCCCGGGTAGTCGTAGCGCCAGAGGTACTGCTGGCCATTGACGTCGATCGTCAGATTCTCGCTCGAGCCCTTCGGCGGGGACGGCTGGTCGATCGAGGCGACCTGCACGCCGCCGGCGAGCCCGTCGGGGCCCGAGGCCGGCGGGTTCTTGATGTCGCCGAGGTAGAGGAAGGTGACGATCGCGAGCACGATGCAGATGACGGCGGCGCCGACGGTCCAGCCGAGCTCGAGCGGCGTGTTGCCGTGGATCTGCTCGCCCTCCTGGGGGCCGTCGCGACGGGCGCGGTACTTGACGAGCGCCCAGATCAGCGTGCCCTCGACAAGGATGAAGATCACGATCCCGACGTAGAGGATGATCTTGTAGAGCGAGTCGATCTTGTCCGCGTTCGGCGACCCACCCGACTCCGGCGTGAACATGTCGGCCATCGCCGTGGGGGCGATCAGCAGCGCCAGCAGAGCACCCACCGCGAGGGCGAGCAGGGCGATACGACGGGGGTGGGGAGGACGGCCGGCGGGCAAAGCGCGCGGAATCATAGCCTCAGGCGCCCCTGAATTCGGGTGAGCGCTTCTCGACGAAGGCGACGCCGCCCTCGATGAAGTCCTTCGAACGGCCCAGCGCATGCTGCAACTTTGCCTCCAAATCCAGCTGTTCATCTAGGTTTGAGTAGATCGCCGCGTTGAGCGCCTGCTTGGCGCTCGCGTAGGCGAGGGTAGGCCCATTGGCGAGTCTCGCGGTGAGATCGCCGGCGGCCTCGAGCAGTTCACCGTCGGGGTGAACGGCGTTGATCAGGCCCCAATCGAGTGCCTGCTCGGCAGGGATGCGCTCGGCGAGCAGGGCCATCTCGAAGGCGCGCGACTTGCCGACGGCCGCGGGGACCAACAGCGTCGAGCCGCCGTCCGGCATCAGGCCGATGTTCGCGAAAGCAAGTTGGAAGAACGAAGACTCGGCCGCCAGGACGAGGTCGCCGGCGAGCGCGAGCGACACGCCGATCCCGGCGGCGGGTCCGTTGACGGCGACCACGACGGGCTTCGGCATCGTGCGCAGACCCCTCAGAACGGGGTGGAAGACAGCGTGCAGGCGGCCCTCGATGTCTGGCAGGCCGTCGTCGGCGAGCACGTCGACGCCGGCCTTGAGGTCGGCGCCGGAGGAGAAGGCGCGCCCGGCGCCGGTCAGCAGGACGGCGCGTACGGACGGATCGTCGGCGGCGAGCGCGACAACCTCCTTGAGGTCGTCGCCGAGCTGGGTGTTCCAGGCATTCAGCGTCTCTGGGCGGTTGAGAACGATCCGGCCCACGCCGTCGTCCTGCTCCCAGTTGACCGTCTCGTAACTCACTCTTGCTCCTGTCGCTCGCACTTGCGGCGGCAACCGTATCCTGGCCGCATGTTGATCGACTCGGTGGTCTGGCTCGGGCATGCGGGCTTCCGGATCGAGGCGCGCGGAGCGACGGTCTATATCGACCCCTATCGGGTGCCCGCCGATGCGCCTCCGGCCGACGTGATCCTGGTCACCCACGGCCACTACGACCATTTCTCGCCGCGTGACGTCGAGGCGCTCTCGCACGACGAGACTTGGCTGATCGCGCCGGCCGCGGTTGCGGAGCGGGCGAGCGGGCAGGTCGCCTCGATCGCGCCAGGGGAGACGATCGAGCTCGATCATCTGCGCGGGATCGACGTCACGGCGGTCGCCGCCTACAACACCGCAAAGCGCGACAGCGACGGCAACGCCTTCCATCCGCGCGAGGCCGGCTGGGTCGGCTTCGACGTCAACGTGCGCGGCGAGCGGCTCTACCACTCCGGCGACACCGACGTGATCCCAGAGATGGACGCGGTTGTCGGCGTCGACGTAGCGCTGCTGCCGGTCTGCGGCACGTACGTGATGACCGCCGGTGAGGCGGTCGAGGCGGCGCGGCGGATCCAGCCGCGGGTTGCCGTGCCGATGCACTGGGGCAGTCACCTCGGGACGCGCGCGGATGCCGAGGCGTTCGCCGAGCGCGCTCCCGTCGAGGTCCGCATCCTCGACCCTGACGGCTGAGAATCTCCGGGGGCTCACGCCCCCGGACCCCCGTTGGCCCGTGGCTGGCCACGCCGACATGGCCAGTATGCTGGCGCCGGTTTGCGAAGCTCGCGCGCCCTCCGGACAGTTGCGTGGGGCGCCGTCGCGGTTGGAATCGCCACGCCGCTCCTGCGCCACCGCCTGCGGCTGAAGCCGCAGGTCGTTACCGCCCTGTCGTTTCAGGCGCCGGTCGCGCTTGCGCTGGCCACTCCGCGCACGCGCATGCGCGACGCCGGCATCTACGCGCTCCAGATGTGGGCCTACTACGCCCACTACGACATGCCGGACGACGATCCCGACGCGCTGCTGCGGCGGACCCGTGTCGACTACCCGATCCGCGTCGACCGGCTGATCGGCCGAGGGGAGCTGCCGAACGCGCGCCTCCAGCGCGCATTCGGCCGGCCGGGCGAGGTGCGCCCGCACGACCTGGCGCTGTCGATGGTCCACTGGGCCTGGTTCGTCGTGCCGCACGGCACGGTCGTCTACCTGCTGCTGCGTCACCACGACCGCTTCGTGCGCGGGGCGGCGATGACCGCCGCCACCTTCGACCTCGGCCTGGTCGTCTACTGGGCGGTTCCGACGGCGCCGCCGTGGTACGCCGCCGAGAGCGGCCGCACGCCGCCGTTGCGGCGGATCATGGTCGAGTCCGGCGAGCGATTCTGGGGCCGTTTCTGGAGACCGCTCTACGATGGGTTGGAGGGCAATCCCTTCGCTGCCATGCCGTCACTTCACTTCGGAACATCGGTAATGGCCGCCCGGGTGCTGTCTGAGGTCGGCAGGGGGCCAGGCGCATTGGGTTGGGCCTACGCACTGACACTTGGCTTCGGCCTCGTGTATCTCGGCGAGCACTACGTCGTCGACCTGATCGCCGGCTTCGCGCTGTCGGAAGTCGTCCGCCGTGGAACACCGCTCGCCGCCCCGACAGTCCTGCGCGCCGCACGGGCCGTTCAGCGACTGGAGCCCGGAGCAGCCTGATGGCGGTTCGTGCCGAGGACGACGAGGACGTCTTCGAGGAGGACCACGAGGAGGACGAGCGCGTATCGGGAATGGGGGCGATGCTGCTGGACCGCCGCCGCCTCACCTTCGGCGTGCTGCTGGTCCTTGCCCTGATCGCGGCGATCTACGTGCTGTTCCCGCGGATTGTCGGCCTCAACGGCGAGCTCGCCCGGATCAGCGACGCCACCTGGTACTGGGTCGTGATCGCGGTCGTCTTCAACGTCGCCGCTTTCGGCGCCTACGTGGCGCTGTTCCGCGGCGTGCTCGGCGGCAACGCGTCGGCTGGGGTGCGCAAGCGCCTGGACGCCAACGCGAGCTACCAGATCACGATGGCCGGCCTGGCGGCGACGCGGATCTTCTCGGCCGCCGGGGCTGGCGGGATCGTGCTGACTTACTGGGCGCTGCGCAAGGCCGGCATGCCACGCCGGCGTTCGGCCTGCCGGATGGTCGCCTTCCTGGTGCTGATGTACTCGGTCTACGGCTTCTCGCTGATCATCTTCGGGGTGCTGCTGCGGACCGGGGTGCTGCCGGGCGATGCGCCGGTCGCGGGGACGATCGTCCCGGCCGCGCTAGCCGCGGGGGCGATGCTGATCGCGGGGCTGATCGCGCTGATCCCGGGCGACCTCGAGCGGCGTCTGTCGAGCTTCAAGGGCAAGGGCCGGCTCGCGCGCGGGGCGGCCAAGCTGGCGCCGGTGCCCGCGACCGCGGCGACCGGCATCCGGACCGCGATCGACTACGTCCGCCATCCGCGCCGTGGAGCACTGGCGATCTGCGGCGCGATCGGCTTCTGGGCCGCGAACATCGGCGTGCTGTGGGCGAGCTTCGAGGCGTTCGGCGGACACGTGCCGTTCGGCGTTCTGGTCCAGGGCTTCTTCGTCGGGATGGCGGCCAACCTGATCCCGTCTCCGGCCGGTGGTGTCGGGTCGGTCGACGCCGGCATGATCGGCGCCTTCGTCCTCTTCGGGATTCCCGCTGGCATCGTCTTCCCGGCTGTGCTCACATACCGGGTGATCGCGTTCTGGCTGCCGATCCCGCCGGGGATCGTCGCCTTCTTCCAGCTCCGCCGCACGGTGGCACGCTGGGAAAGCGAGCGGCAGGGCTATACTTCAGAAAGTAAAGTAACGGCGGAGGCAGGTAGTGGGTCAGTTTGAGTTTAGGCGCCGGAGGGTCTAGCTTCGCCTGCGTTCTGACCAACCAGGTGCCCCCGCACCCGCTGGAACGGGCCGGGGGCCGGCACCAGGAAGCAGGTTCCCGATGCACGCACAGGCTACGCGCTCTCCGATTGAGCGGGACGCGGATCTCGACCGTTCGATCTTGTCCATGCTGTTGGCCGATCCGGTGGTGTGGCACACCGACGAGATCGCCCGCGAGACGCGCGACCCGTTGGAGGCGACGGACAGCGTCAACCGGCTTGCCGCGCATGGGCTGGTCCACCTGATCGATGGCGGGTTCGTGACGCCGACCAGGGCGGCGGCTCGCGCGGCCGAGATCGCGGGGTAGGGCGATGGCTACCCGCCTGTCTCCGGGCCGGGAGGACACTCCGGCCGTCGTGTTCGGCCGGACGCTCGCGCGCGAGCGTCGTCGCCGGGGCTTGACGAAGGCCGAGTGCGCCAACGCGGCCGGAATGCATGAGAGCGAGATCACGCGCCTGGAGCGCGGCGCGCGTGACCTGAAGCTGTCCACGATGATCCGGCTGGCCGCCGCGCTCGACGTTCCGCTGGCCGATCTCGTCGCTGGGTTTGGCGAGTGATGAGGGCGGTAGGCTCAGATCATGGCTAAGCGGTCAAGCAAACCCCGCGATCTCAACGCGATGGCCGCGCGAATCGTTCAGGACGCGACTGACGAGTCGTCCCCGAAGCCGCCCCCTGCCGCCGCTGAGTCAGGGAGACGCGGCGGGCTAAAGGGCGGCAAAGCGAGAGCCGAGCGGCTGACGCCTGAGCAGCGCAGCGAGGCCGCCCGCCGCGCAGCTCAGGCGCGTTGGGCTAATCGTCGTTCTCAGTAGGAACCACTAGCGGCAGCCTCGGGTTGGGGGGCGGGAAGGCTCGCTCGAACAGGTCCTCAAACTGGGCCTTGTCGTCGGCTATCCGTAGCAAGGTCGTCACCGTCGATATCTGTCGGTCCAGGTGCTTGTTGCCCGTCTCGTCCGTCAAGAACTGGAAGTGCTTGTGCTTGCGCCGGCCGTTCCCCGTCACCGGGTTCAAGTCGCGCAACTCCTCAAGCACTCCAGGCGGCAGCTGCTGGTAGATGTACTTGTTGATCAACTTGCCGACGTACGGTGTCCGCTTGGCGGTTCCGGGCTTGTACTCCCAGCCCTGTAGCCGGTAGATCTCCCTGAAGAACGCGTCGGGGAACATCTTCGTCCAGGGGCGCAGCTCATCCTGAACGTAGTGGTCGAGGATGCGCCGCAGCTCGTCGCGTGCGCGGATGTCCTGGTACCCGGTTGCCTCGTCGACCAGGGCGATGATCCCGACTCTGGCGAGGCCCCGAACGAGGATCTCGCAGATGTCCGCAACCGGCTCCTGATTCTTGGTAAGCCGGCCGGCCTTGCGGGCCTCCAGGTAGACGTCGCAGACCATCGGAAGGATCTCGGCCCGGTATCCCCACGCGCGACCACCAGTCAGCGGCCTGTACGGGATCGAGTCGAGCATCTCGCGCAGGTCATCGGAGATGAACTCCTGAAGGTTGGCGGCGGCGAGGAACGGGGGTAGGCCGCTCTGACTGCCCTGCCGCCCCTTGGCGCTTCGCGCACGCCCGAGCGTCTGAAGAACCGTCTGCTGGGACAGCACACGCTGTCCGTCGGTCAGGACGGCACATCGGATCTCGCGGTCGCCGATCACCAGGATGCCGTCGCTGATCGCGGCAGAGGACGCATCCCCCCATCGCGCCAGCGCCGCGTTGCGGGCGATCTCCTTGCGCTGGGAAGGGGTCAGCCGCTCGGCGCGCGCTTTACCGCCGCTCGACGCCGCGCCTTTGATGTCTGCTGGGTCCTGCTGCTCGCCGTCGTCGAAGTCACGCTGATCGTCTTGCATCTACACCTCCATTGCTTGCTTGGCAAGCATCGAGGTTAGCATGTCGACGGATCGGCCCGAAATCGAGTGTTTTTCGCGCTAGCAGTGGTAATAGCGCGTCGACCAAATTGGTCTGACCGCAAGCATTCTTTGGCAAGCATCCGCGATTCCGTCCGGAGCCTCACGCATAATGGTCAGTATGAATCGCCTCTCGACCGAGAAGCGCGCGCAGATCATCGGCTGCTTGGTCGAGGGCAACTCGATCCGTGGCACCGTGCGCATGACCGGTGCGGCGAAGAACACGGTCACAAAGCTCCTGATCGACCTCGGGCAAGCCTGCTCGGAGTACCAGGACGTGACGTTGCGGGACCTGCCGTGCAAGGTCGTTCAGGCCGACGAGATTTGGTCGTTCTGTTACGCCAAGCAGAAGAACGTCCCGGACGAGCATGTCGGCACGTTCGGCTATGGCGACGTGTGGACGTGGACGGCGCTCTGCGCCGACACCAAGCTCGTCCCGTCCTGGCTGGTCGGGGAGCGCACGACCGACGACGCGATCGTGTTCATGAAGGACCTGGAGAGCCGCCTTGCCGGCCGGGTCCAGTTGACCACCGACGGCCTGCGCGCCTACTGGACGGGGATCGGCATGTCCTTCGGCCGCGAGATCGACTACGCCGAGCTACAGAAGCTCTACGGCCCTGACGGCACCAAGGGAGGCCAGCGCCGCTACAGCCCCAACAAGCTCACGGGCACGAAGAAGAAGGTGCTGCGCGGCAACCCCGACATGACGAAGGTCTCGACCAGCTACGTCGAGCGCCAGAACCTCACCATGCGGATGGGAATGCGCCGCTTCACCCGCCTCACCAACGGCTTCTCAAAGAAGGTCGAGAACCTGGCGCACGCAGTCGCGCTCCACTACATGCACTACAACTTCGCGCGCACCCACCAGACCTTGCAGATGACCCCCGCGATGGCAGCCGGGGTCGCGGATCACAAGTGGACGCTGACCGAGATCGCCGCGCTGCTCGACTAGGAACTGTCGAGGCTCGGAACTTGCCAAGTAAGGTGTCCCACCGGGTGCGTTCCGCATACAACATCTACTGCGACGAGAGTTGCCATCTGCCGCACGATCACCAACCGGTCATGGTGCTTGGGGCGGTCAAGGTGGCCGCAGAGAAAGCCACGGAGATTTCTAGCCGCATCCGCGATATCAAGCGCGATCACGGGCTACCGCCGCAGGCCGAGCTTAAGTGGGGCAAGGTCTCGCCACGGTGGGAGTCGCTGTACCGAAACGTCATCGACTACTTCTTCGACGACGACGGTCTCACGTTTCGCGCAGTGATTGCCCACCGCAAGAACCTCAACCATGCGGCCTACGGGCAAACGCACGATGAGTGGTACTACAAGATGTACTACACGCTGCTGTCGAACTTACTTGAGGCGCAGCATGAGTACTACGTGTATCTCGATATCAAGGACACTCGCGGCGGCCCCAAGGTTCGGCATCTGCACGAGATTCTGTGTAACGGCATGTACGACTTCCATGAGGAGTCCCTTCGCCGTATCCAGACAGTGCGCTCGCATGAGGTACAGGCGATGCAGGTCGCGGACATCCTCATCGGCGCGATCAGTTATGCCAGCCGAAACGTAGAGGGAAGTCCTGCAAAGCAGGCTCTAGTCGAGCGAGTCAAGACCCGATCCGGGAAAGCTCTAGATCGTTCGACCCCGCCCCGCGAGGCCAAGTTCAACCTATTCCACTGGACAGGGTCGCCCTCCAGCCTCGCATGAGCGACTGGCTGCCGCAACTCGCCACGTTCGATGGCGACTGGGAGACGTACTGCGACAAATTGCACGCGCGGTTCGAGCGCGATCTCAGGCAAGCCCGCTTCTTTGGAATGCGAGTAGGGCGCCGTAAGGCACCAGAGGTAAACGGAAAACCAGACGGGTTCTGGCACGTGACGAGCGAAGGGTGGACCAAGGGTTCTGACGAGCGCATCCCCGACCTGCGCCGATGCGAGCGCGTACCCTGGATTGAGCCGATGATCTCGGCGTGCGGAACAGACAAGGTGCTGTGCTGGCAGAACTCCCGCCCGGCCGCGAAGGGCCGAACGAGCATCGTTGTGGCGCTGCCGGACTTCGAGTATGTGCTGATCCTTCGCGAGCGGTCAGGCGCTAGCGGGCCGTACATGATGCTCGTCACCGCCTATCCCCCCAAGGGGCGACGGCGCGAGCAGTTTCGGGCCGAGTACGAGGCCGCAGGCGAGTACCACCCCTGAAAGACCGGAGCCGCCCCGAGGGACGGCTCCTTGTGCTCCTTCCGCCAAAGGCGGATGAGTGTGCGACCGATGGTATCGCAAGGCCAGGCGACTGACTAGACCCACCTGGGACCTCTCGCTTCACACGCAAGAGGTCGGTGGCCGCGACCTCAAGCTTGGGAAGCTCGCGCTCTACCGATCACGGACTGCCATGGCCTACCCGACTGTCATGGCCTTGCCGCCCAGAGGCACCCAACGGCGGGACTAGACTTGAAAGTCAAGGAGAGGGCAACTCAACCGGTGGAACTCAAACTGACCCACTACCCGGAGGCAACAACTTGAGCGCAGTAGAGTCAGAGAAGCGGATCGAGGACGTGATCATCGTCGGCAGTGGACCTGCCGGCTACACGGCCGCGCTCTACACCGCCCGGGCCGACCTCGAGCCGCTGGTCATCGAGGGCTTCCAGTGGGGTGGCCTGCTGCAGCAGACGACCGACGTCGAGAACTTTCCCGGCTACCCCGAGGGCGTCATGGGGCCGGAGATGATGCAGCAGTTCCGCACCCAGGCGGAGCGCTTCGGAACGCGCTTCATCACCGATGACGCGACTCGGCTCGAGCTGTCCGACGGTGGCATCCAGCGCGTCTGGGTCGGCGACCAGGAGTACCGCGCGCGCAGCGTCGTGCTCGCGATGGGTGCCGATCCGCGCAAGCTCGGCGTGCCCGGCGAGGAGGAGCTCTCATCGCGCGGCGTCTCCTACTGCGCGACCTGCGACGCCGCTTTCTTCCGCGGCAAGCGGACGATCATCGTCGGCGGCGGCGACACCGCGATGGAGGAGGCGACCTTCCTGGCGAAGTTCGCGTCTGAGGTCAAGGTCGTCCACCGGCGTGACGAGTTCCGTGCCTCGGCGATCATGCTCGACCGCGCCCGCGAGACGGAGAACATCGAGCTGGTGACCCCGTTCGCCATCAAGAGCTTCGAGGCCGGCGAGAACGGCTCGCTGGGCCGCGCGGTGCTGTCGAACACCGAGGGTGGGGAGGACCGCACGCTCGAGATCGACGGTGCGTTCATCGCGATCGGCCATCAGCCGAACTCGCAGCTCGTCGCCGACCAGGTCGACGTCGACGAGAACGGCTACGTCAAGGTCGAGGGCCGCTCGAGTCGCACCAAGCTCGGCGGCGTCTTCGCCGCGGGCGATCTGATCGACCACACCTACCGGCAGGCGATCACTGCCGCTGGCTCCGGCTGCGCGGCTGCGCTCGACGCCGAGGCCTACCTGCGCGACACGCCGATCGATCCGGAGGCTCACTGGGAGCCCGACCCGGACAAGGTCGAGGCCGCCGCCGAGCGGCTCGCCGCCAGCTAGTCGGGACGCAGCGCCGCCCAGGCGGCGTCGGCCAGAACCGGTTCGGCGGCCGTCAACGGCTGCTCGGAAGTGCCGTCGAGCGTTGCACGGGCGTACTCCTGGCTCGGACCGAACCAGATCGAGAAGAGCAGCGGCAGCGGCAGGTCGCGGATCTCGCGGGCCGCGACGTATGGCTGGTACCAGTTCCCGAGCTGCTCGAGGAGCTTGCGGTTGAGCGCGTCGACGTCCGGCCGGTTCAACTCGACGACCTCGGTCTCGCGACGACGCAGCAGGAAGCGCGACCGCGCGGGGTTGTCCTCCATCCAGCGCAGGTGGTGACCGACCGCGGCCCTGACTCCCCGCTCCGCGTCGGCGGAGGCTTCCAGCGTCGTTGTGAGCCCGTGCTGGAAACCGGCGAGCGACTCGATGTACAGCGCCCCGGCGATCCCCTCCTTGCTGCCGAAGTGGTGGTAGATGACACCGACGCTGACCGCTGACCGCAGCTTGATGTCCTCGATCGTGGTGGCGCTGTAGCCCTCGGCATCGAACAGCTCCAGGGCGGCCGCGAGCACTTTCTCCGCTTGCGTCACCGCGCGAACACTAGAACTTGGCCAGCCAGCCAGTCCTGGGAGTAAGCTGCGCGCCGTGGCCTACGACTACGACTGGCTCGTCATCGGCTCGGGGTTCGGCGGCAGCGTGTCGGCGCTGCGGCTGGCCGAGAAGGGGTACTCCGTGGGGGTGCTGGAGAGCGGCAAGCGCTACGCAGATGACGAGCTGCCGCGGTCGACGTGGGATCTGCGGCGCTACTTCTGGAACCCGCGGCTCGGGCTGCGCGGGATCTTCCGGCTGACGACGTTCAAGGACGTGACGGTCGTGTCCGGCAGCGGGGTCGGTGGCGGCAGCCTCGGCTACGCGAACACGCTCTACGTGCCGCCGGGCCGCTTCTTCGAGGATCCGCAGTGGAGCGGGCTCGGCGACTGGAAGTCCGAGCTGGCGCCGCACTACGACGAGGCGCAGCGGATGCTCGGCGTCGTCGACTACGACCAGGACGACGTCGCCGGGGATCTGTTGCGCGAGCTCGGTGAGGAGCTCGGCGTCAGCGACACCTACCGCCGCGCCCGTGTCGGCGTCTTCATCGGCGAGCCCGGCAAGACGGTGCCCGACCCGTTCTTTGGCGGGGAGGGGCCGGAGCGCACCGGCTGCACGCGCTGCGGGCGCTGCATGGTCGGCTGCCCGCAGGGAGCCAAGAACACGCTCGTCAAGAACTACCTCTGGCTCGCCGAGCGCCGTGGCGTCGACGTCAAGCCCGAACGCGAGGTCGTCGACGTCCAGCCGCTGGGCGCCGCCGACGGCTCAGAGGGCTACTTCGTCGTGACCGAGCGGCCTGGCGCCCGCCGGCGACGCGACCGCCAGGTCCACACCGCGCGCGGCGTCGTCCTGGCGGCTGGGCCGCTCGGCACCAACACGCTGCTCGCGAACTGCCGCCACAGCGGCTCGCTGCCGAAGCTGTCGCCGCGGCTCGGCGAGCTCGTGCGGACCAACAGCGAGGCGATCCTCGCGGTGACCGCGCCCGACGACGGCGTCGACTACAGCCAGCGGGTCGCGATCACCTCCAGCATCTACCCAGACCCCGACACGCACATCGAGACGGTCGTCTACGGCCGCGCAGGCGGGTCGATGAAGCTGCTCAACACGCTGCTGGTCGGCGACGGGACGCGCGCGACGCGGCCGCTGAAGCTGCTCGGGCAGCTGCTGCGCCACCCGCTGCGCTTCCTCAAGCTGATGACCGCGCCCGGCTGGTCGCAGCGCACGATCATCCTGCTGGTGATGCAGACGCTCGACAACGCGATCGCGCTGCGTCCACGGCGGACCCGCGACGGCCGCGTCCGGCTTCAGACCGAGCAGGACTCCGAGAAGCCGATCCCGACCTTCATTCCGATCGCCAACAAGGCGGCGGAGTGGTTCGCCGAGCGGACCGGCGGTGTCGCGCAGAGCTCGTTCGCGGAGGCCGCGCTGAACATCCCGACGACCGCCCACATCCTCGGCGGGGCGGTGATCGGCGCCGACCCCTCCAGTGGCGTCATCGACCGCGAGCAGCGTGTCTTCGGCTACGAGAACCTGCTCGTCTGCGACGGCTCCGCGGTTCCCGCCAACCCCGGCGTCAACCCCAGCCTGACGATCACCGCGCTCGCCGAGCACGCGATGAGCAGCATCCCGCCGAAGTCAGCGCCGGCAGGTGCGGACGACCTTGTCGTAGGTCGCCCGGCGGCCGTCGACGGCGGTGGCGAGAGCGCGCAGCGTCAGCCGGCGCCCGCGCGGTAGCGCCCGGCGCGACACGCGGACGGTGAACGGCGGGCGGCGGGTTCCGCGCAGTTTGCGCGCGCCGCGGTAGTAGTCGACGCGCAGCAGCTTCCCGAGGTCGGCGCCGGCTACGCCGAGGCGGAGATCGCGGTCGACGCACTTCGCCGCCGCGCGGGCGCGGCGCTTGCCCTTGGCACGCTTCGGCTTCGGCTGCTCCTGGCGCGCCGTCAGCCGCAGTTTCGGACGGCTCGCGCCACAGGCCTTCACGCCACGGCAGCGCTGCAGCTTGTTCAGCCGCTTGGCGAGCGCGCCGCGGATCGCCGCGTAGGAGTCGAGGTCCTCGAGGTTGTGCAGTTGGTAGGGGTCCTTGCGCAGGTCGTAGAGCTCGTACTCGCCGGTCGTCTTGTGGTCGATCCAGACGTAGCGCTCGTTGCGCAGCCCGCGGAACATCGGCACGCCGTTGGCGCCGACGCCGTTCTCCATCACGATCTCGCGGCCGCGCTCGCGCCGCGGGTCCTTCATCACCCCGAACAGCGAGCTGCCGTCCATCAGCCGCCGTGCCCGCGCGTCGGCGGCGTCGACGATCGTCGGAGCCCAGTCGATGTTCGACACCAGCTGGCCGATCTTTAGGCCACGCGGGACACCCGGTCCACGCATGATCAGCGGGATCCGCGCCGACTCCTCGTACGGTAGGACCTTCTCAGACGCCAGACGGTGCTCGCCGTGGAAAAAGCCGTTGTCGGAGGTGTAGATCAGCAGCGTGTTGTCGAGCTCGCCGCTGCGCTCGAGCGCGTTCAGGACGCTGCCGACCGCGTCGTCGACGGACAGCAGCGACTCCAGCTCCTGCTGGTAGTTCTCCTGGATCGCGGCGATCCACTCGGGCGACAGCCGCGGCCGGTCGGCGACGATCTGCGGCTTGGTCGACACGTCGGCCTCGTCGAAGTTCGGCGGGCGGGGGAGCGGCGTGTTGGCGAAGGCGTCGCGGTGGCGTGGAGCCGGATAGGGGGTGGCGAGGAACGGCGGGTCGTCGGACTCGATCGGAAAGCCGCTGTGCGGTGCCGGGAACGTCAGCGACAGGAAGAACGGCTGGTTCGACGGCGCGGCCCGGTCGATCAGGTCGGCCGCTCGACGGCCGAAGAAGTCGGTCTGGTGCTCGTCGGGATGGTCGGGGCCAGGACGGTTGAAGATCTGCCCGTTCTCGTTGGTCTGCCAGCGCTCGTAGTTGAAGACCTGCTCGCCGACGGCGGAGACCCAGTCGTTCCAGCCGGGCGGGACCTCGGTGATGTCGGGGTTCTGGACGCCGTAGCCGTTGAGGTAGCGGCCGACGTGCATCGTCCGATAGCCAGCACCCTGCAGCCAGAGCGGCAGCGCGTTCGAGTTGTCGAAGCGGGTGTAGCCGCCGAACGGGCCGGCGTTGTGGATCACGCCATGGTTGTGCGAGTACTGGCCGGAGAGGTAAGTGGCGCGGGACGGGCAGCAGAGCGGGTAGCTGGCGATCGTCTGGGTGAACGTCGTGCCCTGCGTTTGGATCAGGCCGACGTTGCGCTGGACCGCGGTTGAGGAGACCGTCTGGTCGTCGGTCATGATGAAGACGATGTTCGGCTTCGCCTGCGCGGCGGCCGGCGCCAGCAGCGCCAGGGCGAGCAGCGCGAGCAGCGCGAGCAGTGCTCGGTTACAGGAACGCATGGCCCTCGCCGCGGTAGGTGGGAACCTCGTCGACGAGCTCGCCGCCCTGGAACAGGTGCAGCGTGTCGAAGCGCTCGCAGAGCTCGCCGGCCTTGGCGTGGCGCAGGTAGACGTTGTCGCCGACGCGCAGCGAGCGGGCGGCGGGGCCCTTGACCGGCGTCTGGACCTCGCCGGCGCCCTCCAGTCCGTCCAGCGACAGCCCCGCCGGCAGGTACGGCTCGGGTAGGCGGTCCTTGCCGGCGGCGCCGGAGGCGATGTAGCCACCGCCGAGCAGCGTGACCGTGTCCTCGCGCGGGCGCCGTACGACGGGCAGGGCGAACATCGCCGCGGGCGCCTGCTCGAAGGCCGAGTAGCGGTCGAACAGCGTCGAGGCGTAGAAGCCCGAGCCGGCGGTCACCTCGGTCACTGCCGGCTCGGCAGCCGTGGTGTGGAGGCTGCCGGTGCCGCCGCCGTTGACTAGGCCGACCGGGACGATCGCGTTGACCGCCGCGACGATCGCAGCCCGCCGCTCGGTGATCTCGGCCGCCGACGCCCGTTGCATCGCACGGATCGCCGGGCCCTGGAGCGGCTTGCCAAGTGGCCGGTCGCCGACGCCGGCGATGTGTCCCTCGTAGCCCATCAGGCCGGCTAGCTCGAGTTGCGGGCGACGCTCGATCTCGCGCGCCAGCGCCGCGGCCTGCTCGGGCGTGCGGATCGGCGACCGCTTCGGGCCGATCGTTGCGAGGCCGCCCGGCAGGCGGTAACCGGTGTCGAACTCGACGGCGAGCCGCAGCGGCGCGGCCGGATCGGGCGCGGTGCGGGCGATCCACTCGAGCTGTTCGACCGAGTCGACCATCACGATCGGCCGGTCGTCGCCGTCGATCCGCGCGAGCTCGCGCAGCGACGCGCGATCGGCGGTCGGATAGGCGAGCAGCAGGTCGCCAAACCCCTGCCCGCGCAGCCAGAGCGTCTCGGCGAGCGTGAACGTCATGAGACCCCTGAACCCGGAGTCACGGGCAAGGATGCGGTTCAGGAGCTCACGGCAACGGACCGACTTGCTCGCCACGCGGATCGGCTTGCCGTCCGCGCGGGCGAGCATCGACGCCGCGTTCTGCCACATGGCGTCGAGGTCGACGAGCGCGAACGGGGCGTCGAGCCCCGCACACGCCCTGTCATACGCGGCTCTGTCAGCCACTGAACGGCTTCACGCGGAAGCCGAAGTTCGCCGCACCGCGACGGAATGTGGCGGTCTGCGGGTCGAGGACCCAGGGACGGGGCAGGATGCCGGCGAAGTCGTTGTCGAGGAAGTTGGTGAACAGCTTCGACGCACGGGCACAGCTCGGTCCCGTCAGCGACAGCAGCGTGATCGTGTACTGGCCCTTGGGCAGGCGCAGCGCACCGATGCGGTCGTTGTGGAGCACGCGGAAGGTGCCCGGGCAGAGCTTGCCGTAGCCGGGGTGACGGCCACCGCCGCCGCCACCGCTCGGGTTCGCGACCCGCACGACGTTGAAGCCGACGCCCGTGTTGCCGCGGGTGAACGACGCGGCGGCGACGTTCATCTTCCAGGGGCGCGGCAGGACGCCGTCCCAGTCCTCGAGGAAGCGGGAGAACCAGTCGGTCGACGCCGCGCACGACAGACCGCCGCGGACGGTCACCTGGTAGTGGCCGGCGGGCAGCTTCAGCTTGCCGATGCTGTCGTTGTGCAGCACGTGGAAGGTCGCGGGGCAGACACTCGCGGACTGTGCCGCGGCCGGCGCCGCCGGAATGAGCACGGCGAGCGATAGGAGGCCAGTTGCAATCAGGGAACGGCGAAGGGATGGACGCATTCCAGCAAGGTACAGGTACGGTTCAGGTGTGGGCAACCCAGACAGCTTTGGTGCGCGCGCGACCCTCCAGGTCGGCGGCACGACACATGAGATCTTCCGCCTCGACGCGCTGCAGTCGCAGTTCGATGTCGCGCGACTGCCGTACTCGCTGAAGATCCTGCTCGAGAACCTGCTGCGCAACGAGGACGGCGAGGCCGTCACGCGCCAGGACATCGAGAACCTCGCGACATGGGTGGCGACCGACGAGCCGTCGAAGGAGATCGCCTACTCGCCCAGCCGTGTTCTGATGCAGGACTTCACCGGCGTCCCGGCGGTGGTCGACCTCGCGGCGATGCGCGACGCGATGGAGGCCCTCGGCGGCGATCCGACGCGGATCAACCCGCTCGTTCCGGTCGAGCTGGTGATCGACCACTCGATCCAGGTCGACAGCTTCGCCGAGCGGCTCGCCTTCCAGAAGAACGCCGAGCGCGAGTACGAGCGCAACCACGAGCGTTACGCCTTCCTGCGCTGGGGCCAGGGAGCGTTCGACAACTTCGCGGTGGTGCCGCCGAACACCGGCATCTGCCACCAGGTCAACCTCGAGTACCTGTCACGCGTCGTGACGTCGCGCAACGGCCAGGCGTTTCCCGACACGCTCGTCGGGACGGACTCGCACACCACGATGGTCAACGG
>CAZVRI010000058.1:0-16333 GCA_964629855.1 uncultured Thermoleophilaceae bacterium
GGTGATCCTGGCGAGCGAGGACATCGGCAACGCCGACCCGCAGGCGCTGCTGATCGCGACCGCGGCCGCCCAGGCGGTCGACCGCGTCGGACTGCCGGAGTGCCATTTCGCGCTCGGCCAGGCAGCGGTATACCTGGCGCTGGCGCCGAAGTCGCCGGCAGCGGGCGCCGCACTCGGCCACGCCCGCTCGTGGGTGCGCCAGAACGGCGCGCCGGTCCCGCCCGACTACCTGCGCGACGCCCACTACCCGGGCGCGAAGAAGCTCGGCCGCGGCGAGGGCTACGACTACCCCCACGACAACCCGACCGGCACCTCGCCGCAGGAGCTGATGCCCGACAACGCGGTTGGGCGCCGGTTCCTGGAGCTGTCGCCGTTCGGCCACGAGCGGGAGCTGGCGGAGCGTCTGGAGCAGATCCGCAAGTCTCGGGCACAATGAGCGGTATGGAGGCCAAGGCAGCGTCCACGCAGGGGCGGCTGGAGACGTTCTCGCCGATCGACGGTCGGCGGCTGGGAGCGCTCCCGACCGTCACCCCCGACCAGGTGCAGTCGGTCGTCGACGACGTGGCCGAGGTGCAGCCGTTCTGGGCGGCGCTGCCGGTCGAGGACCGGGCGCGCTACATGCGCCGCGCGGCGCAGGTGATCGTCGACTCGCTCGACGTGCTCTCCGAGCTGCTGACCCGCGAGCAGGGCAAGCCGCGCAACGAGTCGTACGTGATGGAGCTGCTGCCGACGATCGACGCGCTCAACTGGGTCGCGGACGCCGGCCCGGAGATCCTCGCCGACGAGAAGGTGAAGCTGCCGATCTGGGTCAAGCAGAAGAGCGCCCGCTTCGCTTACGAGCCGCTCGGTGTCGTCGGCGTGATCGCGCCGTGGAACTACCCGTGGTCGATCCCGATGGGCGAGGTCGCGATCGCGCTGATGTGCGGCAACGGCGTCGTGCTGAAGCCGGCGTCGCTAACGCCGCTGATCGGCCAGAAGATCCAGGAGGTCTTCGAGCGCGCCGGACTGCCGGAGGGCCTGGTGCGAACGGTCCACGGCGGGGGCGCGGTCGGCAACGCGCTGGTCGAGTCGAGCGCGGCGAAGATCTTCTTCACCGGGTCGGTCGACGTGGGGCGCGCTGTGGGCGTCAAGTGCGCCGAGCGGATGAAGGGCTCGGTGCTCGAGCTCGGCGGCAAGGACCCGATGATCGTCCTCTCCGACGCCAACATCCCGAACGCCGTGTCGGGCGCGCTCTGGGGTGGCTTCGCGAACGCCGGCCAGACCTGCAGCGGGATCGAGCGCGTGTACGTGATGCGCGACGTCGCCGAGCGGTTCACCGACGAGCTGGTCCGTGGCGCGCAGGCGCTGCACGTCGGCGACCCAATGGGCTGGGAGACCGAGATCGGCCCGATGGTCTCGAAGGAGCAGCACGACCTGGTCGCGGAGCTCGTCGATGACGCCGTCCGCGCGGGCGCGACGCTGCGCTGCGGCGGGCCGACCGCGCCGCCCCCCGGCGGCACCGGCCACTGGTACGCGCCGGCCGTCCTGACCGGCGTGACCCACGACATGCGGATCATGCGCGAGGAGATCTTCGGCCCGGTGATCCCGGTCGTGACGGTCGACTCCGAGGACGAGGCGATCGACCTCGCCAACGACTCCGAGTTCGGGCTTGGCGCGTCGGTGTGGACGACCGACCGCGCGCGCGGCGACCGGATCGCCCGCCGGATCCAGTCCGGCATGGTCTGGATCAACGACCACATGTACTCACACGGCACCTGCTCCTGCGCCTGGGGCGGCGTCAAGGACTCCGGCCTCGGCCGCTCGCACTCGAAGTTCGGCTTCTACGAGTGCGTCAACGTCAAGCAGCTCTCCTGGGAGCCCGGCCTGACCCGCAACTTCTGGTGGCACCCCTACGACCGCTCGCTCGGCCTCGGCATGCGCGAGGCCGCCACCGTCCTCTACGGCCGCGACTCCGACAAGGTCGCCGCCCTCCGCCGCGGCGCCCGCTCCTTCGCCCGCCTCGGCGCGAAGATCGTCAAGCGCGGCTAGCGCGCTCGACTCCCACCCCGCCTGACCTTCTTGCCCTTAATGGGGGCCTCGATCGTGCGTGTGGTCTTCTTCCCGTTCGCGGTGATCGTGACCTTGAGCTTGATCGTGGTCTTGCGACCCTCGAGGCGTCTGGCGGCTGCCTTGGAGAGCCGGACGCGGACGGTCGCCTTCTTGCCCGACCCAATCGTCTTTGGGGCCAACACAGTGAGCGCGTAGCGCTTGCCGGCGATCCGGACCGTCGTCCGCTTGGGCGCCACGACGCGGCACACCTCACCACGGGTGGGACACGAGAGTGTCGCCAAGCGGGCGAGCCGCTTGCCGGTCACCAACTGCGCCGCCCTGTACGGCGCGATCTTGGCCACCCCGGCCGGCACCGGCTTGGGCTGGGGTTGCGGGATCGGCTGGGTCTCCGGGTCGGTGTCCGGGTCATCGACGGTCTTGCCCGTGACGCTCACCACGAACGGATCGGGAGCCTTGTGCGGGTCCGCGGCGCCCCCCGAGGAGTACCAGTAGGAACCAAGCCCTGTCTGTATCTGGAAGGCCACGAACGACTGCGGCCACGCGCCCCAGCCGTCTCCGCCCTGCGCCTGCTCTGTCTGCCCGACCGGGATCTCCACCTCCACCCCGGCGTAGTCCGGGGCGATCGTCGACGGGCTGGCGGGGTCGATCCGCCCATTGGAGAACGTCGCGATCGTGACGCCCGTAACCGGGGCGATCGGAGTCCGCTCGCCGGGGTTGCTCTGCGAGGAGGCGTAGCCCGACAGCGTCGCCGTCAGGCTGCCACGTCCATCCGGGTCGACGTGCAGGACGGGGTTGGCGATCGTGAAGGGCACCATTCCGCCGTACATGTTCACGCTGAAGCTGCCGGTCCAGGTCACCGTCGCCGAACCGTCCGGCGCGATGCTGCCCGTGCCGTTGACCAGGCGCACGAGCTGCTTGCCACCGGAGGCCAGGTGCTGCTCGCGAGTCGCCCACGACGCCGGCTGCTCGCCGCCGCCCGCGGCGACCTGCAACACCCGCACGCCAGTCGAAGCGGCGGCGTATGTCGCCTGGCTGCCGTCGGAGACGCCGGCCGAGAAGTAGTTCGGCGCTCCGTTGGGCGTCCTGCGCTGCAGCTCGTCGGAGCCCGTCCAGTCGAGGTGAACCCCGACCAGCTGCTGCGGCGCCGGCAACGCGACGGTCAGCTTCGCCGCCCGCGTGTACACCGTCGCCACGGCGCTGCCCAGCCGCGCGCGGAACAGCGATCCGGACTGGTCCAGATTGGTGTCGAGCACGACTAGCCGCCCATCCCTGACGTCGAAGTTCTCGTCATCGGGGTCGATCGACTGCCAGTAGCCCGAGACCCGCCGCTGCCAGGTGATCTGCGGGTCGGGGTTGCCGTCGGCGAGCACGTCGAAGGTCGCGTTCTGGCCGGGCTTGGTGGTCCGGTCGAGCGGGGCGAGCGTGACGCGCGGTGCGTAACGGACCTCGAGCGCCGCGATCTCGGTGGCGACCTGGCCGGCGGCGTTGGAGTACACGGCGCGGTACTGCGTGCCGTCCATGCCTCGCGCCGCGGCGACCGTCAGCGTTGCCGCGGTCGCACCGTCGATGTTCGTGAACCGGGTCGATCCAGGCGCCTTCGACTGCCAGCGGACCGCCGGCTCGGGATCGGCCGTCGCCAAAGCGGTGAAGGACACCTCCTCCGTCTCCTCGTCGGAGGCGAGCGTCACCGAGCGGTCCTGCGGATCCTCGGCGATCGTCGGGGTGGTGCCGAGCTGCTCGAGCTCTTGGAAGCCGTAGGGCTGGAACTCGACGTCGCCGTCGGCGCCCTCGCCCGACTGCATCACGAGTCGCCCGCCGGGAAGCGCGACCAGCGGCCCGCCGCGCGGGTTGCGCAGCGGCAGCACCTGATCGGCGATCAGCCGCCCGTCGCGAACTCCGACGACGCGCCGCGTCTTCGTTCCAGCGACCCAGACCGTGCCATCGTCGGGATCGATGGTGAATCCGTCGACGGGCAGGTCCCCTGGGCTGAGGGGGTAGCCGAGCTCGACGACGGGCTCTGCGGTGATCGTCTCGCCGCTGGGCGGGGTCACGTCGACGCGCTGGACGAAGCCTTCCCCTGCGTACTTGTACCAGGCCACATATCCGCCCCCGCCCGCGATCGCGTTCGTGTACGCCATGTTGGCGACGTTGGGCAGCACCGTCCCGGGGATCGGGGTCGTATCGGCCGTCCCGTCCTCGTGCAGGACCACGCGGTAGGCGCCGTGGATCGTCGTCGGCGGGTTCGGCGCACCGATCGGCTGACTGATCTGACGATTGCCGAGGATCACGAACGACCCGTCGCTGGCGACGGCCCCGCCGCGCTGATAGACGGTGGCGTTGAAGTTGGGAGGGCCGTTCGGCAGGTCGTAGCCCTTGGCCTCCCAGGTGCCGTCGCTCTGGCGGGCGTAGGTCTTGATCTGCCACTGGTGGCTGTCGTAGGCGGTGGCGCCGACGCCGTCCGGAATGCGGCGCACGACCTCGAAGACCCGTTGTCCGACGGGATCCCACGAGAGCGTCTGGCCGACGCTGCTGGTCGTGGGGATCGGCCCGGGGTCGTCACCGTGCTCGATCACGTTGAGGTCGGCGTTGTAGCGGAACCAGTGCCCCAGGGCCGGAGTGCCGGAGGCGACGTAGACCTTCCCGCTGCTGGTGTCGGTGACACGCGCCATCCCGTACGAGGAGTTGGGCAGCGTGAGCGGCGGACCGGCGAGGTCGATGTCGCGCATCTCCTCCAGGTCGAAGACCCGGTAGGTCATCGACTGGACGCCCCCGACCGTCGACGGCATGCGGTAGTAGAGGAGCTGACGGGCGGTGTCGACAGCCAGCACGCTGAACTCGCCGACCCGCGTCGTGTCGGGCGCGACCACGACGTTGTCGCCGCGGAGGGCGAGCTTGACGTAGTCCTCGACGTCGAAGCGGTCGGCGAGATCAGGGGCTCCGCCGGGTCCGGTGTAGGAGAGCGAGAGCGGATCGACGCGGACGCCCTTGGGGTAGTAGTTCTCGCCGAACGGCGCGAGGGCGGCATCGGCGATCGCGGACGGGATCGCACTCCAGGTCGTCGTCCCGCCCGCGACCGTCGGGGTGACGCCGTCGAGCAGTAGATCGGCGATCGCGATCCGGCCGTAGTCGATCATCTGCCAGGTCCCGGCGTTGCGACTGATCGTCTCCACGGTGATCGTCGCCGTGTCACGGCTGATCGTGACCCGCGGATCGGTGAGCGTGACGTCGAGCAGGTCGATGTCGACCGGCCCCTCCCATCCGGGCGGCGGCGGGAACCCTCCGCTCATCGAGCCGTGGCTCTTCCAGTGCACGCTGCCCCGGTACTGCAGGACGGTCGTGCGCGTCTCCGGGTCGTAGCTGCCGGAGTCGAATGCCCAGCCGAGCTGGAAGCCACCGGGGCCGCCTGGGATGACCGTCGCCCCGCCGGTGACCGCCGGCTGCATGGCATAGGTCCGCCACGACGTCTTGAACCCCCACTCGAGCGCCGGAGCCTGCGCGATCTCGACCGGAGCGGCGGACGCCTCGCGGGCCGGACCCACCGCAAGGCCGGACAGCACCATCATCAGGACGAGCACGGAACGAATGAGCATTGGATCTTTCTTTGGGGAGGGGAGGCGACGAGGTAGGGAACCCTAATTAGGCTTCCCTAAATATGCGTTCTGGCAGGCGGAGTCGCGCCCAGAACAGTCGGGCTAACGAGACGCCTACACTGGATCGCATGCCAGCCGCCGCATATGCCGGCAAGGAGTGCGTCTGCCAGTTCAAGCGCGGGATCTGCGATCAGACCTGCGTGCGGGACATGCTCGACACGCCGTTCTACATCGCCTGCCTGAAGCTGCGCGGGCGGCGCTGCGTGGTGATCGGCGGCGGGGCGATGGGACTGGAGAAGGCAGAGGGCCTGCTGGCCTGCGACGGCGACGTGACGGTGATCGCGCCCGAAGCGGGGCCGGAGCTGGAGGCGCTCGCGGCGGAGGGGTCGATCCGCTGGGAGCAGCGCGAGTACGGCGGGCCGGAGGACCTCGAGGCCGTGTTCATCGTGATCGCCTGCACCGACTCGACGGATACCAACATCAGGATCTACGAGGACGCCGAGCGGCGGGCGATGCTGGTGAACATCGTCGACGTGCCGCCGCTGTGCAACTTCATCCTGCCGGCGATCGTCCGGACCGGGCCGCTGGCGATCGCGATCTCGACCGCCGGCGCCAGCCCCGCGCTGGCCAAGCGGATGAAGAGCGAGGTCTCCGAGCTGTTCGGCGAGGAGTACGCCCGCCTGGCGATCATGCTCAACGACGTCCGCGGCTGGGCGAAGGGCACCCTGCCCACCTACCAGGACCGCAAGGCCTTCTTCGAGTCGATCGTCAACGGCTCGCCCGACCCCATCGAGCTGCTGCGCGCCGGCAACGAGAACGCCGTCCGCGACCTGATCGCCGCCGCCCAGCGCACCGCCGTACCGGCCTAGCCAGCTCCCATTAAATGGGATATATTTTCCGTTTATGCGGACGAAACCGCCTGACGTTCTCCCGATCTTTCGCTCCGATCTCCAGGCGCGCCTGCTCGCCGCGCTGCTGCTCGACGACGGCGAGCCGCTGACGGCACAGGACCTGCTCGACCGTCTCGGCGCCACGTCGACGACGCTCCACCGCGAGCTCGGGCGCCTAGAGCGAGCCGGCCTGATCGAGCACGATCGCGTGGGACGAACGCGGCGCTACCGTGCCGCCACCGACTCGCCGATCCATGAGCCGCTGCGCGAGCTGCTGCAACGGACGCTCGGGGTAGAGCCACTCTTGCGGCGTGCGTTGGACGGCGTGGACGGCGTCGCGGCGGCGGCGATCTTCGGCTCTTGGGCGGCGGGCGAGACGAACGAGGACAGCGACATCGACCTCCTCGTGGTCGGCGAGATGGACCGGGACGACCTGTTGTCGAAGGTGCGCGAGGTCGAGGCCCAGGCCCACCGTGAGATCGACGTCACCGCCTACGGCGCCGACGAGTTCGCCCGCCGGCGCGGAGCGGGCTCCGGCTTCCTAACAACCGTGCTGCGGGGACCGCTGATCGAGCTGGTCGGGAAGGTCGTGTGACGCGCGCCAAGACCCAGCGCGTCGAGCCGGACAGCGCCGCTGCCGCCGAGCTGATCGCCCAGGCGCGGGCGCATCTTGAAAGCGCGCGGATCGAAGGCGTCGACGCTCAGTCGGCCTACGGAATCGCCTACCAGGCGGCGCTCAAGGCGATGGTCGCGGCGCTGCTCGCGGACGGGACGCGCGTCACGTCCGGGGCGGGCGGGCACATCGTCACGATCCAGCAGGCCGAGCAGCACCTCGACCTGGATCCCGCCGTGTCGTCGCGGATCGATCACATGCGGCGAACCCGGCACCGGGTCTTCTACGGCGGCGACGAGGTCAGCCAGCTGGAGCTCGACGGCGCGCTGGCGGACGCCGACGCTGTCGTAGCCGCTGCCGCCGAGGCGGTCGACGGCGCGTGAGCGACATGGGCGCGGCGGTCGAGCTCGACGGCGTCGAGCGCCGCTATGGCGAGCGGGTGGCACTGTCTGGGGTGACGGTGCGGTTGGAGGCTGGGCAGACGTTGGCGGTGCTGGGTTCGAATGGCGCGGGGAAGACGACGCTGCTGCGAGTGCTGGCGACGTTGCTGCGGCCGCATGCGGGCGTGGCGCGGGTGTTGGGGCATGAGCTGCCGGACAAGGCGTGGGAGGCGCGCGGGGGGATCGGCTACCTGGGTCATGACCCGCTGCTCTACCGCGAGCTGACCGGGCGCCAGAACCTGCGCTACCACGCGGACCTGCACGGGGTTGCGCACGCGCGAGTAGAGGAGCGGTTGGAGGCGGTGGGGATGGCGCGGCGGGCCGACGACCCGGTGCGCGACCTGTCGAAGGGCATGGTGCAGCGGCTGGCCGTCGCGCGGGCGACGCTCCACGATCCGGAGCTGCTGTTGCTCGACGAGCCACGGGCGAACCTCGACCCGGCCGCCAACGAGGCGCTCGAGCCGCTGATCGGGCGGGCGTCGGGCAAGGCGCGCGTGCTGGTCACCCACGACGTCGAGGGCGGGTTGGCCGAGGCCGACGTGGCGCTCGGCCTGCGCGGCGGCAAGCAGGCGTTCTGCCGGCCGGCGGCGGAGGTCGACGCGGGCACGGCGCGGGGGCTCTACTCGTGATCCGCACCGCGCGGGCGATCCTGCGCAAGGACCTGGCGATCGAGCTGCGGACGAAGGAGTCCGTGCCGGCGATGACGCTGTTCACCGTCACCGTCTTCGTGTTGTTCCACTTCGGACTCGACCGCGACACGCTGGAAGGCGACCTGGCGTCGGGCGTGCTCTGGGTGACGCTGCTGCTCGCCGCCGTGATCGGCGTGTCGCGACTGTTCGCGATCGAGCGCGAGCAGGGCGGGATCGACGGGCTGCTACTGGCGCCGGTCGACCGCACGGCGCTCTGGCTCGCAAAGGCGGCGGCGCTGTTCCTCTACCTGACCGTCCTCGAGCTGGTCGCGGTCCCGGCGTTCGCGCTCTTCCTGCTCGGCCCCGACCTGCTGCCCGCGCTGCCAGTCCTGATCCCGCTGCTGCTGGTCGCGAACATCGGCCTGGCGGCGATCGGCTCGCTGGTGTCAGCGCTCGCCGCCGAGACGCGCGCGCCGGGGCTGATCGTGCCGCTGCTGCTGCTCCCGCTGGTCGTGCCGGTGCTGATCGCGGCGGCCTCCGCGACCGAGCCGCTGCTGCGCGGCGACCAGGCGCCCGACGATCTGGGCCGCTGGCTGGGGCTGCTAAGCCTCTACGATGTGGTCTTCGTGCTGATCGCCGTTGCCGTGTTCGACTTCCTCCTGGACGACTAGGTGTACTCCAAGGGCCTCAAGCCACTGTCGATCGCCACCGTCCTGATGGTGGCGATCTCGCTCGCGCTCGTCTTCTTCTACGCACCGAACGACGCCGACCAGGGCTTCGTCCAGAAGATCTTCTACATCCACGTGCCGCTGGCGATCGTGGCGCTGTGCGGGTTTGTGGCCGGCGGGATCATGGCGATCCAGTTCCTGCGCACCGGCGACCGCTCGTGGGACGCCCGCTCCTACGTGGCGATCCACATGTCGATCATCTTCGGAACCGTCGTGCTGATCACCGGCGCGATCTGGGCGAAGGCGGCGTGGGGCCACTGGTGGGTCTGGGACGAGCCGATCCTCGTCTCGTTCCTCGTCGTCTTCCTCCTCTACTGCGTCTACTACCCGCTGCGCTTCTCGATCGAGGACCCGGACCGCCAGGCGCGCTACTCGTCGGTGTTCGCGATCGCGGCCGGCGCTTTCGTGCCGATCAACTTCGCCGCCGTGCGGCTGGCGGAGTCGTTCGTCCACCCGCGCGTGCTGTCGCAGACGGGCGGCTCGATGCCGGGCGACATGCGCTTTACGTTCTTCGTCTGCATCGCGGCTGTCACTCTGTTGTTCGTGACCATGTGGAAATTGGAGCTGACCGGCAAGCACGCGTCGATGCAGTTGAAGCGGCTGCGCCGCCAGCTAGAGGCGAAGGCGGCCGCCTGATGCCCGCGCTTCCGCTCGACGAGGCCGGCAAGTACGTCGCCGCCGCCTACATCGTGTTCTTCACGCTGATCGTGCTCTACATGGCGATCATCAGCGCGAAGGTCGCGCGGATCGATCGTGAGCTGACCGAGCTGGTCGAGATCGCGGAGCGCGACGACGAGCCCGCGGCGCGCTCTGACGAACCAGAGCGCGACGGAGAGCCAGTCGCGTGAGCGGCGAGCTGCTCGCGCTCGGGGTGTCGCACAAGACGGCGCCACTCGAGCTGCGTGAGCGGCTCGCACTGACCACTGGCCGCGCGACCGCGGTGCTGGCTGAGCTGACCGCCCACGAGGAGATCCACGAGGCGGTTGCGATCTCGACCTGCAACCGGACCGAGCTCTACCTCGTCGCCACCAACGCGGTCGCCGCCGAGAGCGCCGCGCTGGCGGTGCTCGCACGCCAGGCCGCGACGCGGCCGACCGAGCTCGCCGACTCGCTCTACGCGCTGCGCGACCTCGACGTCGCGCGCCACCTCTTCTCCGTCGCGGCCGGGCTCGACTCGATGATCGTCGGCGAGGCGGAGATCCAGGGTCAGGTCAAGCGCTCCTACGAGCTGGCGCTGGTCGAGGGGATGACCGGCCCGATCGCCAACCGCCTCTTCCGCGACGCGCTCGCCACCGGCAAGCGCGTACGGACCGAGACCGGGGTCGGCCGGTCGCGGATCTCAGTCGCGAGCGTCGCCGCCGAGCTGGCGGCGCGGAGCCTTGCCGAGGAGTGCCCGGCCGGCGGCGACGGGGGGCAGCTCTCCGACCGGCGCCTGCTCGTGATCGGCGCCGGCGAGCAGGGCGAGCGGACCGCGCAGGCGCTCAAGGACCGCGGCGCGCACGCCGTCTTCGTCGCCAACCGCCGCTACGACCGCGCGATCGGCCTGGCCGAGCGCTACGACGGCACGGCGGTGCCGCTCGACGAGCTGCCGGCCGAGCTGTCACGAGCCGACGTGGTCGTGAGCTGCACGTCCTCGCCCCACCAGCTCGTCGGGCGCGAGGAGCTGGCGCTGGTCATGGAGGAGCGCGCGGCGGCGCGGCCGCTGGTGCTGATCGACCTCGCCGTGCCGCGCGACGTCGATCCCGGCGTGCGCGCCCTCGCGGACGTGACGCTCTACGACATCGACGACCTTCAGGGCGAGGTGTCGCGCAACGTCTCGGTGCGCGAGGCCGAGGCCGAGCGGGCGCGCGAGCTGGTCGAGGAAGACGCGGAGCGGTTCGGCGGTTGGCTCGCCAGCCTCGAGGTGCTGCCAACGATCCGCGGGCTGCGCGAGCGGGCGGATGCGATCGTCGAGCAGGTGCTCGCGGAGAACGCGCCGCGCTGGGAGTCGCTCTCCGACGCCGACCGCGAGCGTGTGACCGCCCTGAGCCGCGCGCTCGTCGCGCGGCTGTTCCACGAGCCGACGATCCGGCTGCGCGACGGCGCCGAGGACGAGTCTTCGTACATGCACGTCGCCGTTTTGCGCGAGCTTTTCGGCCTCGACGCCCCGCCGGCCCCGCTCGACGACGAGCAGCCGTCGGCGGACGTCACCGAGCTCGACTCGCGCCGCCGCCGGCGCGGCTAGTCTCGCCGCCTTGGCCCTCCGGATCGGCACCCGTGGCAGCGCCCTCGCGATCGCCCAGGCGACTGGTGTCGCCGACTCGCTGAAGGCGCTCGGCACCGAGGTCGAGCTCATCACGATCCGCACCGCGGGCGACGAGACCGCCGCGCGGCCCGAGACCGAGGACAAGGCGCGCTTCGTCAAGGAGCTGGAGCAAGCGCTGGTCGCCGGCGAGGTCGATCTCGCCGTCCACTCGGCGAAAGACGTCCCGAGCGAGCTGCTCGACGGGCTGGAGATCGTCGCGGTGCCGGAGCGGGCCGACGCGCGCGACGCGCTCTGCCTGGCGCCCGACCTGGCCGTGTCCGAGCAGCCAACGCCGCACAGCCCGGCCGCACAGGCCCTCGACCCGCTGCCCGAGGGCGCAACCGTCGGCACCGCCAGCCTGCGCCGCCGCGCCGAGCTGCTCGCGCTGCGACCCGACCTCGAGATCCGCGAGCTGCGCGGCAACGTCGACACGCGGCTGCGCAAGCTCGCCGCGGGCGAGTTCGACGCGATCGTCCTCGCCGCCGCCGGGCTCGCCCGCCTCGGCCGCGCGGACGAGGGCATCCCGCTGTCCGAGCTGGCGCTGATCCCCGCCGCCGGCCAGGGCTGCCTCGCGCTCGAGGCGCGCGGCGACGACGACGCGACCCGCAAGCTCGCCTGCCGCCTCACCGACCCGCAGGCGTTCGCCTGCGTGACCGCCGAGCGCATGGTCACGATGGCGCTCGGCGCGACCTGCAACACGCCGGTCGGCGCCCACGCGCGGGTCGTCAACCACTCCTTCATCGAGCTGACCACCTTCGTCGGCACGCCCGACGGCAAGCAGTGGGTCCGCGACGACGTCCGCGGCATGGCCGAGGACCCCCGTTCGATCGGTCTCGACGCCGTGAACCGCCTCACCGCCGCCGGCGCGCCGAAGATCCTGGCCGCCGCCGAGGCGTATTCCTCGCGGTAGGTTGGCCAGATGGCCACCGGGATCGTCTACCTCGTCGGAGCCGGTCCGGGAGACCCGGGGCTGATGACGCGGCGGTCGCTGGAGCTGATCGCCGCCGCCGACGCGATCCTCTACGACCGGCTGATCCCCGCGGATGCGCTCGACGGCGCGCGCGAGGACTGCGAGCTGACCTATGTCGGCAAGGCGCCCGGCGACGTGGCGATGAGCCAGGAGGACATCGGGGCGCTGCTCGTCGAGCTGGGGCAGGCCGGCAAGCGGGTCGTGCGGCTGAAGGGCGGCGACCCGTTCGTCTTCGGCCGCGGCGGCGAGGAGGCCGAGGCGCTGCGGGCGGCGGGCGTGCCGTTCGAGGTCGTGCCCGGGGTGACCGCCGGCGTCGCCGCGCCGGCCTACGCCGGGATCCCCGTGACCCACCGTGACGCCGCCTCGGCAGTTGCGTTCGTGACCGGGCACGAGGACCCCGCGAAGGCTGAGAGCGCACTCGACGCGGAGGGCCTCGCCGCCTTCCCCGGCACGCTCGTCTTCTACATGGGGGTCAAGAACCTGCCGCTGATCGCCGACGCGCTGATCGCTGCGGGGCGCGACCCGGCCGAGCCGGCCGCCGTCGTGCGGCGCGGCACGCTGCCCGACCAGCAGACTGTCACCGCCCCGTTGGCCGACATCGCCGAGCGGGTCGCCGAGGCGGGCCTGCGGGCGCCAGCGATCACCGTGATCGGCCCGGCGGTGGAGCTACGCGACACGCTCGCCTGGCTCGAGCGCCGGCCGCTGTACGGCAGGCGCGTCGCGGTCACGCGGGCGCGCGCGCAGGCGAGCGGGCTGGCGGCGCGGCTGCGCGAGCTGGGCGCCGAGGTCGTCGAGACGCCGGCGATCCGCGTCGAGCCGCGGCCGCTGGCGGGCGAGATCGAGGCGGTAGTCGACGCGCTCTCCGACTACTCGCTGGTCTGCTTCACGAGCACCAACGGCGTGCGGATCTTCTTCGCCGCGCTGGCCGAGAAGGGGTTAGATGCCCGCACGCTGGCCGGATCGACCGTGGCGGCGATCGGGCCGGGCACAGCGCACGAGCTGGAGCAGCATGGCGTGCGCGCCGACGTCGTGCCTTCCCGGTCGATCGCGGAGGCGCTCGTCGAGGCGCTCGCGGACACGCCGGTCGAGGGCCGGCGGGTGCTCGTCGCGCGGGCCGGGGCGGGCCGCGACGTGGTGCCTGAGGCGCTGCGCGAGCGAGGCGCCGAGGTCGACGTCGTCGGCCTCTACGACACCGTCGTCGAACCACTTTCGGAGGAGCAACGCGCCCTGCTGGCGAACGTGGACTACGTGACTTTCACCTCGGCCTCCTCGGTGCGCAACCTGCTCGACTCGCTCGGCGAGAACGACGCCTCGCTCGGCGACGCGCGGATCGTCTCGATCGGGCCGATCACGAGCACGGAGGCTGGCGAGCTGGGCCTGACGGTCGACGTCGAGGCCGCCCAGCACGACGTCGACGGTCTCGTCGCGGCGCTGGTCGCCGACGCGGAGGCCGCGGCGTGACACCGCCGATCGTCTCGCTGCTGACCGACTACGGTCGCGACGACGAGTTCGTCGGCGTCTGCCATGGCGTGATCCTCGGCATCGCGCCCGAGGCGCGGATCGTCGACCTCAGCCACGAGATACCGCGCCACGACGTGCGGCGCGGGGCGATCGTGCTGCGCAACGCGCTGCCGTACGTGCCGGCGGCGGTGCACGTGGCGATCGTCGACCCGCAGGTCGGCAGCGAGCGCCGTGCGCTGGCGGTCCGCTGCGAGGACGGGACGCTGCTGGTCGGACCCGACAACGGCGTGCTGTCGCTGGCCTGGGACCGCTGCGGCGGCGTCGAGCTGGCCGTCGACGTGACCCGGTCGCCGCACCGGCTGGAGCCCGTCTCAGCGACCTTCCACGGCCGCGACCTGTTCGCCCCCGTCGCGGCGCACCTGGCGGCCGGCGCCGAGATCGCCGAGGCCGGCGAGCCCGTGGACCCCGCGACGCTTGACCGGATCGCGCTGCCGCACCCGATCTTCGAAGACGACGGGACCGTCGTCGCCCACGTGGTGACGATCGACGCCTACGGCAACGTCGCGCTCGACCTGACCCACGACCAGCTCGCCGGGACCGGGCTGATGCTCGGCGTGACCGCCGAGGTGGTGGTCGACAGCAGCCATGGCGGCGCCGCCGTCAAGCTCGGCGGCGGCCGGCTCGCGGCGCCGTTCGTCCACACCTTCGCCGACGTCGGCGCCCACGAGGCGATCCTCTACGAGGACGCCTCCCAGGCCGTCGCAATCGCGATCAACCGCGGCGACGCCGCCGCCGAACTCGGCCTGCGCCCCGACGACGAGGTCCGGCTGCGACCACGATGACGGACGGGTCCGGCGCAACCCCGCGGCCGAACGACCGAATGCGAGCGCGGCACGCATGATCGGCGAGCCGCGTTTCCACCACGACGTAACGGACTCGACCAACGAGCGGGCACGTGAGCTGGCCGGGGAGGGCGCCGCTCATGGGACGCTCGTCACCGCCGGCGAGCAGACAGCGGGCCGCGGCCGTCAGGGCCGGACTTGGACCGCGGCGCCCGGCGAGGCGCTGTTGATGTCGGTGATCGTCCGCGACCTCGAGCCGCGTCACGCCCTGCTGCCGCTGATGGCGGCGCTCGCCGTCTGCGAGGCCGCCGAGTCCGTCGCCGACGTGAGCTGTCAGATCAAGTGGCCGAACGACGTCTGGGTCGACCGCCGCAAGCTGAGCGGCATCCTCGTCGAGGCCCGTCCCGCCGCCGGCTGGGCAGTCGTCGGGATCGGCCTGAACACCGGCGTGCGCGAGTTCCCCGAGGAGCTGCGCGAGACGGCGACGACGCTCGATCTAGAGAGCCCGGACGTCGCGCTCGAGCCGCTGCTGCGAAGTCTCGACCGCTGGCTCAACGCCGACGCCGAGCAGGTCCTGCCTGCCTGGCGCCAGCGCGACGCGCTCGAAGGCTCGACGATCCGCTGGCAGGACGGCGAAGGCACCGCCCGCGGCGTCGACGACACCGGCTCCCTACTCGTCGAGACCGCCGCCGGCGAGGTCATCGCCCTCGGAGCCGGCGAGGTCCACCTCCAGCGCTAGTCGGAGCTACTGGTCTCGGCGGCCTGCTCGGGCGCCGCGTCCTGCTTGGGCTTCTTTGCCGGCCTGCGGCGGCGCGGCTTTGGCTTCTTGGCCGGAGCATCGGCCGTCTCCGCGCCGCCGTCGGGCGCGGCGCCGTCTGACCCGCCGCCCTTCGCGACGGCCTCGGTCTTGGCGTCCTTGGACTGCTCGTCGCCGTTTGCGTTCGCCGCCGCCGCGGCGTTCTTCGGCTGTTGGTCGCCCTGACCGCCGCCGCCTCCGCCGCCGCCCTTCTTGCGGCGCCGGCCGGCGCGCTTGCGCTTGCCCTTGGGGAAATTGCGCAGCAGCTCGCGGGCGAGCGCCGAGGGCTTGCGACCCAACCGCATCCGGGCGCCATCGAGGACCTGCTGCGCCTCGGGGGTATGGGCCAGCGCGGCGGCGAGCAGGGCGGCCGACAGACGGCGGTCCTGCTTCTTGGTCGCGTGGACGAGCCGGCGGGCGTTGCGCGCGTGGGCGCCGCCCGACGAGTTCACCAGCAGACCGAGCAGCCGCTTCGTCTCCGGCCAGCGCGAGACGGCGTACTCCTCGTGGACTTCGCGCGAGTACTCGGCCAGGTGCCAGATCCAGCGTGACGCCTGGTCGCGCCGTCCCATCGGCCGCTCGGCCATCGCCTGCAAGAGCGTCTTGACGCCCTCGCGGCGCTCGTCCCGCTGCCAGGTGCCGACGATCTCGACCGCGACGTCGAACGCCTCCGGGTCCTTGATCTGGCCGATCTCCTGGAGCGCGCGGACGCGCAGCTGAGAGTTGCGGTTGCGCTGCAGGCATTCGATCAGGAAGCGACGGCGCAGCTCGCCGGTCGAGTCGAAGTGCAGCATCGCCTTGGCGCGGCGCCAGTTGTTCGACGCGACACGCGCGCCGGCGAGTGCGGCCCAGGCGTGCTGCTCGCCCCACGAAAGGTGCTCGACGGCGATCCGCCACAGCTCGCGCTCGAAGACCTGTGCGCGCCGCTCGTCGTTGTCGGTCACCGGCACCACGCGGCGCTCGACGCGCAGCCGGCGGCCGCGGCCGCGGCGGACCGGCCCGACGACGATCGCACCACCGCGGTAGACGTCGCGGTCGAGC
>CAZVRI010000058.1:16343-17107 GCA_964629855.1 uncultured Thermoleophilaceae bacterium
AGTGCAGCGTCACGACCGGGTCGTCGTTGGTCGTCGCCGGGTGGACGAAGTCGACGACGATCCCCGCCTCCTTGCCCTGCTGGCGACGCGTCACGCGGCCGACGCGCTGCTGGTAGATCCGCTTCGAGGCGGTCGGCGCGAGGTGCAGGCAGACGGTCGCGCGCGGCGAGTTCCAGCCCTCGGCGAGCAGCTGCGCGTTGACGAGCACGTCGACCTTGCCGAGCTCGTAGTCGGCGAGGATCCGCGTCAGCTCGCGCTTCGGCGTCTCGCCCGAGACGGCCTTCGCCTTGATGCCCTGTGCGACGAACGCGTCGGCGACGTTGTGAGCATGCGCGACGCCGGCCGAGTAGACGACGCCCGGCAGGTCCTTGAAGCGCGTCTTGTAGAGGTCGGCGATCGCCAGGTTGAACGGCGTCTGGTCGAGCAGCGCGGCCAGCTCCTCCTGGTCGAAGTCCTGGTCGACCTCGCCCTTGCGCAACGGCACCTTCGAGATCGAGCGGACACCGACGCCCGGCGGGATCCGCACGCAGCGCAGCGGTGCGATCACACCACGGCGCGCGGCCTGCGCCAGGTCGAAGCGCGACGTCTGGGTCGGGAAGAGGTCGGTGACGTGGCGGGCGATCAGCGCGCCGGTCGCGGTCATGCCGACCCAGACCGGCTCGGTCCACTTGCGGATCGACGCGGAGGTCTTCTCGCCGAGCGCGGTGTGCGCCTCGTCGCAGATCACGACGGTGTAGGCGTCGGAGATCTTGCCGGCGTTGCGC
>CAZVRI010000059.1:0-16658 GCA_964629855.1 uncultured Thermoleophilaceae bacterium
GATGGACGTCGCCTCGGAGTTCCGCTATCGCGACCCGGTCGTCGACGAGCGCGATCTCGTGATCGGCATCACCCAGTCTGGCGAGACCGCCGACACGCTGGCGGCGATGCGGCTGGCGCGCGAGAAGGGCGCCCGCGTCCTCGCGATCACCAACGTCATGGGCAGCCAGGCGACGCGCGACTCCGACGGCGTGCTGTTCACCCGCGCCGGTCTGGAGATCGGCGTCGCGGCGACCAAGACGTATGTCTCGCAGGTGGCGGCGATGCTGCTGCTGGCTTTGCGGCTGGCCCAGGTGCGCGCGACGCTGCCGCCGGAGCGGATCGCCGAGCTGGTCGCCGATCTGCGCGCCCTGCCACGGCGGATCGACGGGCTGCTCGAGCGGGTCGACGGGCCGGTGCGGCAGATGGCGGACCACTGGCGCGAGGCCGACTTCTTCCTCTACCTCGGCCGCCACGCCGGGCTCGCGACGGCGCTCGAGGGGGCGCTGAAGCTGAAGGAGATCTCCTACGTCCCGACCGACGCCTACGCCGCCGGCGAGATGAAGCACGGCCCGATCGCGCTGCTCGACGAGCAGACGCCGGTCGTCTGCGTTGCGACCGATTCGCCGGTGCTCGACAAGGTGCTGTCGAACATCGCCGAGGTGCGGGCGCGCGGCGCGCACGTGCTTGCCGTCGCCACCGAGGGCAACACGGCGGTCGCCGAGCACGCCGAGGAGGTCGTCTACGTCCCGGACGCCGACTGGCTGGTCCAGCCGCTGCTCGCGGTCATCCCGCTGCAGCTGCTGGCCTACTACATCGCCCGCGCGCGCGGGCTCAACGTCGACCAGCCGCGCAACCTCGCCAAGACCGTCACCGTCGAGTGACACGAATGTCCTCCGCCGCGCGAACGATTCTTGGGGCCATCGCCCCGAAAAGCCTTCGCTCGGCGGCCGAGCCGGCGCGATGATCGGGATCGACCTGCTGGAGATCGAGCGGCTGGAGGCGGCGCTGGAGCGCCGACCACGGCTGGCGGAGCGGTTGTTCACGCCTGGCGAGCGCGCCTACGCTGCGGACAAGGCGCGGCCTGGGCAGCACCTTGCGGCCCGTTTCTGCGCCAAGGAGGCGGTGGCGAAGGCGCTCGGTCTCGATGCGTGGGCCTTCCGCGACGTCGAGCTGGTCGCGACCGGCACGGCACCGGATGTGCACCTGCGGGGAGCTGCCGCCGCGCGCGCCGAGCAGCTCGGCAAGCGGGTCGCGGTGTCGTTGACCCACACGGAGACGACCGCCGGGGCGGCGGCGATCCTGGTTCCATGACCTCGCTGCCGGACTGGCTCGACCCGCTCTACGACGCGGACGAGATGCGCGCCTGCGACGCGTGGGCGATCGAGGAGCAGGGCGTGCCGTCGCTCGACCTGATGGAGCGCGCGAGCCTCGGCCTGGCGCGGCTGACGGCGCGCTTGGCGCGACCGGGCCTGCCGATCCGGATCGTCGTTGGAGCCGGTAACAACGGCGGTGACGGTCTCGCGGCGGCGCGGCTACTGCGCGAGGAGGGGAGAGCCGTCGATGTGCTCGCGGTCGCGCCGTTGGAGAAGCTCGGTGGCGACGCGCGCGTCCAGCTCGACCGGCTGCCGGGCGAGCCACCGCTGCCGTTCGACGCGGCCGCGCTCGGCGATTCGGGCGCGATCGTTGACGCCATCCTCGGCACGGGCGTTGCTGGCGCGCCGCGTGAGCCGGTCGCGGCGGCGATCGCAGCGATCAACGCGGCCGCCGCCGGCGACGGAGCCCCGGTCATCGCCTGCGACGTGCCGTCCGGCGTCGACGCGTCGACTGGCGAGGTCGTCGCCGAGGCGGTGCGCGCCGATGCCACCGCCACCTTCCACGGCTCGAAGATCGGCCTCCACGTCGCGCCGGGCGCGATGTACGCCGGCGACGTCCAGATCGTGGAGATCGGCATTCCGCGCGGAGCGCCGGCGCCTGCGACGGCCGGCCTGATCTCAGAGCGCGTGCTCGACCGCTTCCCGCGCCGTGGGCGCTTCGGCTCGAAGTTCGACTCGGGCGTCGTGGCGATCGCGGGCGGCTCGCGCGGGCTCACCGGGGCGCCGACACTCGCGGCGCTGGCGGCAGCGCGCGCCGGCGCCGGCTACGTCCAGGTCGCCGTGCCCGAGTCGGCCCAGCCCGCGCTGGCGCTGCGGCTGCTCGAGCAGATGACGCACGGCCTGTCCGAGGCCGACGGCGCCCACACGCCCGACGGCGTGGAGCCGTTCCTGCGGCTGGCCGAGCGCGCCGGCGCGGTCGTGCTCGGCCCCGGGCTCGGGCGCGCCGACTCCGCGGTGGAGTTCGCGCGCGCGGTGGCGGCCGGCGTTGACGCTCCGCTGCTGATCGACGCCGACGGGCTCAACGCCCACGCCGGCGCGCTCGAGTCGCTGCGCGAGCGGTCCGCGCCGACGGTCCTCACGCCACACGCCGGCGAGCTCGGCAGGCTGCTGGAGCGCGACTCGGCGGAGATCGATGCTCACCGGCTCGCGTCGGCGCGCGAGGCCGCCGAGCGCAGCGGCGCGGTCGTGCTGCTGAAGGGCGACGACACCGTCGTCGCCACCCCTGACGGCCCGGTCGCCGTCAGCCCCGGTGCCACTCCGGCGCTTGCGACCGCCGGGACCGGCGATGTCCTCTCAGGCGTTATCGGCGCGCTGCTCGCGAAGTGCCTCGCGCCGTTCGAGGCGGCGGCTCTGGGCACGCTCGCCCACGCACGTGCCGGCCGCGTGGCAGCCGCTCGCCACGGCGCCGACCACACGATCGCCGGAGACGTCGTCGACGCGCTGCCCGACGGCCTCAGCTCCCGATAGGGTCTCCGGCGTGCCAAAGACCGTCAGAGAGATCATGGAGTCCGACACGCCGACCGTCGCTCCGGGCGACAGCGTCGAAAAGGTGCTCGAGGTGATGCGCGAGCACGAGCTGCCCGGCGTTCCGGTCGTCAACGACGGCGGCCGCTGCGTCGGGATCGTCACCGAGGCCGATCTGGTGCTCACCGACGACAGCGGCGATCTGCACCTGCCGTACTACGTGAACATCTTCGGCGGCACCGTCTTCCTCGAGCCGCTGCGCCACTTCGAGGACAAGCTGCGCAAGGCATTCGCCTCGAACGCGGGCGACATGATGACCGCGGATCCCGACACCGTGGACGTCGACACGAGCGTCGACGACGCGGCGAAGCTGATCCACAAGTCCGGCCACAACCGGCTGCCGGTCGTCGAACATGGGCGCTTCGTCGGTGTCGTGACCCGCCTCGACGTCCTCGGCGCGCTCGTCTCCTGAGATGGCCGCGCAGGCGGCTGCGCGGGCCCTGGCGCGAGTCAGCGTCGGCGCGGTCGAGCGCAACTGCGCCCACCTGCGCTCGCTGCTGACCGGCGGCGCCCAGCTGTGCGCGGTCGTCAAGGCTGACGGCTACGGCCACGGCGCCGTCGAGTGTGCGCGCGCGGCGCAGCGCGGTGGGGCGACCTGGCTCGCCGTCGCGACCGCCGGCGAGGCTGCCCTGCTGCGGGCCGCCGGGCTGTCCGGACGTGTGCTGACGATGGGATCGCTGACCGGCCCTGAGGCGGAGACCGCGCTTGTCGCCGACGCCGACATCGTCGTCTGGGAGCCGGAGTTCGCCCGCGCGCTCGCCGAGCGGGCGGGGGAGAGCGGCGTGCCGGCGCGGATCCATGTGAAGCTCGACAGCGGCATGGGGCGGCTCGGGGCGATCGACCCCGACCGGGCGCGCGCGGTCGCGGACATCGCGGCGACCGACGAGCGGCTCGAGCTGGTGGGGCTGATGACCCACTTCGCGACCGCCGACGAGCCCGGAGACGACCACTTCGCCGCGCAGCTCGCGCGCTTCACGGACTTCGCCGACGAGCTGTCGGCGGTCTATCCGAACTTGCTCGTCCACGCCGCCAACAGCGCCGCCGTCTACCGCGATCCCGGGAGCCACTTCGACATGGCCCGTTGCGGCGTCGCGATCTACGGGCTTGACCCGTTCCAGGACGATCCCGCCACGCACGGGCTCGAGCCGGCGCTCGCGCTCGAGGCCGCGGTCGGAGCGGTGCGGCACTTCGAAGCCGGCTGGACGGCTGGCTACGGCCGGCGCTGGACGGCCAGTGGGCCGACCTGGGTCGCCACGCTGCCGATCGGCTACGGCGACGGCTGGCGCCGCGCCCTGACCAACGACTGCGACGTGCTGATCGGCGGCGTCCGGCGGCCGCTCGTCGGCACCGTCAGCATGGACAACGTGACCGTCGACCTCGGTGCCGAGACGGCCGTTGCCGCCGGCGACACGGCAGTGCTGATCGGCGCTCAGGGCGGCGAGCGAATCCTTGCCGAGGAGGTCGCGCGGCGGCTGGGGACGATCAACTACGAGGTCACCTGCGGGCTGACGGCGCGGGTGCCGCGGACGCACGAGCCGTGACGACGACCGCACTCGCCGAGCGGCTGTCCGCGGCGGAGCCGGTCCGCGTCCTGCGCGAGGCGTTTGCCGCCGCTGGGATCGGGGAGGCCTGGCTGGTCGGCGGGGTCGTCCGCGACGCGCTGCTCGGACGGCCGTTGACAGACGTCGACCTCGCCGTCGGCGGCGACGCCGAGGCCGCGGCGCAGGTCGCATCGCGCGCGCTTGGCGGCCCGCGCTTCCCGCTGTCCGAGGACTTCGGCGCCTGGCGCGCGCTCAGTCGCGACCGTGACGTCGCCTGCGACGTGTCGCCGTTGCAGGGCGAGACGATCGAGCAGGACCTCGCGCGGCGCGACTTCGCGCTCAACGCCGTCGCCGTCCCGCTCGGGGGCGGCGCCCCGATCGACCCGTTCGGCGGCCTCGCGGACGCCGAAGCCGGTGTGCTGCGCGTGCTCGGGCCACGGGCCTACGCCGACGACCCGTTGCGCGCGCTGCGGCTCGTCCGGCTGGCGACCGAGCTGGAGATGGCGCCCGACGCCGAGACCGAGCGCCTCACCGCGGACGCCGCGCCGCGCCTGGTCGAGCCGTCCGGCGAGCGCGTCTTCGGCGAGCTGCGGCGGCTGCTGGTCGCGCCCCGCGCGCTCGACGGGCTGGAGCTGGCGCGGCGCCTCGGCGTCCTGGCGGCCGTCCTGCCCGAGATCGACGCGCTGCAGGGAGTCGAGCAGAGCCACTACCACCACCTCGACGTCTACGGGCACACGATGGCGGTGCTCGAGCAGCAGATCGACCTACTGCGGCCCGAGCGGTTGGAGGAGCTGTTCGGCGACCAGGCGGCGGAGCTGGGGGAGGTGCTGGACGAGCCGCTGGCCGACGGGCTGACGCGCGCCGAGGCGCTGCGCTTCGGAGCGTTGTTCCACGACGTCGCGAAGCCACAGACGCGCGGCGTGCGCGACGACGGCCGCGTGACGTTCATCGGCCACGACGCGGCCGGGCAGCAGGTCGTCGGTGAGGTCTTCAAGCGGCTGCGGGTCAGCGAGCGGCTGCGCAGCCATGTCGGCGCGCTTGCACGCCACCACCTCGCGCTCGGCTTCCTGGTCCACGAGCGGCCGCTCGACCGGGCCAAGGTCTACGAGTACCTGTCGCGCTGCGATCCCGTCGAGGTCGACGTCTCGGTGCTCTCCTGCGCCGACCGGCTGGCGACGCGCGGCCGTAACGCGGAGCGTGCGATCGCCGCTCACCTCGAGGTCGCCCGCGAGCTGATCGGGCCGGCGTTGCGCTGGCACGCGGACGGGCCACCGCGGCCGCCACTGCGCGGCGACGAGCTCGCCGCCGCCGTTGGCATCGAGCCGGGGCCCGAGCTCGGACGGCTGATCGCGCGGATGAGCGAGGCCGTCTACACGGGTGAGGCGACGACCCGCGACGAGGCCGTCGCGCTCGCCCGCGAGCTATTGGCCGCAGGCTGGTAGCGTTTCTAGACGGTATGCCGGTCCAAGACCGGCGCAGAGACGAGAAAGGCGCTTTGGCAAAAGAGGAGAAGATCGAGATGGAGGGCGAGATCAGCGAGGCCCTCCCGAACACGATGTTCCGTGTGAAGCTCGACAACGACCACGAGGTCCTCGGGCACATCTCGGGCAAGATGCGCAAGCACTACATCCGCATCCTGCCGGGCGACCGCGTGAAGATCGAGTTGTCCCCGTACGACCTCGACCGCGGTCGGATCACCTATCGCTACAAGTAGCGGCCACGCCCGCTACAAGTAGGAATCCGAAACTCGGGGGCGAACCCCGTGTTGGAATCCGGACATGAAGCGCTATCTCATCCCAGCCCTCGCAGTCGCCGTGCTCGCCCTTCCCGCGGGCGCGCAGGCCAAGGTCATCGAGCTCGGTGCCGGCGGATCGCCGCCCGCCGCGTCGAACTGCCCGAACGATCCCTGTGTCGCCGCCTACCAGGTGACCGCCTACCAGGGCCGCGCCGGATCGCTCAAGAACCCCTTCGTCGTACCGCGCGCCGGCAAGATCGTCGCGTTCACCGTCTCGCTCGGCAAGCTGACCGACACGCAGATCGAGTTCTTCAACGGCCGCTTCGGCGACGACCCGCAGGTCCAGCTCTCGATCCTGCGCCGCAGCACGAAGAAGGGCAAGAAGGGTAACCACCGCCTGATGCGCCAGAGCGAGGTCTACGACGTATCGCGCTTCCTCGGCTCGACGCCGACCTTCGCGCTCGCCAAGCCGATCCCCGTCGGCAAGGACGCGCGCGTAGCGCTCACCGTCCCGACCTGGGCGCCGGTGCTTGACACCGTCGACCTGGCACGCAGCGACTGGTGGCGGGCCTCGCGCGCCAAGGACGATTGCGGCAAGGACGACAAGCTCAGCCCGCCGTCGGTCCAGAACAAGGTCGGCGAGGTCATCGACTACCAGTGCACCTACTTCAACTCGCGCCTGCTCTACACGGCGACTTACATCCCTGACCCGAAGCCCACCAGCGGGGTCAAGAAGGCCAAGAAGAGCAGCAAGGCGGCCTCGGTCGCCAGCAGCACCGCGCGCGGAGCCGCCAAGGCGGTCTCCGGCGGCGCGCTCGCCCCGTAGTAGGCCTCGTGTAAACACTCTGGTAGGGCCGCGGCGACGGCGGTACCATCGAAGGTGATGTCCACAGAGGGGTGGATATTCATGGTCGGCTTCCGGGTCTTCGACGTCGGACTACTCGTCGCCTGGCTCATTTGGTTCTTCCACCTGCGTGACGACGGAGGTACCGATCCGCCGGAGGAGGGCGGTGGCGGTGGCGGTGGGGGCGACAGCCGCAAGCCCGGCCCGCGTCGCGGCCCCGGCGGCGACGGAATCCGCCTTCCCGACGGCCCCTGGCTCGGCGGCTGGCGCCGCCGCGACGGCCACAGCCCGTCGTTCCGCCGTCCTGGGCGTCCTGGGCGACTGATTCCTCAACCGCTCCCAGCCCGAGTCCGATCCCCGCTACCGCGGCGCGCTCCTAGCCGCTCGAAAACCGAGCATGGCGGTGCGGGCGGGCGAGCCACTGGGCGTCCGCCCGTGGCTTCGTCGCACGTGCTGTCAGGCGAAGGTTTGCAGCCGGCTAGGAGTGCGCCGGCATACGACGGCCGCAGTGCGGGCAGTCGTTGAGGTCCTTCTGGACCAGCTGCTCGAGCGAGCAGCCGCACATGCGCAGGTTCTCGACCGAGTAGGGGAGGTTGCTCGGCGACGGGGCGAGCGGGATCAGCTTGCCGACGACCTCGAACGGCTGGCCGGTCTTGGCGTCGATGTAGTCGATGCCCGGCTCGGCCTCGCGGATCGTCTCGCGGTCGCTGCGGGTGCGGAGGCGGTACTGCTGACGGGGCGGCATAGGAGCGGCAGATTACCGGACCGCCTGGCAGCATGGCGGCCGTGCGCGTCCTGATCTTCCACGGCTACCTGCTGCGCGGGACCGGCAGCAACATCTACAACGTCAGCCTGGTGCGGGCACTCGCGGCGCTCGGTCACGAGGTCTGCCTGCTCTGTCAGGAGCGCGCCGCCGACGAGCTCGACCTGCCGGCCGGGGTGACGGTCGTCAACCCGGACATCGGCCGCATCCTGCCGGTCTACGTCGCCGACAGCTACGAGGGGTTCGACGCGGTCCGCTTCGCCGATCTGGACGACGCGGCGCTCGACCACTACATCGAGGCGAACGTGGCCGCCGTGCGGCGGGCGGTGGAGGATTTCCGCCCGGACGTCGCGCTGGCCAACCACGAGGTGATGGGGCCGGCGATCCTGGCGCGGGCTCTCGGCGGGCGGGTGCCGTACGCGGTCAAGATCCATGGCAGCGCGCTCGAGTACACGGTCCGTCCCGAGCCGGAGCGCTTCCTGCCGTACATGCTCGAGGGGTTGCGTGCCGCCGCCGGCGTGCTGGTCGGCTCGCTGCACACGGCGCAGAGCCTGTGGGAGGTCGCGGGCGATCCGGAGCTGCCGGCCAAGACTCGCCTGGGCCCGCCCGGCGTCGACGTCGCCGCGTTCCGGCCCCGGACGCCGGAGGATGCGGCAGCTGGTCTGACCGAGCTGGCGGACCGGCTCGGCGGCGCCGCCCCGGGTGGTTGGGGCGGTGAGGCGGGCGCGTCAGACGCGCTGCGTGCCTTCGATCCGCGCGAGCAGCGGATCGTCGGCTACGTCGGCAAGCTGATCGTCTCGAAGGGCGTCGACCTCCTGATCGCGGCGTGGCCGCTGGTCAGCGCGCGGGTGCCGGACGCGCGGCTGCTGGTCGTCGGCTTCGGCGCCTACCGCGAGACGCTCGGCGAGCTGGTCGCGGCGTTGGGGCGCGGCGATCTCGGTGCGGTGCGCGAGATCGCTGCCGCCGGGCGCGCGGCGGAGGGTGGTCCGGCCGGCGCCCTGACCTATCTGACGGCCTTCCTTGATGGGCTCGACGGCGCGGCCCGCGACGCCTACCTGGCGGCTGCGCCGGCGGCCGCCGAGCGGGTCCGCTTCACCGGCAGCCTCGAGCACGGCGATCTGCCGGGCGTGCTGCCGGCGTTCACCGCGCAGGTCGTGCCGAGCACGTTCCCGGAGGCGTTCGGGATGGTCGCGGCGGAGGCCGCGTGCAGCGGTGCGCTGCCGCTCTCCGCCGACCACTCCGGACTGTCGGAGGTGACGGCCGTGCTGGCACCGGCGCTGCCGGAGCGACAGCGCTCGCTGCTGTCGTTCGAGCGTGGCCCGGCGGCCGTCGAGCAGATCGCGGAGCGGCTGATTCGCTGGCTCGAGCTGCCCGCCGAGGAGCGTGCGGCGGCCGTCGAGGCGCTGTCGGGGGTGGCGCGCCGGAGCTTCGGCTGGGAGGCCGTCGCGGAGGGCGTGATCGCCGCGGCCGAGGGCCGTCTCGACGAACTGCCCGTTCCCGGCAAGTAGGACTGGCGTTCCAGCCCCTTCAGCGGGTAGTGTTCCGGCCCGTGAGGAGTGGATCGCAGAGGCTGGCCGCCGTGGCAGCTATCGCGGCGGTAGTCGCGGTAGCGGCATCTGGCTGTGGCCGCGAAGACCCCGACCTCGTGACCGGCAAGCAGCTCTTCGTCGAGAAGTGCGGCGCCTGTCACACGCTGGCCCGTGCGGGTACGACCGGCGTCTCGGGCCCGAACCTCGACGAGGCCTTCGGTCCGGCCCGCCGCCAGGGACTGGGCGCCGGCACCTTCGAGGGCGTGGTCGCGGATCAGATCGCCAATCCGCTGAACAACAGCACGATGCCCGCGAAGCTCGTGACCGGTCAGGACGCCAAGGACGTCGCGGCTTATGTCGCCGCCGTCGCCGGGGTGCCGGGAGAGGACGAGGGCAAGCTCGCCGCTGCCGGCACGCCTGAGGTCTCGAACAAGCCGATCGCTGCGCAGGGCGGCAAGCTGGAGATCGACGCCAACCCGACCGGTGCGCTCGCGTTCGCCAGCACCAAGGCGCAGGCTCCGCCCGGCATGATCGAGATCCTCAGCCTCAACGAGGCGCCGATTCCGCACAACATCGCGATCAAGGACACCGGCGGCAAGCTTGTCGAGGGCGCGGTCGTGCAGACAGGTGGCACATCGAAGCTCAACGCCAACCTGAAGCCCGGCAAGTATGAGTTCCTCTGCACCGTGCCTGGGCACGAGGAGGGCGGCATGAAGGGCGAGCTCACCGTTCAGTAGCTTCCGTTAGGCTCACCTAACTTAGGTGAACCTTACTTCGTCGAAACGGAGCTTCGGATGAGTCGTTTGCGGGTGTCGATGGTTCTGTGCGCGCTCGCGTTGGGCGCGTTCGCGGTCGGTTGCGGGAGCGACGACGGCGACGATTCGACGACCGAGGCGTCGTCGGACGCGGCGCAGCTCGCCGCGGTCAAGGACTACCTGACCGATCACAGCGCCCAGTTGACGAAGGCGGTCGGCCAGCTGCAGGGCAACGCCAACGCCTACTACGACCTGGCGAAGTCGGTCGACTTCGACTACGCGAAGCTGCTGAAGGAGCACTGCCCCGAGGTCAAGCAGCAGCTCGGCGAGGCGAAGAAGGCGTTCGTCGCGGCCAACCCCAACTACGAGGAGATGGAGGGGATCGTCGCCGGCGTGCCGCGGCTCTCGCACTACGACGTCGACATCGACGCCGGCTCCGACGCGTCCGACCCCGAGAGCGCGGTGTCGTTCAGCCTGACGCTCGACGACGGCACCAAGCTGAAGCAGCCGGGCAATCTCTTCTTCCTGACCGAGACGGCGCTCTGGGGGACCAACCCGGATCTGGCCGCGAAGGACGTAGAGCCCGACGTCGACTGCGACGGCAAGGTCGAGTTCGGCGAGGGCCTGCCGGACGCGAAGATCTTCAAGGCGGCGACGGCCGAGTTCGCCGCGCAGGCGAAGTCGCTCGACGAGGACGCGCAGGCGTTCGAGCCCACGCCATCGGACGCTCTAACGTCGATCGTCGTCATGACTCCGACGATGAGCGAGTACTTCGGGCAGTGGAAGAACACCGCCTTCGTCGCCGGCAAGGGCGACCAGAAGGAGCAGAGCTTCGTCGCGACCTCGCGCCTGTCGGACATCGCCGACATCCTCGAGGGGATCGCCTTCACCTACGAGGAGATCGAGCCGCTGATCGCGGCCGAGAGCCCGCAGCAGGCCAAGCAGACCGCGCGCGAGCTCAAGCGGCTGTTGGCATTCGCCGCCGACCTGCGCGACCGGGAGGCGGCTGGCGAGACGTTCACGCCCAAGCAGGCCGACCAGCTCGGCAGCGAGGCTCAGGCGCGTGCCGAGGCGATCGCTGGCCAGGTGACGCAGTCCGCGCAGCAGCTGGGAATCGAGCTGCAGGAGAGCTGAGCCAGGGGTGCGTGCGAGCAGACGAGTCTCCCGACCGCACGTGGCGGCGTTCGCCGCGACGGTCGCGCTCGTCATGCTCGCCTTCGCGGCGACCGCGGTAGCGGCGCCGCCGTGGCAGGTCGCGGACACAATCCGCGCCGATCTGTTCGACGCGCAGACGGACCTCCTGCTCGCGACGCCTGGCGAGCGGAGGGCCGGCGCGTCCGGTGCGCTCGACGACGCCGAACGGGCTGTCTCCGGCCCGTTCGAGCGGGATCTCGCACGCGACGCTCCCGCCGCGCTGGCGGAGCTGCGGGCGTCGCTGGCGGCGGCGCGTCGCTCGCTGGCACGGGGTGACGAGGTCGGCCTGGCCGCGGCGCGGGGGCGCGCGATCGCGGCCCTGCGCCGGGGAGCGTTCGCGGTTTCAGTGAAGGCCGCCGGCCGCGGCGACGCCAGCACGGCGCGCGCCTGGCTGCTGGTACGCGACTTCCGCCAGAGCACGCGCTTCACTCGGCCGGGCGTGGATGCGACCGCCGCGCTGATCGGGTTGGCGGAAGGCGACGTGAAGCCACCCGACGCGGCGCTGCAGGTGCGCAAGGATCTGCTCGACGCCTACCAGTCGCGGCTCGCGACCAATCTCGACGCTGCCGCTCAGGCGGGCGAGCGCGGGTTCGCGCCGCGGTTCGCCGAGGCGGCCGCGCTCGCGGCGGGCTACTGGGCGATCCTCGAGCCCGAGTACCGCGAGCAGCGCGGGAAGGCCGAGCCGGCGGCGACCGGCCGTGACTTCGCCACCCTCGCACGGGCCGCCGCGAATGGCGACACGGCGGCGTTCGGTGCTGCCCGCGAGCGCGTCAAGCGCGACTTCAGCGGCTTCACCGCGGCGCCGTTCACGCCGGAGGAGCAGGCGCGTCGCGCCGGCCAGCTGACGCGCTTCCTCGACCTGATCCCGATCGAGTACCGCGACGGCACCGAGGACGGCCGTGTGACGGTCCCGTTCGAGCTCCAGGAGGCGGTCGCCTTCCACGACGGCATCGAGCAGTCGTTCGCCGACCTCCAGTCCGAGCTCGCCGAGATCGATCCGGCTGCCGTGGTGGCGGTCGAGCGCGACCTCGACAGACTCGGCGGCTACATCGACGACGCCCACGAGCGTGTCGCCGTGGTGCCGGAGGAGGACGTCGAGGCGCTCCACGACCGGATCTCCGACCGGCTCGACACGCTGTTCCCGGACGAGTGGAAGGACGGCGGCTCGGAGGTCGACTACGACCTGGTCGAGATCGCCGTCGACCAGCTCGTGGCGGCGGCGAACGCCGGCGAGTGGGACCAGGCCGAGCAGGCGCGGCTGTCCGCCTACGCCTTCTTCGAGTTCGGTCCCGAGCCGGAGCTGCGCGCCTTCGACCCGGGTCTGGTCACTGATATTGAGGGACTGTTCTGGTACGGGGCGCGCGACGCCGAGGGCCTGGCCGCGCTGATCTCCTCGCGGGCGGCGCCGAGCGAGGTCCGCGAGACGACGCTCGACTTGACCGACGCGCTCGACGAGGCGCGGGCCAAGACGGGGGAGGGGACGAGCGCGACCACGACGATCGTCAACGCCGCCATGATCGTCTTCCGCGAGGGCCTCGAGGCGATCCTGATCATCGCCGCGATTACGGCGAGCATGATCGGTGTCCGCCGTGAGCTGCGCCGGCCGATCTACCGCGGCGCGCTGCTCGCCCTGCCGGCGAGCGTCGTCGGCTACGTGATCGCCGTAGCGATCCTCGGCTCGCTGCAGCGCTACGGCGAGAAGGTTGAGGCGGTGGTCGGCCTGCTGGCCGTCGCTGTGCTGCTGCTGGTCCTCAACTGGTTCTTCCACAAGGTCTACTGGACCGAGTGGATCGCCGGACATCGCAAGCGCGGCAAGGAGCTGACGGCCGGCGCTGTCGCGGGCGCCGCAGCCGGCAGCGCGACCGTCGCCGGGCTCTACGTGCTCGGTTTCACGAGCGTATTCCGCGAGGGGATGGAGACGGTGCTCTTCCTGCAGGCGCTGCAGCTCGCCTCTGGGACAGCGGTCGTCGTCGCGGGCGTCGCGCTCGGGCTGGCCGGCACCGCGCTGGTCGGGCTGGCGACGTTCAAGCTCGAGCAGAAGCTGCCCTACAAGCGGATGCTGGTCGTCACCGGGGTCCTGATCGCCTTCGTGCTGTTCGTGATGGTCGGCAACACGGCCCGCTCGATGCAGGGCGTCGGCTGGCTGCCGGTCCACACGCTCGACATCGACTTCCCGCTCTGGATGGGCACCTGGCTCGGCGTCTACCCGACGTACGAGACGCTCGGGGCGCAGGTGCTGGCCCTGGCGTTCGTGATCGGCAGCTACTACGCCGCCGAGTGGTACCGCAAGAACAAGACGCGGCCGGCGGCGCCTCAGGCGATGAGGGCCGCGAGCTCGTCGGCGATCGCCGGCGAGGAGACGGCCAGTCCGAATGGCTCGCCGGGTAACGGCAAGACGGCTGCGCCGGCCTCGGACGCGATCAGCGATCCGGCGGCCCAGTCCCAGGCGTTGAGTCCGCGCTCGTAGTAGCCGTCGAGGCGGCCACAGGCGACCATGCAGAGGTCGAGCGCGGCCGCGCCGGCGCGGCGGATGTCGCGCACGCGGGGGAGGAGCTGGGACACGACGGCCGCCTGCTCCGCGCGCCGCTCGGCGGCGTAGCCAAAGCCGGTGCCGATCAGCGCCGTGTCGAGCTGCTCGACGCCGCTGACGGCGATCGTGCGGCCGTCGAGGTGGGCACCCTCGCCGCGGATCGCGGTGAAGGTCTCACCGCGCAGCGGATCGTGGACGACGCCGACCAGGCCGCCGCGGTCGTCCTCGAGCGCGATGCTCACGACCCAGGCCGGGAAGCGGTAGAGGTAGTTGGTGGTTCCGTCGAGCGGATCCACGACCCAGCGGCGCCCGCTCGCGCCCTCTGCCTGCGACCCCTCCTCGCCGAGGAAGCCGTCGTCGGGCCGCTCGCCGGCCAGCATGTCGCGGATCAGCGCCTCGGCGTCGCGATCGGCGTCCGAGACCATGTCGGTCCGGCTCGACTTCTGCTCGACGCCGCTCGCCGGGCCGTCGTAGCGGTCCAGCAGCAGCACCCCGGCCGCGCGCGCGGCGCGCTCGGCAAGCTCGAGGTCGTCGGCGAGCGCGCTCAGAGCGCCCGCACCACCACGACGACCAGCGCGATCACGAGGGCGATGCCCCCGACCCAGAGCAGCAGCTGAAACGCCCCCTGCTCGGAGGTCAGCGGGTTGCGCACGCTAGATGATGTAGATCGTCAGATAGACGACGATCCACATCACGTCGACGAAGTGCCAGTAGATCCCGGGGATCTCGACGCCGAGATGGGACTTCGACGAGAAGTGGCCGCGGAAGGCACGGATCGTCGCGAACGTCAGCAGCGTGAGACCGACGAAGACGTGCGCGCCGTGCAGGCCGGTCAGGCCGTAGAAGATCGACGACTGCGCGTTCTCGGAGATCGCGAAGCCGATGTGGAAGTACTCGTTGATCTGGATGCAGAGGAAGGTCGTGCCGAGCAGCAGCGTCGTCAGCAGGCCGATCCGCATCGCGCGGCGGTTGTCGCGCCGCGCCCCCTCGAGCGCCCAGTGCATCGTGAAGCTCGACGAGACGAGGATCGCCGTGTTGACGCCGGCGATCGCGACCGGCAGGTGCTCGCCGGCGGCCGGCCAGGCGTCGCCGTTCACGACCCGGATGAAGAAGTAGGCCGTGAAGAACGCTCCGAAGAGCATCACCTCGGAGATGATGAACAGCAGCATCCCGAGGAACTGCGGATCCAGCCGCGACGACTGGTTCGCCGTCGGCGGGCCGTGATGCGCGTGGGCGTCGTGGGCCGGAGTCGGGACCGGCGCGCCAGGCGCTGGAATCGAAGCCGACTCCATCAAGCGCTCGCCTGCTCGAGGTCTTCGGTCGACACCACGTGGTGGACCGGCTTGTCGGTCGACGCCTCGACACGACCGACGAGGTCGGAGCGCAGCCAGCCCGAGCGGGTGGCTGGAAAGGTCGAGATGACGATCTCGTCGACGCCGTAGAAGTGGAGCGCCTGCTGGATCGCCGTGTACGGGTCGGGGTGGGTGACCTGGCCGATGGCGTCGAGGCCCTCGTCGGTCAGCCGCTTGAGCGTGTGGGCGAGCCGGCGGTGGGCGTCGTCCTCGCCGGCTCCGCCCTGCGGGCAGACGACGATGAAGCGGTGCGGACCCTCGGCGGCAAGCCGCTTGAGCTGGTCGATCAGTGCCTGGCCGCCGACGGTCTGGTTCGCGACGACGAGCGTGCGGATGCCCTCGTCGGCGTCGTGGCGGCCGAGGTCGACGACGACGTGTTCGACCGGCCGTCGCGTGGCCTGCTCGACGCGCGTGATCAGGTCCTGGCGCAGCCAGCCGGAGCGCGTGCCCGGGTGGGTGGAGATGATGATCTCGTCGTAGTCGCGCTCGCCGACGGCGTCCATGATCGCCGAGTACGGATCGGGGTCCTCGACGTCGCCGGTGGCCTCGATGTTGACCTCGCGCAGCTGGGCGAGCGTCATCGCGAGCCGGTTTTCGGCCGCGCCACGGATCGTGTCGTCGTAGATCACATAGCCGTGCTTCGGCTGGTTCTGCGGGCAGATGACGTGAACCGTCACGGGTCCGCCGTCGGCGCGCCGCTTGACGGCGTCGATCAGCGCCTGACCGGTGACGGTCTCGTTGGCGACTACGAGGATCTTGCGTGTATCGCTCATGGCTCGTTAGGTGGCGGGGCGCCGCCGCCCGCAGGGGTCGGGGAGGCGCCGACAGGCGCCTTCTGGTCACCGAAGACCGCGTGTACGGCACCGGGTACCCCGTACTCGTAGGGGCCACCCACCACGGTCGGAATCTCGTCGAAGTTGAAGATCGGCGGCGGGGAGGAGACCTGCCACTCGATCGAGTGAGCGCGCCACGGGTTGCCGTCGGCCTTCGGGCCGAAGCGCCAGCTCGTGACCATGTTGTAGAGGAAGACCAGGAAGCTCAATCCGAACAGGAACGCCGACACCGAGATGATCGCGTTCATTGTGGCGAACTGGTCGGCGTAGTCGGCGACGCGGCGCGGCATCCCGTCGACGCCGACGAAGTGCATCGGGCCGAAGGTCAGGTTGAAGAAGACGAACGAGAGCCAGAAGTGGACCTTGCCGAGCCCCTCGTCGTACATCCGACCCGTCATCTTCGGGAACCAGTGGTAGAGGCCGGCGAAGATCGTGAAGACCGAGCCGCCGAACAGGACGTAGTGGATGTGGGCGACGATGAAGTAGGTGTCCGAGACGTGGATGTCGATCGGCACCACGGCGAGCATCACGCCGCTGATCCCGCCGAGCGTGAACATCGTGATGAAGCCGAGTGCGAACAGCATCGGCGTCGTCAGATGGATTGCGCCTTTCCAGAGCGTTCCGAGCCAGCTGAAGATCTTCACGCCGGTCGGTACGGCGATCAGCATCGTCGTGATCATCATCGGCACGCGCAGCCACGAGAA
>CAZVRI010000060.1:0-16555 GCA_964629855.1 uncultured Thermoleophilaceae bacterium
GCTTTGCGCGCGCAGGCGTAGCGAGCGGAGCGTCGGGCGGAGCCCCTGCCGTCGACCAACGAAAGCGCGCTCCACCGCCAACCCGCGCCAGGCACGGGGCGCAGTCCCAGCGGAGCCGCGGAGCCGAGCACGGAAACCAAAATCGGAGACAGGACCCGCGGGCAGCGCGGCCGATCCCTAGCCCGAACAACCACGAAACAAAAGAAGCGGGGCGGTCCAGTGGACCGCCCCGCCCCGATGTCAGCCCCCGTCTGGCCCTCCGGAGACTGAGCCCCGCCTTGCTGCATCAAGCGCACGATGCAGATCGGCGGGTGGTTTGGACTCGCAATCGATGATTTCCCGGGTGACGGGATGGCTAAACACCAATCTGGCGCTATGGAGGAATTGGCGGGCGAGACCGAGGGCGATACCGCTTGCGCCACCGCCGTAAACCCGGTCTCCGCAGACCGGATGGCCGATGGCGAGCATGTGGGCGCGGATCTGGTGGGTGCGTCCGGTCTCGAGCTTGACGCGCAGCAGCGAGCGTCCTGGGAGCTCCTCGAGGATCTCGAAGTGGGTCACTGCGCGGCGCGGCTTGTCGGTGCGGGTCGACATGACGGTGCGGTTGGCGCGGTCGCGGCCGATCGGCGCATCGATCGTGCCGCTGCGTGAGCCTGGGCGGCCGACGACGAGCGCCAGATACTCGCGCTCGACCTCGCGCTGGCGGATCGCCTCCTGCAGCGCGGCGTGGACGGGCTCGGAGCGGGCGAGCACGAGCAGGCCGGAGGTGTCGCGGTCGAGGCGGTGGACGACACCGGGGCGCTCCGGCTCGGGACCGCCGGCGAGCTTGCCGGCGAGGACCTGGACGAGCGTTCCCTCGGCGACCCCGGCTCCGGGGTGGACGACCATTCCCGCCGGCTTGTCGACGACGAGCAGGTGCTCGTCCTCGAAGGCGATCCGCGGCGGTTCGGTCATCCCGTCTTGGCTTCGGGCTCGGGCTTGGGCTCGCCCGGCCGCACCTCGACTACGTAGAGCAGGATCAGCACGCCGACGACGATGCAGCTGTCGGCGAGGTTGAACGCCGGCCAGGCGATTGGGTCGACGAAGTCGATCACGGCGCCCTCGCGGACGCGGTCGGTCAGGTTGCCGAGCGCGCCGCCGAGCAGCAGGCCCGCCGGCAGCCACAGCCATGGCCGGCCGGCGTTGACGGCGAAGTAGGCGACGAGTGCGATCAGCGCGCAGCCGATCAGCAGCGGGATGATCGTGTCGCTGCCCTGCAGCGCGCCGAACGCGATGCCGGTGTTGCGCGTGTTGGTGATGTCGAGGCCGAGGAAGACGTTGACCGAATCGCCGCGGTCGACGGCGGAGATCGCGATCTGCTTGGTCAGCTGGTCGAGCCCGATCACGATCGCAACCGCGACGAGCAGTCGCAGCCAGCCACCGGCGCGCGAGTGCGCGGCCACCTCAGCCTCTGATCAGGCCGGTGACGATGCCGCTGAGGATCAGCAGTACGAAGAGGGCGATCGTCGGGCTGAGGTCGAGCCCGCCCCCACCGAGGCGAATCGGCGGAATGATGCGGCGGAAGAGGTTCAGGTACGGGTCGGTGACGTCGACCACGAAGGTGAGGACCATGTTCAGCGCGCGGTTGTAGGGCATCCGCGGGATCCACGACATGAGGATCCTGATCACGATCAGGACCACGTAGACGAGGATCAGCGTGTTGACGTAGTCGGCCACGTCGCCACGGGTGAGGGCCAACAGCGTCACTGCTTGCTGGCCTCCACCACGAGATCGACGGCGCCATCGAGCGCGTCGCGCAGGCCGCGCTCCTCGAGCAGTCGCAGACCCTTCTCGGTCAGCCCGCCGGGTGTCGCGACGCGGCTGCGCAGCTCCTCGGCGTCGAGGCCGTTGGCGTCGAGGTAGGCGGCGCTGCCGGCCATCGTCTCGACGACCAGGCGTCGCGCCTGGTCGGGATCGAGGCCGTGACGCGAACCGGCGTCGGCGAGCGCCTCGACGATCAGCGCCATGAAGGCGGGACCGCAGCTCATCAGGGCGGTGGCCGGCTCCAGCAGCGGCTCGTCGAGCGGGATCACGGCGCCGGCGCGGCCGAACAGCCGCAGCAGCTCCTCGCGCGGTCCGTCCTCGGCCAGCGTTCCGGGGACGTAACAGAAGACCCCGCGGCCGACCTCGACCGGGATGTTCGGGATGAAGCGGTAGACGGGGGTGTCGGGATAGACCGCCTCGAGCCGGCTGACCGGCGTCGCGGCGACGATCGAGGCGACTGCCTTGGCGGTCCCGGCCACACCCTCGGCGGCGTCCTCGAGATGCGCGGGCTTGTGCGCGAGCACGACGACGTCGACGCGCCGCGCAAGCTCCTCGGCCGACCCGGCGGCCTCGCCGCGGACCGACTCCGCGAGCGCCTCCGCACGGTCCTCCTGGACGTCGAACACCAACGCCGGTTCGCCGAGTCCGCGCGCGAGCGCGGTGGCCATGCTGCCTGCCCCTAGAAATCCGATCTTCATAAGGCGGGCACTCTAGCCGCCGACCGGATCAGGACTGGTTGAAGAAGCCCTTCTCGATCAGGCGAGCGCGCTCCTCCGCCGAAACGTCGACGTTGCGCGGGGTCAACAGGAAGACCTTGTCGGCGATCCGCTGCATGCCACCGTCGAGCGCGTAGGTAAGGCCTGACGAGAAGTCGATCAGCCGCTTAGAGAGGTCCGGGTCGGTCTGCTGCAGGTTGAGGATGACCGGGACGTCGTTCTTGTAGCGGTCGGCGATCTGCTGGGCGTCGTTGAAGTTCTTCGGGATCACCAGGTGGACCTGGAGGTCCAGGTCGCGCGCCCCGTTGCCGCCTACAGAGCGCAGGACACGCGTCTCGCGGCCCGACTCGCGCGGCGAGTCGTCGGCGAAGATGTCGTCGAAGTCGTCGCGCCGCTTGCGCTGGAGGCGCCGGACGTTGGGCCGCTCGCGGTAGCGGTCCTCGAGCTCCGCCTCAGGCTCGTGGTCCTGGACCACGTCGTAGCGGGGGTCGTCCTCCTCGGCGAGGCCGAAGTAGACGAGCGTGCGGTGCCATGTATCGCTGAGAGCCATCGCTCGGTGTCTTTTCGAGCAGTCGGCCGAAAACCCTTGCGGCCGGCGAAACCCGTGCTTGAACACGATATCGGGTAGTAACCGTCCCTCCCAATGGTCACGAGCTCCCGTCAAGAGCCGGTTCCCTTCGAAGTCGAGCGCGGCGACGACCTCGTGCTGTCCGGCGACTCGACCGGCGACGGCGCGCCGCTGGTCCTGGCGCACGGGCTGACGGCGACGCGACGCAACGTCGTACAGGGGTCTCGGCACCTGCTCGGCCGCGGCTGGCAACTGGTCGGCTATGACGCCCGCGGCCACGGCGAGTCCTCCCCCGCTCCCGACCGCGACGCCTACGAGTACGCCGACCTGGCCGCCGACCTCGAGGCCGTCTTCGACGCCCAGGGGCTCGACAGCGCCGCGCTGGCCGGCAGCTCGATGGGCGCGGCGACCGCGGTCCGCTTCGCGCTCGACCATCCGGAGCGGGTCAGCGCGCTGGTGCTGATCACTCCCGCCTACCGCGGCCCGGGCCAGCTCGGCGCGGACGCGCTCGCGCACTGGGACCGGCTTGCGGCCGCCCTGGAGGGCGGCGACGTGGAGGCGTTCGTCGACGCGTCGGGCGCGAACGAGCTGCCCGAGCGCTGGCGCGAGCCGGCCCGGCTGGCGACGCGCCAGCGGATCGAGCGCCACCGCCACCTCGACGCCGTCGCGCGGGCGCTGCACGTCGTGCCGCGCTCCGAGGCGTTCGCGAGCCTCGACGAGCTGGAGCGGCTCGACATGCCGGTGCTGATCGCGGGGACGCGCGACGAGGCCGATCCCGGCCACCCGCTGGCGGTCGCCGAGGAGTACGCCCGCCGCCTACCGCGGGGCGAGCTGGTCGTCGAGCAGCCCGGCGACACGCCGCTGGCGTGGCAGGGCGCGCGCCTCTCGCGGGCTATCGGGGACTTCCTCGAGCGCGTCTAGCCGTAGAGGACCGAGCCCAGGCGGATCGTGGTCGCTCCCTCCTGGATGGCGACCTCGTAGTCCTGCGACGTGCCCATCGAGAGCCGCGTCAGGCCGTGCTCGGCGGCCAGCTCGGCCAGCCGGGCGAAGTGGCGCCGGTTGTCCTCGGCACGTTCTACGAACGGTGGCATCGTCATCAGGCCGCCGACCGGAACCGGGCAGGCTGCGAGGAACGCGGCCAGCTCCCCGGGCGCGACGCCGGCCTTGCCCTCCTCCCCGGCGACGTTGACCTGGATCAGGACCTCGCGCGCCGGATGGCGCTCGAGCTGGGCGAGCGCGGACTCCGACGCCACCGAGTGGATCAGGCGGGCGAGCGGCGCGATCTCCTTGATCTTGCGGCTCTGCAGCGCGCCGATGAAGTCCCAGCCGGCGAACAGCTCACCGTGCGCGGCATGCTTGGCGGCCAGCTCCTGGGCCCGGTTCTCGCCGACCAGCTCGATCCCGGCCTGCGCGAGCTTCGGAAGCTCCTCGAGCGGCACGTACTTGATCGCCGCCAGCAGCTCGACGTCGCCGGGGTCGCGGCCGGCCGCGGCGATCCGCTCGCGGACCCATTCGACGTTGTTGCGCACGACGGCGGGGTCGATGTCGGTGAACTGGCGCGTCACGTCCGCCACACGATGCCGCACTGCCGCCCGGTAACGCCGCCGTCGCGACGGTGCGAGAAGAACAGGTCCTCGCGGCAGAAGGTGCAGAGGTCAACGTGCTCGACCCGCTCGACGCCAGCGGCGCGCAGCCGCGCCTCGGCCACCATCCGCAGGTCGAGCATCCGGCCGTCCGCCGCGCCCTCGACGTCGGCGAACGCCGCCAGGACCTCGGGCCCGACCTCGAAGCAGCAGCTGCCGATCCCCGGGCCGACGACCGCCGCCGGCGGCGTGTCGAACTCGGCGACCGCGCGGGCCACGATCCCGCCAGCCAGGCCCCGCCAGCCACAGTGGACCATCGCGACCCGATCCGCCGAGGCGAGAGCGACGGGCAGGCAGTCCGCGACCTGGACCAGCAGTCCAAGCCCGGGAAGCGCCGTGACGTGGCCGTCGACCTCCGCGCGCGGCGCAGCGATGTCGGTCAACGGAACGGCCGGCGCTGCGTCCCAGCGCTGGATCTCGACGCCGTGGACCTGCTGCCCGATCGCCACCGCCCCCGGCACCAGGCCTGCCGAAGCGGCGAGGAGAGCCCGATTCTCGATCACCCGCTCGGGCAGATCGTCGGTCTGCGCCCCGATGTTCAGCGACGCATACGGCCCTTCGCTGACCCCGCCGGCCCGCGTCGAGAAGCGCACCACGGCACCGGGCAGGCTGGCGGCGATCACCCGGGCCGCCTCAGGCTCACGACGCCTCCCGCGCGATCGACAGCGCAACGCGCAGCTCGTCCTCGCGCCCGTCGACCTCACCGTCGAGCTTGCGCGCCAGCGTCTCTTCGAGCGCCCGACCAAGCGCCGGCGACTCCCGCAGGCCCGCCGCGAGCAGATCGGCTCCCGTGATCTCCAGCCGCACACCGCTCAGCCGCGACACGAAGCCGAGAATCGGCTCCGCCGGCGCCCCAAGCGCCAAGGCCAACGCCAACGCCTCCGGCGGCTCCCCGTCGAGCAGCGCACGCAACTCCGACGGCCGCAGTTCATGACGCAGATCCTCAACCAGCCCCGGCGCGCGCCCAGCCGCCCGCAGCACGGCGTCCCGCTGCCCCGACCCGAGCCCCAACCGGTCGATCCATGCGGCGAGGTCGCTCTGCCCCAGCTGATCCGTCGCGAGCGCTGCGAGCGCCGCCAACGCGGGATCGGCGCCCGTCTCGGCCGCGCCAAGCTTCGCCGACGCCACCAACTCGGAGTCGGCGCGCAGATCGGGATGCAGGGCTCGGTCGATACCCAGATCGCGCAGCAGCTCGACGGCACGCGGCGCCTCGTTCTCGGCGAGCAGGTCGATCAGCTCGTCGCGGATACGCGAGCCCGAGACGGTCGCCGGCGCCTCGTCCGCCACCGCCGCGCGCGCCCACTGCTCCGTGTCGGCCTCCAGCGCGAACCCCAGCCGCGCGGCGTACCGCACGGCGCGTAGTAGCCGGGTCGGGTCGTCGCTGAAACTGCCGCGGTGAAGGACGCGGATCAAGCCGTCGCGAAGATCCTGCCGTCCGTCGTGTGGGTCGACGAGGATCCCATCGCCCCCACCGACCGCCGCAACCGCTCCACTAGCGCGATCCGCGTGGCCGCCCGGAGCGGCCGTGAGCTCGAGCGCCAGCGCGTTGACGGTGAAGTCGCGCCGCGCCAGGTCGTCGACGAGGCTCGCCGGCTCGACATCAGGCAGCGCGCCGGGCGCGGAGTAGGTCTCCCGCCGCGTCCGCGCCAAGTTGACCGCATCGACCCCACCCGCGACCACCGTCGCGGTCCCGAACCGCTCGTGGACGACAACCTCGCCCCCGAGCGCCTCCGCCAGCAGCGCCGCCACCGCCTCCGCGTCGCCCTCGACGGCGACGTCGATGTCGACCGGCTCACGGCCCAGCAGCAGGTCCCGTACCGCACCGCCCACCAGGAAGCACGGCGGGGCGCCGTCCAGGGCCGGCAGGATGCGGTCCATCCCGCGCAGCGCGCTCAGGCGCTCCGGCAGCTCGCGGTCGTCCAGCACGCCGCCATTCTCACACGGCTTTGCGGTACTACCCACCGTATGGGTGGGTAGCTCCACAAAGACGTCTAGAGGCGAACGGGGATGCCGGCGTCGCGCATGCGCTGCTTGGCCTCGCCGACGGTGTGCTGGCCGTAGTGGAAGATCGAGGCGCAGAGGACGGCGTCGGCGCGGCCCTGTTCGACGGCGTCGACGAGGTGGTCGAGCTCGCCGGCACCGCCCGAGGCGATGACGGGAACGTCGACCGCGTCGGCGACCGCACGCGTCAGCTCGAGCTCGTAGCCGTCCTCGGTGCCGTCGCGGTCCATGCTGGTCAGCAGGATCTCCCCCGCGCCGCGCTCGACGCCCTCGCGCGCCCACTCGACCGCCTCGCGACCGGTCTCCTTGCGGCCGCCCTGGACGACGACCTCGTAGCCGGAACCATCTGTGCGCTTGCGCGCGTCGATCGCCAGCACGACACACTGGGCGCCGAAGACCTCGGCCAGCTCGCCGATCAGCTCAGGCCGCGCCACGGCCGCCGAGTTGACCGAGACCTTGTCCGAACCGGCGTCGAGCACGGCCTGGGCGTCGGCGACCGAGCGGATGCCACCGCCGATCGTGAACGGGATGAAGACGTCGTCGGCACAACGGCGCGCCAGATCGGCGACGGTGTCGCGCCGCTCGTGCGATGCGGTGATGTCGAGGAAGACGATCTCGTCGGCGCCCTCCTCCTGGTAGCGGACCGCCAGCTCGACCGGGTCGCCGGCGTCGCGGATGTCGACGAAGTTGGTGCCCTTGACGACCCGCCCCTGGTCGACGTCGAGGCATGGAATGACGCGCTTGAGGACCACGGCTACACGGTACGCGGCGCCGGCTTGGCCTCGAGCGCGGCGCGGCCGTCGGCGACGGTGAAGCGGTGCTCGTAGAGCGCCTTGCCGGAGATCACACCGGCCAGGTTGAGCAGCCGCATGTCGCGCAGCTTCTCGAGGTCCTCGACCGACCCGATCCCGCCCGACCAGATGAAGCGGCCGCGGACGGCGTCCGAGATCCGCCGCACCTCGTCGAGGTCGACGCCCTCGAGCATCCCGTCCTTGTCGGCGTTGGTGTAGACGAAGCGCGTCGCTCCCTGCTGCTGAAGCCGGGTGATCAGCTCCTCAGGGGTGACCTTCGTGGCCTCCGTCCAGCCGGACACCGACACGTAGCCGTCGCGCACGTCGACGGCGACGAGGATCCGCTGGCGCCAGGTCTCGAGCGCCGTCTGGAGGAACTCGGCGTCGCTGTAGGCGGCCGTGCCGATCACCACGCGCGCGGCGCCTGCGGCCAGCGCGCCGCGGACCGACTGCAGCGAGCGCAGCCCGCCGCCGTACTGGACTGGGATCTCCAGCTCGGTCGTGATCCGCTCCAGGTGATGCAGGTTCGCGGGCTCGCCGTCGCGCGCCCCGTCGAGGTCGACGACGTGCAGGTAGCGCGCGCCCGCCTCGACGAACGAACGCGCCGCCTCGAGCGGGTCGTCGGCATAGACCGTCTCGTCGTCGAAGCGGCCCTGGCGCAGGCGGACGGCCTTGCCGTCGCGGATGTCGACTGCCGGCAGGAGGATCATGCGGCGGCCGGCGCTCCCGCCCGGCAGCGTGCCGCGAAGTTGCGCAGCAGCCGCAGGCCGTCGGGGCCGGACTTCTCAGGATGGAACTGGGTGCCGTAGACGCCATCCGCGGCGACGACGCTGGCGAACTCGCTGCCGTAGGAGGCGACGCCGACGACCTCGTCGCTGTCGACGGCCCGCTTGGCGTAGGAGTGCACGTGGTAGAAGGCGCAGGGATCGGGCAGCCCGTCCGCGATGTCGCTCGTCCGCCGCCAGGAGACCGGGTTCCAGCCGATGTGCGGCACCTTCAGCCCGGGTGCGTCGAGCGCCTCGATCTGGCCCTCCAGCAGGCCGATCCCCTCCGCCCCGCCGTGCTCGTCGCTGCCGTCGTAGAGCAGCTGCATGCCGAGGCAGATGCCGAGGATCGGCACGCCCGCGTCGCGACGCTCGCGCAGCAGACCGTCGAACCCGCGCTCGCGGACGGCGGCCATCGCCTTCGGGAACGCACCGACGCCCGGCAGGACGACGCCGTCGGCGGCCCGCACCTCGTCGTGCTGGCGCGTGATCGGCGCGCTCGCGCCGACGTGCTCGAACGCCTTCTCGGCCGAACGCAGGTTGCCCATCCCGTAGTCGAGGATCGCGATCGTCGGCCCGCCGCTCACAGCAGGCCCTTCGTCGACGGGATGCCCGTCTCGTCGGGGTCGATCGAGACCGCCTCGCGCAGCGCACGGGCGAACGCCTTGAACGCCGCCTCGACCATGTGGTGCGTGTTGCTGCCGCGCTCGACGGTGACGTGCAGCGTCAGCTTCGCGCTGTTGGCCACCGCGCGGAAGAACTCCTCCGCGAGATCCGAGTCGAAGTCGGCGATCGCCTCGGCGGGCAGATCCGCCTCGAAGGCTGTGAACGGGCGCCCGGAGATGTCGAGCGCGCAGCTCGCGCGCGCCTCGTCCATCGGCACGACGGCGTGGCCGTAGCGGCGGATCCCGGCGCGGTCGCCGAGTGCCTCGTCGAGCGCGCGGCCAAGCACCAGCCCGGTGTCCTCGACGGTGTGGTGTGGCCCCGTCTCGAGGTCGCCGTCGACCTTCACGTCGAGGTCGAGCCGGCCGTGGCGGGCGACGGCGTCGAGCAGGTGGTCGAAGAAGCCGACCCCGGTCGCGCGCGTCCCGGAGCCGTCGCCGTCGAGCGCCAGCGACAGCTCGATCGAGGTCTCCTTCGTAGTGCGTGAGATGTCTGCGCTACGGGTCAAGCGCGGCGCTCCATGGACTCGGCGTGAACGGGAAAGCCCTCGGCGCGGGCCAGCGGGGCGCCCTTCGCGGCCAGGCGGGCAGCAGCCCCGGGCGCAAAGGATACGCGAGCCATCCGGCGCCGGAACGTGGCTGGCGAGACAGCGCTCTGGAACCGCGCCGCCCCTCCCGTGGGCAGGATGTGGTTGGAGCCGGTGATGTAGTCGCCGAAGGCGGTCGCGACCGCCGGGCCAACGAAGACGCAGCCCGCGGCACGGACGCGGTCGGCCAGCTGCTCGGCGAGCGGGCCGACGAGCTGCAGGTGCTCAGGGGCGATCGCATCGGCGAGCGCGACCGCGTCCTCGACAGTCTCGGTCCGCACGAGCGCCAGCGGCGCATCCTGGACCGAAGGCCGCTCGGCGGCGAGCCGCTCGACCGCGACGCCGATCAGCTCCAGCAGGTCGGTGTCCTGGGAGATCGCCACGACGAGGCTGTCCGGGCCGTGCTCGGCCTGGGCGAGCAGGTCGAGCGCCAGCAGCTCGGCGTCGGCGTCGCCGTCGCTGACGACCACCAGCTCGCTCGGACCAGCGATGCCGTCGATCCCGACCTGGCCGAACACCTGGCGCTTGGCCTCCTGGACCCAGGGCCCGCCCGGACCTGCGATCACGTCGACCGGCGCCACCGTCTCGGTCCCGTAGGCGAGCGCGGCGACGGCCTGGGCGCCACCGGCGCGGTAGACCTCGTCGACGCCGCAGAGCGAGCAGGCGGCGAGGATCGCCGGAGCGATCTCGCCCTCGGGCGACGACGGCCCGGCACAGACCGCGATCTCGCCGACCCCGGCCGCCCGCGCGGTCGCGGCGGCCATCACGACCGAAGAGGGATAGGAGGCCCGCCCCGCCGGCGCGTAGACACCCGCCCGGCGGACCGCGAGCTCCTCGACGTCGACGACCTGGCCGTCGGGCAGCTCGGTCGCCTTCCGCTCGCGCAGCTGCGCCTCCGCGACCGCGGTCACGTTGGCGATCGCCGCGCGCAGGCCGTCGACCACCGCGCCGTCGAGTGACTCCACGGCCGCCGCCAGCGCCGCCGGATCGACACGCAGCCGACCCGGCGTGACGATCGCGCCGTCGATCTCAGCGGTCAGCTCGCAGACCGCCTTGTCGCCGCCGACGCGCACGCGCGCCACGATCTCGCGCACGCCGTCCTCCACGTTGCGTGGATCCGGTGTCAGCGCGCGGATCTCGGTTGCGGTCGCGCTCGGCCCGAAGTCGTGCTGCCTCACGACGTCGCCCCGCGCAGCGCCTGCACCACGGCGTCGATCTCGGCGGCCTTCAGCTTGTGCGCGACCGGGTTCGCGATCAGCCGGGCGGTGCAGGTGACGATCTCCTCCACCACCTCTAGCCCGTTCTCGGCAAGCGTCTTGCCTGTGGCGGTCAGGTCGACGATGCCGTCGACCATCCCGGTCAGCGGAGCCAGCTCGACCGACCCCTTGACCGCGACGAGCTCGACCTGCCGGCCGGTGCGCGCGAAGTGCTCGGCGGCGATCCGCGTGTACTTGGTCGCGATCCGCACCCGTCCGAGGCGGCGCAGCGATTCGCCCATCGCGTCGTCGCCGCTGCGCCGCGCGACGACCATCTCGCAGCGGCCGTAGCCGAGGTCGAGCAGCTCGTAGACCTCGCGCTCGGGCGCCTCGAGCAGCACGTCCTTGCCGGTGATCCCGATGTCGGCGGCGCCGTGCTCGACGTAGGTCGGCACGTCGCTCGGGCGCATCGTGACGATGCCGGCCTCTTCGAACAGCAGCTTGCGATCGTTCGAGCGGACCTCAGCGGTGTCGACGCCGAGCCCGTCGAGCAGGTCGAGCGTGCCCTTCATCAGCGCGCCACGCGGAACGGCGATCGTCAGCCCGGTGGCGCTCATCGCTGCCTCTCCTCGGCCGCCTGGGCAATGTGGACGCGCTGAACGTCGAAGGCGATGCCACAGGCCGGCCGCGGCGCGCCGAAGCGGCCGATCAGGTCGTCGTAGCGGCCACCGCCACCGAGCGCGAAGCCGACCGCGGGGTCGTAGAGCTCGAAGATCGCTCCCGTGTAGTAGCCGAGGTCGCGCACAAGGCCGAGGTCGAGGATCACCCGATCGGCGATCCCGCGCGCCTCCAGCGCCGCGTACAGCTCGCGCAGCCGCTCCAGCGCCTCCCCTGCCGGCCCGTCGCCGCGCTCCAGCACCTCGGGGCCACCACGCAGATCCGGCAGCTCGACCAGCAGGTCGCGCGCGTCGCGCGCCAGCCCGAGCGCGTCGACGCGCAGCTCGAGGCCGACCATGTCGCGCCGCGTCAGGCAGCCGAGCAGCTCGCGGTGGCTGTCCTCCGGGACCTCGAGCGCTTCGAGCAGCCGCCGGTAGAGCGCGCCGTCGCCGACGCCGATCCGGTGGCGGGCCAGCCCGGCGTTCGCCAGCGCGCCGAGCGCCAGCTTGACCACCTCGGCCTCGCCCTCGGGGCCGGGCACGCCGATCAGCTCGATGCCGCTCTGCAGGAACTCGCGCTGCTGGCCGGTGCGGTGGCCGACGGTGCGGTAGGCGTGCGCCGAGTAGCAGAGGCGCAGCTCGCGCTCGGACTCCGGGAAGCGGGTCGCGACGACGCGGGCGATCGGCACCGTCATGTCGGAGCGCAGCGCCAGCACCTTGCCCTGGTCGTCGAACATCCGGTAGGCGGCCGAGTCGTCACCGACGCTCAGCACCTCCTCGTACTCGACCATCGGCGTCCAGACCTCGCCGTATCCGGCGTCGGCGAAGCTCGAGCGCAGGCGCTCGTCGATTGCGCGCAGCTCGCGCATCTCGTCGGGCAGCACATCACGCGTGCCCGCGGGTATCGGGTGGATCACGACCGTCCCCTCCTCGGCGGTGTGATGCGCAGCCTAGACGGGAAGCGGCTCACCCTGCGGGGTGATGCCTCGCGGGGGGACACGCTCGATCCGGGCGCCGAGCGCGCGCAGGCGCTCCTCGATCCGCTCGTAGCCACGGTCGATCTGACGCACGTTGCCGATCTCCGAAGTTCCCTCGGCGCACAGCGCGGCGATGAGCAGCGCCATGCCGGCCCGGATGTCCGGGCTCTCCATGCGCTCGCCGTGAAGCCGGCTCGGGCCGCTGACGACCGCGCGGTGCGGGTCGCAGACGATCACCCGAGCGCCCATGGAGACGAGCTTGTCGACGAAGAACAAGCGGTTCTCGAACATCTTCTCGTGGATCAGCACCATGCCCTCGGCCTGCGTCGCCATCGCCAGCGCGATCGACGTCAGGTCGGCGGGGAACGCGGGCCACGGTCCGTCCTCGATCTTCGAGACGGCGTCGCCCTCGTCGTCGCGGACGCGGAGCTGCTGGCCGGCGGGGACGATCACGTCCTCGCCCTCGACGAGGATCTCGCAGCCGAGCCGCTCGAAGGCGAGCCGCGTCATGCGCAGGTCGTCCGGCGCGGCATCCTTGATCCGCAGCTCGCCGCCGGTGCAGGCCGCGAGCGCGATGAAGCTGCCGATCTCGATGTAGTCCGGGCCGATCGTGAAGTCGGCGCCGCCGAGCTCCTCCTGGCCGTGGACGACGATCACGTTCGATCCGATCCCCTCGACGCGCGCGCCCATCGCGAGCAGCAGGCGGGCGAGGTCCTGGACGTGCGGCTCGGAGGCGGCGTTGTGGATCACCGTCGAGCCGTTGGTCAGGGCGGCGGCCATCAGCGCGTTCTCGGTCGCCATCACCGACGGCTCGTCCATGAAGAAGTCGCAGGCGCAGAGCCCGTTCGGGGCTTCGATGTCGTAGGTCCGGCCGGAGCGGACGGTCGCGCCGAGCGCGCGGAAGGCGTCGAGGTGCGGATCGAGCCGGCGGCGGCCGATCACGTCGCCACCGGGCGGCGGCATCGTCGCGCGGCCGAAGCGCGCGAGCAGCGGACCTGCGACGAGGAAGGAGGCGCGGATCCGCTCGGCGATCGCCGTGTCAACGGTCGTCTCGCGGACGTCGGCGGCGCAGATCGCGATGACGTTGTCCTCGCGCCACTCGGCCTCGGCTCCGAGCTGGCGCACAAGGTCGACCATCGCCTCGACGTCGCGGATGCGCGGGATGTTGCGCAGCACGACTTCCTCGCGTGTGAGCAGGGTCGCGGCCAGCACCGGCAGCGCGGCGTTCTTGTTGCCGGCTGGGACGATCGTGCCGGATAGCGGTTGCCCGCCTTCGATGATGAATTTCTCCATGCGTGGGTCCGTCCAGCTCGGGAGAGTCGACGGCCGTGAGAGGGTAGCGAAGCCCATCTCCCGTGAGGTTCGTTTCGCCGTGGCGATCCCCTGCCAGCGGGCTCAGTCGTGCTTGGAACGGGTGCTCTGGCCAAGCGGCAGGCCGGCCTCGGCGCGGCTCGGATCGCTCAGATGGCGGACCCGCCGGGCGACGTAGAACCGCCGCTGGACGTAGAGCGTCAGCGTCCCGGCGATCACGATCCCCGAGAGATTGACCAGCAGCTGGCCGAGCGCGCCACCGGCCTCGCCCCACTCGCCGTAGGCGGCCGCCACACCGACGTTCGCCGCCGCCGGAATCGTCGTGACGGAGATCAGAACGCCGATCAGGGCGCCGGACTTGGCGCTGGTCAGCGACAGCACGCCGGCGATCCCGGCGATGAAGGCGACGACGAACGACAGCTCGTCGGGCTGGGAGATGAAGCGGGTCAGCGGATGGTCGCCGGGCGTGAACTGGTTGGACACTTGATCGGTCGCCTGGAGCAACAGCGTGAAGACGAAGGCGCCGACGATCCCAACCGGGAACCCGACGGCCAGCGCGACCAGCGAATGGCGCGTCAGTGCCCGTTGACGCTGCACCAGCCCGACGCAGATCCCGGCCAGCGGCCCGAACTCCGGGCCGACCACCATCGCGCCGACGATCAGGATCGGCTGGTCGAGCACCAGCCCGATCGAGGCGATCAGCATCGCCAGCACCATGAACGCCAGGAAGGTCCCCGACAGCTCGGTGAGCTCCTCGCTGCGACTGTCGACGTCCTCCCAGACGACCGCGTCACTGGGCAGCCCGGCCGCGTGGCGCTCGGCGCGCTGCGATGCAGCGGAGATCTGCGTCTCGATCGACGAGATCGCTATCGAGCCGGTCTCCGGGATGCCCAGCTCGCGCAGGTCCTGCACGATGACGCTGGCGTCCTCGCGCGCGACGTCGGCGAGGATGACGTCGCCCGCCGGCTTCGATGCGGCCCCTTCAAACCGGGCCACGTTCGAGACCGACTCCGATGCGCACAGCAGCTCCATCGCGTGCTGCGCCGCTTCAGGCGGGGCGACGATCCTCAGATGGACCATCGCGTCACCCTAGTTGCAAGGTACGTTGCAGGCACTAGCGGTCCGTCCGACGACCGGCCTAGGTTTACGAACACATGTTCCCCCGGCTCAGACAGCAGATCCTGGCCCGTGTCGACCTGATCGTCGAGTTCTCGACGCTGGGCGAGTACGGAGTCGACGAGGACGGCGGCCTGATGGCGCTCGATCCCGAGCCCACCCCCGCCCGCTTGACGCCCCGCCTGCGCGATCGTTGCGGCGATACGGCGCCTGCGCAGCCCTGCGCTAGCGCGCTGGCGTCAGGTTGCGCCGTTCGAGCTCGTCCTTGAACCACTCGATCGGCTCGGGGTTCTTGCCCTCGGTCGATCCGTCGAGCTCGACGAAGCGCAGGAACAGGCCACGGTCCGGCACCCGTTCGAGCATCGCGCGGAAGGCGCGGTCGTCGAACTTGCCGGTCTTGCGCATCCGGCGCCAGATCCCGTACGGCCGGTCGTGCAGCTCGATCGTCGCCAGCAGCGCCTCGTCTTCGACGTAGCCCTCGGCGACCCGCCGCGCTCTGGCGGCATGGTGGTTCGGTCCGTGGTGCGGCAGCCAGTCGCGCACCTTGTACTTCAGCGCGTCATGGATCAGCGCGATGAAGCGCAGGTCCTCGCGGCGCTTGCCGCGCTCGCCCCAGGCGTCGATCGTCGCGAGCAGATCGGCGACATGGCGGCCGACGGGACCCTCCGGATGGCCCGCCCGCGGCTCGCCCCATGCGAGGCCGCGCAGGATGACCGGATCCTCGGCTAGCCGCCGCTCGAGATCCGTCTCAGGCAGAAACCCCTCGACCAGCTCAGATGCCGGCGCGAGAAGTTGCACGCCGTTCAGCGGACCTCGCCCGCCGTCCAGCCGGCTTCGCCGCGCGTCAGGACCACGAGTACTTCCTCGTCGCCGTCGCTGGCGGTGAAGTGGGCACGGTCCTCGTGCACACCAGGCCGATCGTCGACCAACACGAGGTCGAGCGAGCGGAAGCTCCATCCGGGCCGATGCTCGCCGAGCGCCGTACGGACTACGTCCTCCATTACGGGACGGTCCCAGCCACGGTCACTCGCGCGCGCTGCCTCGAGCGCATGGTCGGCCGCGGCGAGATGCCGGGCGTAGTCCGCCTGACCGCTCTCCATGCGCCGACGCATGACAACCGTTCCCGCGATCAGCAGCGCCAGCACGACGACCGCCGCAATGGTCAGGACTATCGCAAGCGTTGACATGTCTGTTCGAGCCGTATCGCAGTCGAGTCAGCGGGGTTGAAAAGGGAGCGGGCCGCCCACTTGGTGGACGGCCCGCTCGAGTCAAGAATCGGCGGCGACCTACTCTCCCAGGCCCTTTCAGGCCAAGTACCATCGGCGCAGAGGGGCTTAACTGCTCTGTTCGGAATGGGAAGAGGTGTTTCCCCCTCGCAAAGCCACCGAAAGCCGTAACGAGAGTGGCTCTTGACTACCACTCCCGCATGGGACCGACAACGTCGGACCCTCAAAACCGCACAGCTAGCCAAACATCTGGGGAAAATCAAATCCGTCAAGCCCTCGAGCAATTAGTACCGGTCTGCTGAGCACGTCACCGCGCTTACACATCCGGCCTATCACCTGGTGGTCTTCCAGGGCTCTTACTCTCTCAAGGAGATGGGAGAATTCATCTCGAGGTGGGCTTCCCGCTTAGATGCTTTCAGCGGTTATCCCGTCCAGACGTAGCTAACCAGCAATGCCCCTGGCGGGACAACTGGTACACCAGAGGTATGTTCATCCCGGTCCTCTCGTACTAGGGACGACTCCTCTCAATTCTCCAACG
>CAZVRI010000061.1:0-15540 GCA_964629855.1 uncultured Thermoleophilaceae bacterium
TCGAGGCCCCGGCCTGGGATCCCAGCGACGCCTGGAGCAAGCAGGGCGAACGCCGTCGCGCCCTCGCGGGCGTCCTCGGAGGTGAACACCGGGCCGACGATCTCGCCCTGCTTGCTCCAGGCGTCGCTGGGATCCCAGGCCGGGGCCTCGAGGAGGATTCGCTTAGAGGCGACCAGGGCGAGCGGTGCGTTCACCGCGATCTCCTCGGCCAGCTCGATCGACGCGTCGACGACGGCGCCGGGCTCGGCGAGCCGGTTGACCAGCCCGAGCTCCTGCCCGCGCTCGGCGGTGATCGGGTTGCCGGTCAGCGTCAGCTCCATCGCTACGTGGTAGGGGATCCGCTGTGGCAGGCGCAGCAACGCGCCACCCGCCGCGACCAGGCTGCGCTTGACCTCGGGGATGCCCAGCTTGGCGCCGCGCGCGGCCACGATCAGGTCGCACGACAGCGCGACCTCGAGGCCGCCGGCGACGGCGAACCCCTCGATGGCGGCAATCAGCGGCTTGTCCGACGAGCGCTGCGTGATGCCGGCGAAGCCGCGGCCCTCGACGTGGGGGTTCTCGCCGCTGACGAACGCCTTGAGGTCCATGCCGGCGCAGAAGCCCTTGCCGGCACCGGTCAGGACGCCCACCTGGAGGTCGCCGTCGGCGTCGAGCTCGTCGAGCGCCGCCGCGATGCCCTGCGCAAGCGCCGCGTTGACGGCGTTGCGCGCGTCCGGCCGGTTGAGGGTGATCAGCATCACGCGCCCACGGCGCTCGGTCAGGACTGCCTGTTCGTCGCTCATGGGACGGAACCTATCGACCGGTCGGTCAGGACTTGACCTTGATCCGCATCGTCATGCCCTCGTGAAACGTGCAGAGGAGCTTGTAGGTGCCCGCCTTCTTGAGCTTGCGCTTGAAGCTGTAGAAGGTGGCGGCCGGCGCCGACTGGAAGCGCTTGACGCCCTTCGGCTTCTTGTTCAGGAAGACGTCGTGGCTGTCGGCGTTGCGGTTCGACCAGACCCACTTGATCGTGGTGCCCTTGGCCACCGTCAGCTTCTTCGGCGAGTAGAAGTTGTCGGCGACCTTGACCGTCTTCGTCTTCGCCACCTGCGCGGTCGGGCTCGCCACCGCGGCGCCCGTGCCCCCCAACACGAGCGCCGCCGTCACGGCGATTGCCTTGTTGCGGCCGCTCACTTGCTGAACCTCTCGAGCGGCACGATGCCCTTCTGGGCTGAGTGCGGGTGCTTGATCCAGAACTTCTCGAACGTCGCCGGGTCGTTCTTGTTGACGCCGAGCACCCAGGACAGCCCCTCCTGCTGCGCCGACGAGTTCAGCGTGTTCGTTGCCGGGCCGGGGCACGGCGCAAACGTCGAGTTGTCGGCCGGGACGTTCGGGCTGCGCACGACGTTGCCGGCGAAGCAGTTGCCGGTGCCGCTGCCGTCATAGAACATGTCGCGGCCGTTGAGGTCGCTGCCGCCGAGGCCGAAGTCGTTGTTGCGCACGGTGTTGCCGCGCAGCACCGACGCCTCCTGCAGCTTCGGGTCCTTCTGGAGCGCGAGCTGGATCTGCTGGATCGCGCCGAAGCCGGCCAGCCAGTTGCCGAAGATCTTGTTCTTCTCGACGACGGTGTTCTGGCTGCCGAAGAGCAGGACGCCAACCCCGATCGGGTAGCCGGCCAGGCCCGCCGGGCCGGACGCGGGGATCGTGAACGGCGCGCCCGCGTAGTAGTTGAAGTTGTTCCAGAAGATGCGGTTGCCGGAGATCACGTTGCGGTCCGGCGGAGCGAACTTCTCCGAGTCGAGCGCGTTCGGCACGATGCCGCTGCCGTTGTTGAAGAAGTCGCTGTTCTTGATCGTCACGTAGCGCATGTTGGTGCCGGAGAAGCCGAGCACGTTGGAGTACGACTTGACCTTGCTGACGATCGAGCGCTTCGGCTTCGACTGTGGCGGCGTCTGCCCGATGTAGAAGCCGGCGTCGTTGTTGTCGAACGCCTCCGAGTTCGACATCGTGCCGCCCTTCGAGTTGAAGGCGTAGATGCCGTAGACCCCGGTATGGCCGGCGACCAGCTTGGTCAGCGTGTAGCCGACCGCGTTGACGACAAAGAAGCCGTTTGCCTTGTAGTTGCGCGCGAAGAAGCCCTTGACCGTGACGCCGTCGGCGTTGTTGATCAGGACGCCGTTCTGCGCCTTGGCGCCCTTGAGGCCCTTGCCCTGGAGCACGACCTTGCGCGGCTTGCCGGCGTTGCCGACGAGCTTCAGCCCGTCGTAGCGGGAGCCGGTGATGTTCACGCTCTCCTTGTAGGTCCCGTTCTTGACCTTGATCGTGTCGCCGCCGCGCGCCTTGCGCACCGCGGCTCCGATCGAGCGGTACTTGCATTTCTTCTGCTTGCAGACGGTGAAGGTCTTGGGCTTGCCCTTGCGGACCTTGGAGCCGCCCTTGCCAGGGTTGCCGGCGGGCGGGTAGTCGACGGCCAGCGCGACCGTCGGGAAGGCCAGCAGCGCGACCAGCGCGACCAGTGGCAGTGAGCGGGACGGGAGCATCGGGGTTCTCCTCTCCTAGGGGTCCACGAGGTACCAGCCCGCCATCCCGGCGTCCTGGTGCGTGAAGACATGACAGTGGTATAGCCAGCGCCCGGGGTTGTCCTCGCGAAACGCGGCGGTGATCGTCTCGTTGGGGCCGAGCGTCGGGTTGTCCACGTTCGCGCCGCCGGAGTCCTGCCAGCGGTGGCCGTGGATGTGGAAGGTGTGGAAGTTGCTGTCACCGCCGATCACGTGCAGCTCGACGCTCTGACCGACCTTGGCGCGGATCGTCGGCGTGTTGCCGGCGAAGGTGCGGCCGTTGATGCAGTGGATCAGGCGCGGGATGCCCGTCACCTGTGGCGAGAAGCTGTGCATGTACAGGACACGCTCGACGTCGGGGATCGGAGCGCCCTTCGGTTTGACGATCACTGCACCGAACAACCCGCGAAACGTGTTCAAGGTGTGGTTTGGGCCGTGATCGTGGTAGGGCCAGACGCCAACTGAGTCAGGCGTCGCCTCCCAGACGTAGGTGAACTCCTCACCTGGCTCGACGAAGCCGCCGATGCGGGTGAAGTCGCCGAGGTAGGCGCCGTCGTAGTCCGGCGTGTAACGGACACCGTGCGGGTGAACGGTGATCGGCTGGGCGAACCGGCCTGTGCCCATATTGCGGAAGTTGACGACGATCGTGTCGCCGACCTCCGCGCGCAGCGTCGGCCCGGGCATCTTGGGCGGACCGATCGGCTCCGCGAAGCCAGCGGAGAAGCGCTGGTAGACGAAGGCCGTGAAGCGGCTCGGACGCGGCGCCGGCTTGCCCATCCACTGGTCGTTCCCATTCGGAGCGACGTTCCACTTCACCGGCCGCGCCGCGATCCAGTATTCGCGCTTCTGCCCACCCGGCTGCGGTTGCGGGCTGGGAAACGTCGCCGAGTCGAGCGGGTCGCGCTGTGTCGGTTTCTTCTTTGCGGCAGTACGCGGGCGCCGCAGTGACGCCATCGCCGCGTCGACCTTGTCCACATCGTCCGCCGTCCGGACCGCCACCTGCTTGCCGTCGATAGTGCACAGGAGCAACGCCGCCCCGCCAACCCCGAAGAAACCACGCCGATCCATGTACAGGACGGAATATGCCCTGCACTCACATAGGTCAAGCCGGAACCCGAAACCTTGGCCGGATGGGTGTTTAGGTACGTCTGTGTTGCTCCCAGCGGGCGGGTGCGCCCTGGTGTCAGGGCATTGCGTCGGCCGGGTACGGCCAGCCCTCGGTGTCGGTCCCCCGACGAGCGAGCTCGAGAGTCACCGCCCCAATCGTGGGGTCGACTTGCAGCGCGGCGGCGAGCAACTCGGCAAGTCTCGGCCCCGGCAGATACCGGCGCCCCCGGGTCTTCCCCTCGCCGCGAAGGAGGCCGGCCGCGCTGGCCGCGACGAGGTCGTTGCGGGCGGTAGCCGGGCTGGCGTCGATGAGCGACTGGTAGTACGCGGTGGTGATGTCGCGGTCGAAGAAGCTGTCGTAGAGCGCGTTTGCGAGCCGAGAAGGCAGTCCGATGTCATCCAGCAGGTTCTCGAGTGTGGTCCAGAGCAGTCCCTCGACTCGCTGTCGGAGCGCGAGCGCGATCACCTGGGTGAGTTGCGCTCTGAGGTGGGCGACGATGAACGGAGTTACGTCGGCATCGGCGGCAAACTGGTCTCCCAGGCAGTCGAACGCTCCGTAGTAGCGGTCGGGATTCTTGCCCCACCACTCCTCGAGGCTCGTGAACGCCGGATGTCGAAAGCCCCCGCGGTACATCGCCAGCGAGGCCACCACCCGTGCCGTTCGTCCGTTTCCATCACGGAACGGATGGACGGCCGCGACAGCGACGTGAGCCCAAGCGGCGGCTACAGCGGGGTGCCAGTCGGCCGCCTCCACGGTCCGGCCGATCTCGTCGACGAGATCTGGGATCGCCTCGGGCTGCGGCGGCTCGAAGACGACGCGGCCGCTGCCATCGTTGGTGATCCACGCGGCACCCGTTCGCAGGCGGCCGGCCCCCATGGCGAGGTCTCCGGCGACGACCCTGTCCTGTACGCCGACGATCAACTCGCGGTTCCAGAGCAGCGAGCCATCGTCGGCCCGTCGCTGCACATAGGACATTGCGTCTCGATAGCCGCGCACGAGTGCCTGGTCCTCCTTGGAGACCGACTCCGGCGCGTCGCCAGCCAGGATCTTGAGGGTGTCGTCCACGGTGACTGGAACGCCCTCCATGCTGGTCGAGGCGGCTACGGCCTCCGCCTCGAGCGAGCGGCGTAGCCGGCCCTCCCATCGGTGCGAGAGGATCCTCTCGTCCAGCCTCTGGGCCCAACGATCCAGCTCGTCTGTAAAGGCGGCTAGCGAAGAGCTGTCGAATGGGAGAATCATTCGCTAATAGATTAGCGAATACCCGTTGCATCCGGTTGTGGACGTAGCTTTGCTGCCGTGCGCCTGATCGTTGCCCGCTGCGAGGTCCGCTACACCGGCCGGTTGACCGCCGTGCTGCCGGAGGCGCTGCGGTTGCTGATGATCAAGTCGGACGGGTCGGTGATGGTGCATGCCGACACCGGTGGCTTCAAGCCGTCCAACTGGATGACCGCGCCGACGGTGATCGAGGAGGAGGACGGCCGGATCGTCGTCCGCAAGCACGCGGGCAAGACCGAGGACCGGCTCGACATCGCGATCGCCGAGGTGATCTCCGACGTGACGCACGACATGGGCGAGGCCGCGGCGCTGGAGAAGGAGGGGATGGAGCGCGAGCTGCAGGAGCTGCTCGCCGACGCGCCCGAGTACTGCGGCGAGGGGTTCCGCCTGGTGCGGCGCGAGTGGGCGACGGACATCGGGCCGGTCGATCTGATGTGCCGTGACGCCGACGACGGCTGGATCGCCGTCGAGATCAAGCGCGTGGCGACGATCGACGCCGTCGAGCAGCTGACGCGCTACCTGGCGCGGATCGAGGCCGATCCGTCGTTCACGGAGGACTGTCGCGGCGTGCTGGCGGCGCAGCAGATCAAGCCGCAGGCGCGGGTGCTGGCCGAATCACGCGGGATCGCCTGCGTCGAGGTCGACATCGACGTGCTGCGCGGCGAGCGCGAGCCGGACCTGACTCTGTTCGCCTGACGTCGATCCCGGGTAGCTACCCGGGGGATGAGCGAGAGCAGCGCCGGCCACGTCGCATACCGCGCGGTCCTGCTCGGCGCGGTGCTGATCGTCGCCGGGCTGCTGGTCCGGCAGCTGTTGACGCTGCTGCTGGCGATCCTGATCACGGTGATCATCGCGATCGCGGTGTCGGCGATCGCCGACCGGCTCGAGCGGCTCGACATCCCGCGGCCGGTCGGCGCGCTGCTGGCGCTGCTTGCCGGGCTGGCGGTAGTCGCGGGACTGCTCTGGGTCTTGGTGCCGCCGTTCATCGACCAGACGAACCAGTTCGTCGACGACGTGCCGGGGATCGTCGACGACCTGCGCGACCAGGTCCACGACCTTACGGGCGCCGAGCCGGGCGACATATCCGACCAGGTCGACAAGTTCGTCGCGAACTACACCGACGACCCGGGCAAGCTGATCGGTCCGATCACGTCGATCTCGCTCAGCGTCGTCGGCGCGCTGGGGGCGCTGATCCTGATGCTGATCACCGCCTACTACATGGCGATCAGGCCAGAGCCGCTGCTCGACGGGCTGCGACGGCTGGCGCCGCCCCGGCACCGCGCCCAGGCCGACCTGATCATGAGCCGGCTGCGTGGCGCCTGGGTCGGCTGGATGCAGGGCGTCGCCGCGGACATGCTGATCTCCGGCGTTCTGCTCTACATCGGGCTGACACTGATCGGGCTCGACTTCGCGATCTTCTTCGCGGTCCTGACGGCGCTGTTCTCGGTGATCCCCTACTTCGGCGCCTTCGCCAGCGGCATCCCGCCGGTGCTGTTCGCGCTGACGGACTCGCCCGGCAAGGCGCTGCTAGTGATCGTGATCTACGTCGCCGTCCAGCAGATCGAGGGCAACCTGACGATCCCGCTGGTGATGTCGCGCACGGTCAAGCTCCACCCGGCCGTGATCGCCGGCGGGGTGGTGATCGTCGGCCAGCTGTTCGGCTTCGTCGGGCTGATCGTCGCGGTGCCGATCCTCTCGATGGTCACGATCCTCGTCGAGGAGCTGTGGGTCAAGCGGCTCGAGCGCGACGACCGGGCGGGACCAGCGGTCCCTAGTACAGCTTCGTCAGAGCTATGACGATCGAGGCGGCGACGCAGATGACGATGACCACCTGCATCCAGATCCAAAAACGCGGCATGGCGGCCGATCCTATTGACACGGCGTTCACCTGGCGGCAGCGCCGCTGCCTATGATCGCCCTGTGATCGGCTCGATCGTCGTGGGTACAGACGGTTCCGACACCGCGGCGGAGGCGGTGCGGCAGGCGACCGAGCTCGCGCGGGCGGTCGGCGCTCGGATCTATCTCGTCTGCGCCTACGAGGCGGTGCCGGAGAGCCGGCTGCGCTCCGAACGGCTCGACGTGCCGCAGGACCTTCAGTGGACCGTCAACCCGCGTGCTGACGTCGATCGGCTACTCGAAGACGAAGCCGACGCGATCCGCGTCGCCGGTGTGACCGTAGAGACGCTCGCGCGCGAGGGCGATCCCGCCGACGCGATCCTCGACGTCGCCGAGCAGCGCAACGCCGACCTGATCGTCGTCGGCAACAAGGGCATGACCGGCGCCAAGCGCTTTCTGCTCGGCTCGGTGCCGAACAAGGTCTCCCATCACGCGCCGTGCAGCGTGCTGATCATCCGCACTACTTGAGCGCGGCGGCCGCGTCCAGCAGGCCCCAGCCGTACCGGGCATCCCAACCGGGCGCGCCGATGTCGCGCGCGGTCAGCTTCAGCCGCTTCTCGACCGCGGCGGGGGTGGGCTTGGCGCCGAGACGGCGGCTGCCGATCAGCAGCGCGGCGACGCCGGAGACGTGCGGCGCGGCCATCGACGTGCCCTCGTAGCCGGGCGGTAGGCCGAAGCGGGCGACGCTGTTGGTGAAGGTCTGCTGGTAGATGAACTCGCCACGCAGGTCGGGCCGGCAGGTCTGCGAGTCATAGGGGGTGTCGCTGTTCGCGGCGTCGGCACCGCCGCCGGGAGCGGAGATGTCGACGTGGACGCCGCTGTTCGAGTACTCCGCCTGGCAGCCGCGGGCGGTCGTCGCGGCGACCGCGATGACGTGGCGCGCCCGGGCCGGGTAGGCGACCTGCGGGCTGCCCTGGTTGCCGGCCGCGGCGATCACGACCGCTCCGCGCGAGCGTGCGTACTCGAGCGCCGAGACGATGTCGGGGATCTGGGCCGCCCGGACCGCGGCGTCGAACTCGAGGCTCAGGTTGATGACGTTGGCGCCGTGACGCGCGGCGTAGCGGATGCCGCGCGAGATCGAGAGCGTGTCGCCGGCGCCCGAGGCGTCGAGCACGCGCACCGGCATGATCCGCGCGCGGTAGGCGATGCCGGCCGTGGCGGTCGCGTTGCCAGTGCTCTGGGCGATCGTCCCGGCGACGTGGGTGCCGTGGCCGTTCTGGTCGTTGGGGTGACGGTCGTTGGCGACGAAGTCGTAGCCCCTGACGAAGCGGTTGAGGTCCGGCGCGCGGCGGAAACGGCGGAAGCGCTGGTAGGCGACGCCGGTGTCGAGCACCGCGACGATCGTCCCCTTGCCTCCGGGCCGTCCGGCCTGGCGGGCGATGCCCCAGGCCTCCGGCATGTTGATGCCGGCGGTGGTCGCGGCGAGATTCCACTGGAGCGGGAAGCCCGGGTCGTTCGGGGTGTAGGCGCTGGCGCGGGCGATGTAGTTGGGTCGTGCGTAGGCGACGCCCGGGCGCCGGCTGACCTCACGCGCCGCGGCCTTGACGGACTTGCCGTCCTTGACGGCGACGGTGGTCGTTGCTGCAGTTCCCTCGCGCTTGACGATCAGCTCGCCGGGCACGTACGCGGGGTCGGCCGCCGCCGAGCCCGCCGTGACGGCCATTAGCGCGAGTGCGGCCAGCGTCGCCGTGAGGAGGGAGGCTCGGGGCATGGGTTACGGTCCAATCACCAGTGTATGTGGAGGACAACACCTACGGGGGAAGCAAGTTGTCGTCCTGGGCCAATCGGTATTCGGTGGCTAGGACTTGAGGACCTGCGTCACCGGGGCGACCGGATTCGTTGGCGGTCACGTCACGCGTGAGCTGCTCGAGCGCGGCCACGAGGTGCGGGTGACCTACCGCGATCCGGATCGCCTGAAGCGACTCGGCGGGCTGGAGCCCGAGACGGTGCGGGCGGACATCCTCGACCGCGCCGCGATGCGCCGTGCGGTGCGCGGCTGCGACGTGCTGTTCCACACCGCAGGCGTCGTCGCGTCGAAGCCGGTCGCCTACGTCCAGGACGTCAACGCGCTGGCGCCGCGGATCGCGATCGAGGCGGCTGCCGCCGAGGGCGTCGGGCGGGTGATCGTCACGTCGAGCGTTGCCGGGATCGGCCCGGTGCCGCGTGGCAAGGTCGGGCGCGAGGACGACCTCTACCGCGGCGGCGGGCTGGGCCTGACCTATCCCGATGCCAAGCACGAGGGTGAGAGGGAGGCGTTCGCGGCCGGCGCGCGGCTCGGCGTCGAGGTGATCGTCACCAATCCGGCTTACGTGCTCGGCGTTCCGCTTGACCGTGACCAGCCGGGCGAGACCTCGACGCGGATCATCGGCAACTACCTGCGCGGCCGGCTGCCGGCGGTGGTCGACGGCGAGACGACGATCGTCGACGTGCGTGATGTCGCCGACGGCCACGTACTCGCGGCCGAGCGCGGCAAGGCCGGCGAGCGCTACGTGCTCGGCGGCCACAACACGACCTGGCCGGACTTGATGATGAAGGTGGCCGATCTGTCGGGCATCCGCTACCCGCTCGGTGTCCTGCCCTACGGCGTCGGCACCTTCGCGCGCCGCGTCGAGGCGCTGCGCCTGCCGATGGCGATCTCCGCCGAGGCGATGGTCCTGATGGAGCAGAACTGGTGCTACTCATCGGCGAAGGCGAAGCGCGAGCTCGGCTACAAGCCGCGTCCGCACGACGCGACGGTGCGCGACACGGTCGACTGGTACCTGGAGCTGATCGACGACGGGATCATCGACGGCGGCGCGCCGTCGCCGCTGTCGCTGGGCGCGGCCGGGCTGCGCTGGGCGGAGCGGGCGGGCGCGCTCGGGCTGGTCGATGCCGTCGGCCGTCGCGCGGGTCACCGCCTGGTTGCGCGGTGAGCGTCTTCTTCCCGCGCGACGAGTACTTCATGCGGCTCGCGCTGCGTGAGGCCGAGCGCGCGCTGGAGCACGAGGACGTACCGGTCGGCTGCGTGATCGTGCTCGACGGCGAGGTGATCGCCGCCGCGCGCAACGAGCGCGAACTGCGCGAGGACCCGACCGCGCACGCCGAGGTGCTGGCGCTGCGCGAGGCCGCGAAGCACGTCGGCCGCTGGCGGCTCGACGGCTGCGTGCTCTACGTGACGCTCGAGCCGTGCGCGATGTGCGCGGGCGCGATCGTCCTCTCGCGTGCGCCGCGCGTCGTCTTCGGCGCGACCGATCCGAAGACCGGTGCGGCCGGATCGGTCTTCGACGTGCTCGCCGAGCCGCGGCTCAACCACCGGCCCGAGGTCGCCGGCGGGCTGCTCGCCGAGGAGTCGGCCGACCTGCTGCGCGCCTTCTTCGCCTCGCGGCGCTGACGCCTTACATAGGCATTACACGGGGCTGATCCTGCCCGTACAGGCGCCTCCAAGGATAGGGACAGTCAAGGACCCAACTCCCCTGAGGAGGAGCACGTGAAGAACAGGATCAAGACCATCGCGGTCGCGGCCGTCGTCTCGGCGCTGACCGTCGCCGGACTTGCCGTCGCCCAGAACGACGACAGCGGCGATAACGAGAAGAGCGGCAAGCCGAAGGCTGGCGAGCGCCCGCCGGGTCCGCCTCCGGGCGGCGGGTTCATGATCGGCGGTCCGGGCGGGCGCGGCGGCTCGCTGACCTACTCCGAGATCCATCTACGCAAGAACGGCAAGGACGTCACCGTGCGCTCCGACCGCGGCAAGGTCGTGTCGACGAGCGACGACTCGATCTCGATCGAGCGCAATGACGGTGAGACCGTCGAGGTGGCGGTCGACGGCGACACCAAGGTGATGGCGGGTCCGCGCAAGCGCGGCGTCCACGTGGCCGACATCGCCACCGGCAAGCGGGTGCTCGTGATCCGCGACGACGCCGACGATGCCGCGGAGGCGGTGCTGGTCGAGCCGAAGAACCGCGGCAAGCTGCTGCGTCACCGCTTCGGCGGACCGCCCCCGGGTGACGGCGACATGCCGGCGCCCCCGTCGTTCGACGAGCAGGGCTAGCCGGATTGGCGGGGCCGTCGCGTACTCGCGGCCCCGCCGCCGGTCGCTGTGCGAAGGTGGCCGCGTGAACGGCCACGTCCTGATCGTCGAGGACGAGCTCAGCATCGCCGAGCTGGTGCGCGCCTACCTGGAGCGCGACGGCTACTCCGTCACGTGGTCGCGCAGCGGCGAGGAGGCGCTGGCCGAGATCGACCGGCACCCCGTCCGCCTGGTCGTGCTCGACATCGGGCTGCCGGGAATCGACGGCTTTGAGGTCTGCCGGCGGCTGCGCGCCAGCACCGCCGTTCCGATCGTGATCCTCAGCGCGCGCGACGACGAGATCGATCGGGTCGCCGGACTGGAGGCGGGAGCCGACGACTACGTGGTGAAGCCGTTCTCGCCACGTGAGCTGGTCGCGCGGGTCAAGGCGGTGCTGCGGCGAGCGGATGGCGGCGCGGCGTTGGCAGGGGGAAACGGCGGCGGCGCGGGGGCCGACGCTCCGCCGGCCGAGGGGGTGCTGGAGATCGCCGGCGTGCGGCTCGACCACGACGCGCGCGAGGTGGCCGTCGACGGCGAGCGCGTCGACGTGACCGCGCGTGAGTTCGACCTGCTCGCGGCGCTGCTCGCCAACCCGGGCCGCGTGCTCGACCGCGACCGCCTGCTCGACATCGCCTGGGGGATGGACTTCGCGGCCGGGACGCGCACGGTCGACGTCCACATCGCCCAGCTGCGCCGCAAGCTCGGCCGGCCGGAGCTGATCGAGACGGTGCGCGGCGCCGGCTACAAGCTGGTCGCCTGATGCGTTCGCTGCGACTGCGGCTGTTCGCGGGGATCCTCGGCGCGGCACTGGTCGCGGTGGTGGTCTCGCTGGCGATCGGCGTCGTGCTCACGCGTGGCGCGGTTCGCGACCAGATCGCGGGCGAGGTCGCAAGCCAGGCCGACCTGCTCGCCTTCCAGCTGCGCGGCGCGGGGGAGGACGTCCTGTCCACGCGGCTCGGCGGGCCGCCGCCGGCGGGGCTCTCGGGACCGCCCGGAGGAGGTGGACCAGCCATCCGCGCGCCGCTCGGTCCTGGCGGCGACGCCGCACCGCGCCCTCAGCTGACGACGCTCGCGGGCGCACGCCGGACACTTCCAGCCGACGCCTACGCCGATCTTCGCGACGACGACAGCGTGAATGGCCGCGCCGAGATCGACGGCGAGCGCCAGATCTTCTCGGCGCGCCGGGTCGGTCCCGCGGTCGTGCTCGTCTCCCGCCCCGATTCGCTGACCACCGACGACTTCTCGGACTATCTCGGTGGGCTGCTGCTCGCCGGTGCGATCGCGGCCGCGCTCGCCGGTCTGACGGCGGCGCTGCTGGCACGTCGCCTCACCGCTCCGATCGCGCGCGTCGGCGACGCTGCCCGTTCGCTCGCCGAGGGCCGCGACCCCGGACGGCTGCCGCCCGAGAAGACGGCGGAGCTCGCCGCCCTATCCGACTCCTTCAACGACATGTCCGAGCAGCTCGCCCGCTCGCGCGAGGCCGAGCGCGCGGTGCTGCTGTCGGTCTCGCACGAGTTGCGCACCCCGCTGACCGCGATCCGCGGTTACGCCGAGGGCCTCGAGGACGGCACCGTGGATCCGCAGACCGCGGCCTCGGTCGTCGGTCGCGAGGCCGACCGCCTCGGCCGGCTGGTCGGCGACCTGCTGGCGCTCGTCAAGCTCGAGCAGGGCGTGCTCGACATCCGCTCCGAGCGGGTCGACCTGGCTGAGGCCGCCCATGAGGCTGAGCGGCGGCTGCGGCCGCAGGCGAAGGTGAGCGAGGTGACGGTGGCGGTCGAGGCCGACGGGGGCGGCGCCGCCGCGACGGCCGACGCCGACCGCGTCGTCCAGGTCGTGTCGAACCTCGTCGAGAACGCAATCCGCGTCACCCCCGCCGGGGGCCGCGTCACGGTCAGCGCCGTGCCCGGCGCGATCACTGTCTCCGACACCGGCCCCGGCATTCCCGCCGAGGACGTCGAGCACGCCTTCGACCGCTTCCACCTGCGTCGTCGCCACGGTCGCGGCTCGCCCGACGGCGCCGGGCTAGGCCTCGCGATCGTCCGCGAGCTGACCGAGGCGATGGGCGGCAGCGTCGCCGTCGAGAGCAGTCCCGGCGCGGGCGCGACCTTCAAGGTCCGCCTCCCGCCGGCGCCGTAGTGCACACCCTGCCGCGCGCAAACCTCCACCCAAGGGTCCGCTGGCACAGAGCTCGGCGCAGCACGGGAATAGAGGCCATCACCTCTCCCCGACTCCGATCAGGAGGAACCGATGACCCACAGGATCAAGACGATTGCGATCGCGGCGACCGCATCAGCGCTGACCGTGGCCGGGATGGCCGTCGCGCACGGCGGCGACGGCAAGGGCGACCGGCACTCGGCGCCGGCGTTCGCGGGCAGCCCGGTCGGCAAGTCGCTGACCTACTCGGAGACGCATCTGCGCAAGGACGGCAAGGACGTGACGGTCCGTGTCGATCAGGGCCGGGTCCTTGCCGCCAGCGCCAGCAGCATCTCGATCAGGCGCAACGACGGCGAGACCGTCGACGTTCCGGTCGACGGCGACACCAAGGTATGGGGTGGCTGGTGGCACCACAAGAGCCATGGCGCCAAGGCGAAGGCCGCGCACCGCAAGCGCGGCGGTGTCAGCGTTGCCCAGATTCCAGCGGGCAAGCGCGTGCTCGTCCTGCGCAGCGACGACGACGCGGCCGCCGAGGCGGTGACTGTCGCAAAGCGGCACTGGCACTCGCACGGCCGGTCGCACCGCGACCGGGGCGACGACTGACCGCTACGCCACCCGCGGCCGGACCTCGGCCTCGATCAGCCCTTCACATGCACGGGTGACGAGGTCGAGGACGTCCTCGAAGCCGTCGTCGCCGCCGTAGTAGGGGTCAGGAACCTCCAGCTCGCCGGCGGCGACCGCATCGGGGTCGTACTCGCGCAGCAGGCGGACCCGCTCGCGCGTCTCCTCGTCCGGCGCCAGCGCGAGTAGGTCGTCGTGGTTGGAACGGTCCATCGCGAGGATCAGGTCGTAGGACTCGAAGTCGGCGGGCGCGACCTGGCGCGCCTGGCCAGTCAGCTCGATCCCGCGGTTCGCGGCGGCGCCGGCCGAGCGGTGGTCGGGCGCGTGGCCGACATGCCAGTCGCCGGTCCCCGCGCTGTCCAGCTCGACCGCCTCGACCAGGCCTTCCTCGACCAGCAGGTGGCGCATCACGCCCTCGGCTGTGGGCGAGCGGCAGATGTTGCCGAGGCAGACGAACAGCAGGCGCATCGGCTACCTCAGACCCGCGCGGGGTCCTCGACGGCGTCGAGCACGCCGAGCAGCTCGCCGACGCGGCAGACCAGCAGCCGCTCCTCCTCGACCTCGACCCAGGCGCCGGCGGAGGCCGGGAAGACGACGTGATCGCCGGGCTTGACCGGCATCTTCACGCCGACCGACTCCCACCAGTCGAGGCCCTGGCCGATTGCCAGGACGATCCCGTGCTGGGGCGGTGGCTCATTGGTTCCCGGAGGTACGACGAGGCCCGATCTGCGAACGCGGTCGGGGTCGAGCTCCTTGATCACGACGCGGTCGAACAGCGGTCGCAGCTCCTGGCGCATTCCTCGCAGGATACGGCTCACGTATCTTCTCGCCCATGACCACCACGACGACGCCGGGCGCCGACGCCTACACGATCCCCCAGGAGTTCCAGGACTTCCGCGCCACGATTCGCGACCTCGTAAAGGGCAAGGTGGCGCCGCGCGCCGCCGAGATCGACGCCAAGGCCGAGTATCCGTGGGACATCCGCAAGGCGTTTGCCGAGCACGACCTGCTCGGGCTGCCGTTCCCCGAGGAGCTCGGCGGCACCGGCACCGGCACGCTGATGCTGAACATCGCCGTCGAGGAGGTCGCCAAGGCGTGCGCGTCTTCTTCGCTGATCCTGATGATCCAGGAGCTCGGCACGCTGCCGATCCAGCTCCACGGCACCGAGGAGCAGAAGCAGAAGTGGCTGCCGAAGTGCGCCTCGGGTGAGTGGTCGCCCGCCTTCTGCCTGTCCGAGCCCGAGGCCGGCTCCGACCCGGGCGCGATGCGCACGACGGCCGTCCGCGACGGTGACGAGTGGGTCATCAACGGCACCAAGAACTGGATCAGCAACGCGACGATCGCCGACTTCTACCTCGTGTTCGCGGTCACCGATCGTGAGAACAAGCGCTTCTCGGCGTTCATCGTCGAGAAGGATCGCGAGGGCTTCTCGGTGCCGAAGCTCGAGCACAAGCTCGGCATCAAGGGCTCGCCGACCGGTCAGCCGGTCTTCGAGGACGTCCGCGTCCCGGCCGACCACCTGATCGGCGACGAGGGCCGCGGCATGGCCGTCGCGCTCTCGACGCTCGAGCGGACCCGCCTCGGCGCCGGCGCCCAGGCCGTCGGCATCGCCCAGGGAGCGATCGACTACGCGACCGCCTACGCCAAGGAGCGCGTCTCCTTCGGCAAGCCGATCTTCGAGCACCAGGCGATCGCCTTCAAGCTCGCCGACATGGAGACGAAGACCGCCGCCGCGCGCGAGCTCGTCTACAAGGCGTGCGCGATGGCCGACCGCAACGAGCCCGGCCTCGGCAAGTACACCTCGATGGCGAAGCTGTTCGCCTCCGACGTCGCGATGCAGGTCACGATCGACGCGATCCAGGTCCTCGGCGGCTACGGCTACGTCGACGAGTACCCGGTCGAGC
>CAZVRI010000062.1:0-11399 GCA_964629855.1 uncultured Thermoleophilaceae bacterium
GGTCGAGCGGATGATGCGCGACGCCAAGATCACCCAGATCTACGAGGGCACCAACGAGATCCAGCGGATGGTCGTCTCGCGCTCGATGCGCTGAGAGCGCGACCCTTCGCTAGCCTTGTCGCGCTGTCCCCGCAGCGAACCATGGAGAGGTGCCGGAGTGGTTGAACGGGGCGGTCTCGAAAACCGTTAAGGGCGGCAACGTCCTTCGAGGGTTCGAATCCCTCCCTCTCCGCTCGATGGCCACGGCGCTCAGCCAACAGCTCGCCTGGTACGTCGCCGGGCCGATCATGGGGCTGTGCGTGGTCGCCTGTCGCGCGCTGTTCAACGGGCGGCTGGGGGTGACCGGCGGCTTCTCGGAGGTCGTCGGGAAGCTGCGGCGGGGGAGTGGGGCGTTCGACTGGCGCGGCTGGTTCCTGATCGGTGTGGCGCTGAGCGGGACGCTGTTCGCGCTGCTGGCCGGTGGGCAGAGCTTCAGCGGCTACGGCTGGCTGACCGAGACGTTCCACGGCGCGGGACAGGTCGCGATTCCCGTCCTGCTGTTGGGCTCCGGGGTGCTGGTCGGCTATGGCGCCAAGACCGCCGGTGGCTGCACGTCGGGCAACGGCCTTACGGGCACGTCGCTGCTGTCGCCGGCGAGCCTGGCATCGACGGCCACCTTCTTCGCTACGGCGATCGCGGTCAGCTTCCTGATCGAGGCGTTGATCTAGGTGGGGTCGCGGTCGGCCGGCGCGGCGGTCGGATTGGTGTTCGGCTTCGTCCTCTGCTGGAGCGGGATGATCGACCCGAACGTGATCCGCTCGGCGCTGCTGTTCGAGAGCTCCTACCTGTTCCTGTTCTTCGGGTCCGCGGTGCTGGTGGCGACCGTCGGCGTCGAGCTGCTGCGCCGCCGCCAGGCGCATGCGTTGCTGACCAGCGGTCCGGTGACCTGGACACGCGAGCGGGCGGGACGCCGGCATGTCGTCGGCAGTCTGCTGTTCGGGGTCGGGTGGGGCGTCGCGAACGCCTGCCCGGGGCCGATCGCGGCGCAGATCGGCCAGGGCATCCTGTGGGCGCTCCCGCTGGTCGCGGGGGTCGTCATCGGGGTGCTGCTGTTCCAGCGCGGCGGGGCGGTCGAGACCGAGCCGCCCACCGACGCGCCCGTCGAGCCGGCCCCGGCGTTGGCGCTCGTCACCCCAAGCGGATGACGGGCTGACTTGCATACGGGGCCGTTGCGCGAAAGCATGGGGGTACAAGGGGCCCCTCTGGGACTCGCACAATGAAAGGAAGCGCTAGTGCCAATTGCTGAGTACACCTTCGGGCAGGGGCTGCTGACTGTCCTGTCGATCTTCTTCTTCGTGATCTGGATCTGGATCCTGATCGTGATCCTGAGCGACCTGTTCCGCGACCACGAGCTCTCGGGCTGGTGGAAGGCCGTCTGGGTCCTGTTCCTCGTGTTCATCCCGTTCCTGACGGCGCTGATCTACCTGATCGCCCGTGGCAGCGGCATGCGCGACCGGACGATCAAGGCGCAGGCCGACGCCAAGAAGGAGTTCGACTCCTACGTGCGTCAGACGGCCGGTACCGGGTCGACCGCCGACGAGCTGTCGAAGCTCGCCGACCTGAAGGCGAACGGAACGATCTCCGAGGAGGAGTTCCAGGCCCAGAAGGCCAAGCTGCTCGGCTAGCCAGCAGTAGCGGCGGTGACTTCGTCCCACCGCTCGTAAGCAAGCTCGACCGCCCGCTTCGCCTCGGCGTGGCGGGCGGTCGACTGCTCCGAAAGCTCCGGCGTCGCCCAGGCGGAGGGAGCGGCAAGCTCCTCCTCGAGCTCCTTCAGCGCCGCCTCACTGCGCTCGATCTCGCGTTCGATCGCGCCGATCTTGCGCCGCATGTTCTTCGACATGCCCTTGCCGTTGCCGGCGGGCGCCGCGGGCTCAGGTGACGCCGGCTGCTTGGCGGCCTTCTGCTTGCCGGACTTCTTGCGCTTGTCGGCCGCCTTCTCCTCCGCGGCGGCGTTGCGTTGCTCTTCGCGGATCCGCGCGTAGTCGGCCCACCCGCCCTCGTAGCTGCGCAGCTTGCCGTCCTCGATCGCGATCGTGCGCGAGCCGACGGCGTCGAGCAGGGCCCGGTCGTGCGAGACGAGCAGGACGGTGCCGTCGTAGCCGCTGAGCGCATCCTCGAGCGCCTCGCGACTCTCGACGTCGAGGTGGTTGGTCGGCTCGTCGAGGATCAGCAGGTTGGCGCCCGAGTTGACGAGGATCGCCAGCGACAGCCGCTGACGCTCTCCGCCGGAGAGGCCGGCCAGCGGCTTGAGCGCGTCGTCGCCGGAGAACAGGAAGCGCCCGAGCAGCGCGCGCGCCTTGCCCGGCGTCAGCTTGGTCTCGCGCTGCGCGGCGTCGAGCACCGTGCCCTGCTCGCCGAGCCACTCGGCGTGCTGGGAGAGGTAGCTCATCTCGACGTTGTGGCCGGTGCTCAGCTTGCCCGCGGGCAGCTCGCGCTGGCCGGCGAGCGTTTCGATCAGCGTCGTCTTGCCGGTGCCGTTGGCGCCGACCAGTGCGACGTGCTCGCTGCGCTCCAGCCACATCTCGGCCGGCTCGATCAGCACGCGCCGCTGACCCTCGTCCTCGCCCTCGCGCGCCGGCACCTCGATCCGCCCGCCGCTGAGCTCGAAGACGACACGTCCTGAGCGCTCGGCGCCGGCGAACTTGAACGACAGGCTGGCGGCGTCGCGCGGGTCGTGCTCGACGCGCTCCATCTTCTCCAGCTTCTTCACGCGCGACTGGGCCTGCTTGGCCTTCGACGCCTTCGCCCGGAAGCGCTCGACGAAGCGCTCCATCCGCGCGATCTCGGCCTGCTGCTTGTCGATCGACCGGCCGAGCGCCAATTCGCGCGCCGCCTTCTCGTGGCGCCAGGCGTGCCACGGACCGGAGAAGAAGCGGGCCTTGCCGCCCTCCAGCTCGAGCACCGACGTTCCGACGGCCTCGAGGAACCAGCGGTCGTGGGCCACGAGGACGACGGCGGCGTCGAGCTCGTTGAGGTACTTCTCGAGCCACTCGAGCGACTGGATGTCGAGGTGGTTGGTCGGCTCGTCGAGCATCAGCAGATCGGGTGCGCCCGCGAGCGCCCGCGCCAGCGAGGCGCGTGTCAGCTCGCCGCCGGAGAAGGTGTCGAGGCGGCGGTCGAGCTGGTCCTCGCGGAAGCCGAGCCCACTCAGCGGCTCCAGTGCACGCCGGCGCCAGTCCCAGCCGCCGGCGTGTTCGAAGCGGTCCTGGGCGCGCGAGTAGCGCTCGAGCAGCGACTCGTCGTCGGGCCGCTCGGCCATCTCGCCGCCGAGCCGGGTCAGCTCGTCCTCGAGCGCGGCGATGTCGGCGCAGCCGGACACGACGTACTCGCGCACCGTGACGTCGCGCTCGCGCGGCGGTCGCTGGTCGTGGAGGGTGACGCGCGCGCCCTTCTCGATCGACAGCTCGCCGCCGTCGATCGACGCCTGTCCGGCGAGCATCCGCAGCAGCGTCGTCTTGCCGCTGCCGTTGCGGCCGGACAGCGTCATGCGGTCGCGGCGCTCCAGCTTGAACGAGACGCCGCGCAGCAACGGCTCGCCCGCCATGTCCTTGTCCAGCGCTGATGCAATCGCTACAGCCATCGAACCGACGATGGTAAGCGACCTGCCGAGTGGTCAGACCGCCAAGTGGCTGAGCGAGCCGGCCTACTGGCAGAAATCCCTGGACATACGGGCTAAATCGCTCAGCTTCTCGCTCAAGAGGGGCCAAGGGTGAGCCGACTGGCATCTTGTGTCGTCAGAGCTGATTCCCACCGATCAGATGCCGGGTCCCAACTACGAGGAGCGGGCCCGCCGCGCCGATGCGCTGCGCCGCCACCGCGCAAGTCCGCGTGTCCGGACGATGGCGTCGTCGAATCGCTTGGCCTACCTGCGCACGCAGCTGCGCGTGGTCGCCCGGCTGTCGGCACGGGTTGCCGGCACCCAGGACGCCGACGAGATGGTCCAGCTCGTCGTTGACGAGCTGCACGACACCTTCGCCTTCTACCTGGCCTCGATCCACCGGCTCGACGACGACGGCGTGCTGCGCCTGGTCGCGGGCGCGGGCCCGCTCGCCGAGGTGATGACTGAGTTCCTGCTCGTCGAGCAGACGCTCGACAGCGGCGTCAACGGGCGCGTCGCCCGCTCCGGCGCGACAGCGCTCGTCAACGACACGCGGCTCGACCCCGACTACGTCGAGCGCGACCCGAACACCGATCCGCGCTCCGAGCTGGCCGTCCCGATCGTCGCCGACGACCGGATCTGGGGCGTGATCAACCTCGAGGCCGTCGAGCGCGACGCGTTCGACGACGCCGACGCCGCGCTGGTCGAGGCGATCGCCGCCGGGCTCGGCGTCGCGCTCCACCGCTCCAGTCTCGTCGGTGAGCTCGAGCGCGCGTTCATGGATGTGCTCGGCGTGCTGACGAGCACCGTCGAGGCGAAGGACTCTCCGACCGCCACGCACGGCGACGAGGTCGCGGTGATGGCCGAGAAGGTCGCGCTGCGGATGGGCCTGAGCTCCGAGCAGGCGCGCGACGTCCGTCACGCGGCGATGCTCCACGACGTCGGCAAGGTCGCGGTGCCGAGCGAGATCCTGCTCAAGCCGGGCCCGCTGACGCGCGAGGAGTGGGAGGTGATGCGCCAGCACGTCGTCGTCGGCGGCGAGCTGCTCGAGCGCGTCGAGGCGTTCGCCCACCTCGCCCCGATCGTCCGTGCAAGTCACGAGCGCTGGGACGGCGAGGGCTACCCCGACGGGCTGTCGGGCGAGGGCATCCCGCTGGCGGCGCGGATCGTCGCGGCGTGCGACACCTACGACGCGATCATCACCGAGCGGCCGTACCGGCCGGCCGCGACGAAGGAGACGGCGATCTCCGAGTTGCGCCGGGTTGCGGGACGTCAGCTCGACGACCGTGTGGTGATCGCTCTGCTCGCAGAGCTGGTCTGACCAGTTCTAAAGCAGTAGGCCAGTTTGCCGATCAAGGGGACATGCGCTCCCTCTCGCGACGGCTTCGCGCCACCGCCTACGACGGACTGAGGCTCGTCCTCGGCGTGCCGTGGATCACCGGCCGGCTCGGGGGCACGATCGACGACGGCCGCCGCCAGACGCGGCTCGGCGCCTTCTTCGACCGTCGCCCGCTGCTGCTGCGCACGCTCGCGGTGCTCGCCTTCGTCTGGGGCATCGCCTACCTGACCTGGCGTGTCGGCTGGAGCGGCCAGGGCGCCAACCCGATCGTCTTCGCGATGCTGCTCGTCACCGAGGTCTACGGCCTCTACGCGCTCGGCATGCTCGCCTGGTTCTCGTGGTCGCGGCCCGCGGCAGTCCGCCCGCCGATCACCAAGGCGCACGCCGTCGACGTCTACGTCTGCACCTACGACGAGCCGGTCGAGGTCGTGCTCGCCACCCTCGCCGGCTGTCGCGCGCTGACCTACCCGCACACCACCTACCTGCTCGACGACGGCCGCCGCCCGGAGATGGAGGAGCTCGCCCGGCTCGCCGGCGCGCGCTACATGACCCGCCCCGACAACTCGCACGCGAAGGCCGGCAACATCAACGCTGCGCTGCCGCGGACCGCCGGCGAGCTGGTCTTCGTGCTCGACGCCGACCACGTGCCGATGCCGGACGCGCTCGACGCGCTCGTCGGCTACTTCGACGACGAGAAGATGGCCGTCGTCCAGAGCCCGCACGACTTCTCCAACCACGACTCGGTCCAGCACTACATGGTCGGTCGCCACGAGCAGTCGCTCTTCTACCGCGTGATCTGCCCGGGCAAGGATCGCCACGGCGCCGCCTTCTGGTGCGGCTCGGCGGCGCTGATCAGGCGGCCGGCGCTGCTCTCGATCGGCGGCGTGGCGACCGAGACGATCGCCGAGGACTTCCACACGACGATCCGGCTGCAGCGCCACGGTTGGCGCAGCCGCTACCACGACGAGGTTCTGGTGCAGGGGCTGGCGCCGCATGATCTCGACGGCTACCTGTTGCAGCGCGACCGCTGGGCGCGCGGCAACCTCGCGGTCTTCACGCTGTCCGAGTCGCCGCTGCGGGCGCGCTCGCTGCGCCCGGCGCAGCGGCTCTCCTACTTCGCGTCGTTGTTCGCCTACCTCGCGCCGCCGATGCGGCTACTGCTGTTGACGACGCTTGCCGCGGTGCTCTGGACTGGCGCGTTGCCGATGAAGCTGAGCATCGTCGCGCTGGCGGCTCTGTGGGCGCCGTCGGTGATCCTCAACCTGTCCGCCGGCTCGGCGCTCGCGCGCGGCTACATGCGCATCGCCGAGACCACCCACTTCGAGCTGTTGACGATGGAGATCTACACGCGCGCCCTGCGCTGCGCGATCGTCCCCGGCAAGACCGCCTTCAAGGTCACCCCCAAGCAGGGGATCGATGAAGGCGGCTGGCGCGCCGTCGCCAAGCTGCGGCTGGTCGCGCTCTGCGCGGTCGTGCTGTCGGCGGGGATCGCCGTGCGCCTGATCGACCTCTTCGGTCCCGCGCTGATCCCGTCGCTGCCCGGCATCGCCGCGGTGATCGTGCCGCTGCTCGCCTTGATCGAGCTGCGGCGCATCCTGCGCACGCTGGTGCTGGCCGGCGCCCGCCGCCAGCGGCGGCTCGTCTACCGCTTCGAGGGCGTCGACGCGCCGGCGCACACCTTCGCCGGCTCGCGCCCGGTGCTCGGCCGCGTCGTCGACGCCAGCGCCAACGGCCTCGGCCTCGTCATGGACGGACCGCTCGAAGCCGGCTCACGCCCGCTCGTCCAGCTCCGGCTTCCCGACGCCACCGGCACCGAGCACGACGTCCCCGTCCGCGTCGAGGTCCGCTCCTCCCGCCGCGTCGGCGACGACAACCTGATCGGCGCCAGCATCGTCTCGATCGACCCGACCGCCCGCCTCCGCCTGATGGAGTGGTGCTACGTCGTCTGCAGCCACGAGCGCCTCCGCGGCCACCGCCCCTCCAACCAGCCCGCCATCCCCGAGTCGATCGTCGTCCCCCTCGACGACCGCGACACCACCCCCGTCAACGTCTTCGCCACCGAGCCCGCCCCGGCGTAACAACCCGCCACCCGTCTGCAACGGCCTCGCCACAACCGCTGGCGCACGGGTCCCGCAGCGGTCATGGTCGTCGGGTGCCTGGATCAGCCACCGCTCTTTGTGCGACTACCCACCTCATAGGTGGTCAGTCCCGCAAAGACCACGAGCTCGCCGCTTTGGCGAGCCGGCAACACGGCGTTGTCTCCCACGCCCAGTTGCTGGCCGTCGGGGTCACGCAGCGGTCGATCGAGCGCCGCCTGCAGTCAGGAAAGCTCCACCGAGTTCATCGCGGCGTCTATCGCGTCGGTCATACCGCCGAGGTACGGCTGGCGGGCGAGATGGCCGCTCTGCTGGCGTGTGGACCGCAAGCTGTGCTGAGCCATCGCAGCGCGGGAGCGATCTGGGGGATGATCGAGCGCGCCGATCGGAGAGGTCGACGTCACGGTGGTCGGTCGCGACTGTGGTCTAAAGCCCCGCATCCGGCACCGGAGGGTTGGGCGATTGGCGGCCATTGACATCCGCCGGCGGGAGGGTCTACGACTTACGGCGCCTGCACGGACGCTGCTCGACCTAGGGTCAGTGCTCCGACAGCGGGCGTTTCGTCGCGCCGTCAACGAGGCATTCGTCGCACGCCTCGTCAGCGAAGCCGACCTTCTACAGGTGCTGGAGAGATGCCGGGGAAGGCGTGGCGCCGCCCAATTGCGGCGCTTGCTCACCGATAGCCGCGGGCCGGCGCTGACTCGCTCGGAAGCTGAGCGTCGTCTGCTCGAGGCACTGGCTGCTCGCGGTGTGACTGTGCCGGAGACGAACGTCAGGGTCGGGCGCTACGAGGTGGATCTCTGCTGGCGGGTCGAACGAGTGGTCGTCGAGGTCGACGGCTACGCGTTCCATTCGACGCGGTCCTCCTTCGAACGCGATCGCCTCCGCGATTCCGAACTGCAGGCGCAGGGGTTCGCCGTCGTTCGCGTCACATGGCGGCAGATCGTGGACACGCCAGCGGCGACGGTCATCCGGATCGTGCGGGTGCTCGACGCCCGTGCCTTTGCGCGACTACCCACCACATAGGTGGGTAGCTCAACAAAGCGGGCTAGCCGAACGGCGCCAGCAGCGCGAGCTGGCGGGACTGGGCGAGCAGGGTGCCATCGGCGAGGAAGAGCTCGCCGTCCTCCTCCATCATTCCGTTGACCGCGGCGGTGGTGCGGAAGCGGCCGAGGACGGGCTGGTCGGGCAGGCCCTCCGGTGGGAGGTCGGCGCGGATGTGGACGGTGAGGTCGATCGTCGGTGCGATCGCCGGAGCGCTCAGCGGCTCGAGCGACGGTGGCCACCAGACGTCGGCGAGGAGGGCGATGTAGGCGGCGTCGATCCGGCGGGGGGTGGGCGATTCGATCCAGCCGCCGGTCTCGGCGGGCTCGCCCGGCGCCAGCGGGCGACCGGAGAACGGCTTGCCGCCGAGCCGCGGAGCGATCTTCACGCGCGAGACGATCGACGGCATCTCGGCGGTCGTCTCCAGCCAGCCGTCGCTGTCGGGGCGGTAGTCGGCGGAGGGGATGCGGGTGGCGTCGCGAGTCGGGGCGGGGGCCGCCGCTGGGAGGTCCGGGGTCCAGGTCGCGGCCGCCGCCAGCCCGGCCGTCGAGAACGCGCCCAGCGCGGTCATCGTTTCCTTGCCGTTCTGGAACGCGGTGGCGCGGCCGGTCGAGAAGCGCTTGCCCGCGCGGACGATCTCGACGGCGACCTCGACCGGGCCCGGCTGGGAGGGGCGCAGGTAGTGGGTGGCGAGCGAGCGCAGCTGGCGGTCGCCTTCCGGGGCGATGACCTGCTCCAGCGCTCGTGTGAGGATCGCGGCGAGGTACCCGCCGTTCGGTCCGGGCGGCGCGCCCCAGCCATCCTCGACCTCGCCCACAAAGCGGTTGCCGGCGAGCGGCTCGATCGCGGTCGCGCGGTCGAAGTCGATGGCCGGCGCGTCCTGCTCGATCTGCGAGTCCACGAAGCCAGACTTTACCGGACTGGCTGACTGGCCAGTCAGCCGGAGCGACTTGCGCGCCCGACTACGCTTGACCTGTGAGGGATTCGCTGCGCCAACCGTTGAAGGCCGCAGCCGCCGCGGCGTTCGTCGTCGGCATGCTGCTGTTCCTGCTCAACCCGCCGGAGCTATCCGGAGCGGAGGACTTGATCACGCTGCTGATGGGCGCGACCGCGCTCGTCTTGTTCACCGCCTGGGCGACAGTCGCGCTGATGGGCGACGGTCCGAGCGAGCCCGAGATCGAGCGGATCATCCAGCGCAGCGAGACGCTCGCCCGGCTGCCGGTCCCCGAGGCCCCGCCGACCAACTTCGACGATCTCGTCGCCGAGGCGCTCGACGAGCTGCCGGACGAGTTCCAGGAGGTCCTGAAGGACATCCCCGTCGTCGTCTCACGCCGTGGGCGCGAGGAGGGCGCCTACGGCCACTACTACGGCGACACCGTCGCGCGCGACAACTACCCGACCCGGATCATCATCTACGAGGACACCCTCGAGCGCGACTTCGGCCACGACTACGACCTCCTGCGCTCCCAGGTCACCCGCACCGTCCGCCACGAGATCGCCCACCACCTCGGCTGGGACGAGCGCGGCGTGCGCGACCTCGGCTTGTAGGCTCTCCGGACCTGGTGAGGTGTCCGAGTGGCTTAAGGAGCACGCTTGGAAAGCGTGTATGCGGGAAACCGTATCGTGGGTTCGAATCCCACCCTCACCGCTTCAGCCCGCGTCCACGGACTCCCCGATCCAGCTGAGATACGGGGCGGCGCCGTCGGCCACGTCGAGGGCGATCAGCTCGAAGGTGTCGTAGGGGTGGATGCGGCGTAGCTCGTCCTCGATCGCGGGGACGGTGGGGTGGAGGGTCTTGACGATGAGGAGCGACTCGTCGTCGCGGGTGACTTTGCCCTCCCAGCGGTAGACGGAGTTGACCTGCGCGACGATGTTGACGCAGGCGGCAAGGCGCTTGGCGACGAGGGTCTCGGCGATGTCGTGCGCGCGGTCGGGCGGGGTGGTGACGAGGCAGACGACCGTGTCCGCGCCGTCATCAGTCGCCCGGGATCACCAGCCGCGCGTGTGCGCGGGCGAGCATCAGGACCGGGACCGTGCGGGCCTCGCCGCCGTCGAGTGGGAACAGCTCGGCGTCCTCGATCGTGAAGAAGGTGAGGTCGTCGCGGTTGACATGGTCGGAGAGACGGCTGCGGAAGCCCTCCGCGGGGAGGGTCATCGAGCCGGTGACGCGGTAGCGGTCGGTCTCGACGACGACCTTCTCCTTGCGTAAATCCATGCCGGCGATCCTACGGGAGTAGGTTTCGTCGCATGACCCCTGCGATCGGAATTTGCGCCGCCGTCGAGCGTGCGCGCTGGAGCCACTGGGACTCCGATGCGGCGCTCGTGCCGCTGGCCTACGTTGACGCCGTCCAGCTCGCCGGCGGACTGGCGCTGATCGTGCCGCCCGACGACGAGGTCGCCGAGAAGCCCGATGAGCTGCTCGACAAGCTCGACGGTCTGATCCTGATCGGCGGCGCCGACGTCGATCCCGGGACCTACGGCGCGACGCCCGGACCGCACACCGGGCCGACCCGTCCGGAGCGCGACCGCTTCGAGCTCGCGCTCGCCTACGGCGCGATGGAGCGCGGCCTGCCGCTGCTCGGCATCTGCCGCGGCGGACAGATGGTCAACGTCGCCTGTGGCGGCACGCTGATCCAGCACCTGCCCGACGTCGTCGGCGACGACCACCACCTCGCGACTCCCGGAACATTCTCCGACCACGAGGTCGAGCTCGAAGCCGGCTCGCTCGCCGCACGCGCCGCTGGGGCCGAGCGGATCACGGTCCGGTCCCACCACCACCAGGCCATCGACGAGATCGGAGAGGGCCTCAAGGCGACCGGCCACGCGCTTCCCGATGCGATCGTCGAGGCGGTCGAGCATCCCGACCACGACTTCACGCTCGGCGTGCTCTGGCACCCGGAGGTCGACGAGCGCAGCAAGATCGTCGCAGCATTGGTACGCGCGGCCCAGCCACGGGTAGCCTCGAACTAATGCGGGTCGGAATGCTCACCGGGGGCGGTGACTGCCCAGGACTGAACGCGGTAATCCGCGGCATCGTCCGGCGCGGCGCACAGCTGGGCGGCCACGAGCTCGTCGGCTTCCGCAACGGCTGGGCGGGCGCGATCGCCGGTAGCGTCACCGAGCTGACGCCCCAGTCCACGGCGGGCATCCTGCCGCGCGGCGGGACGATCCTCGGCAGTTCGCGGACCAATCCCTACAAGGAGGATGGCGGCGCCGACCAGATCGTCGCGACCCTCTCCGCCCACGGCGTCGACGCGCTGATCCCGATCGGCGGCGAGGACAC
>CAZVRI010000062.1:11409-15395 GCA_964629855.1 uncultured Thermoleophilaceae bacterium
GATCGTCGGCGTGCCGAAGACGATCGACAACGATCTCGGGGGCACCGACTTCACCTTCGGCTTCCAGACCGCCGTCCAGATCGCGACCGACGCGATCGACCGCCTGCACACCACGGCCGAGTCGCACCACCGCGTGATGATCCTCGAGGTGATGGGCCGCCATGCCGGCTGGATCGCCACCTACAGCGGAATGGCCGGCGGCGCCGACGCGATCCTCGTCCCGGAGCGGCCGTTCGACATCGAGGCCGTCTGCGCGAGCATCGAACGGCGCCACTCCGGCGGGCGGACCTTCTCGATCGTCGTCGTGTCAGAGGGCGCGACGCCGGCCGGTGGGATGGAGGTCAGCGACGACAAACAGGTCGACGCCTTCGGTCACGTCCGACTCGGTGGGATCGCCGTCGAGCTCGAGCGCGAGATCGAGCGCCGCACCGGCTTCGAGAGCCGGATGACGATCCTCGGCCACATTCAACGTGGCGGCACTCCGACGGCCTACGACCGCGTGCTGGCGACCCGCTTCGGCGTCGCCGCTATGGACGCCGTCGCCGATGGCGCCTTCGGCCAGATGGTCGGCCTGCACGCGACCGACATGGTCCGCGTCGGCCTCGACGAGGCGCTGCGCGAGCCGAAGCTGCTCGACCCGTCGCTGTACGAGACGGCTGAGGTCTTCTTCGGGTGATCGGGGAGTGGCGTGCGTAGAACCAAGATCGTCGCCACGATCGGCCCGGCGTCCGACGACGCCGAGACGCTCGCGCGGCTGGTCGAGGCCGGTCTCGACGTCGCGCGACTGAACTTCGCCCACGGGACGCCGGAGAGCCAGGCGGCGACCGCCGAGCGGGTGCGCGAGGCCGCCAACCGCGCCGGTCGCCAGGTCGCGATCCTCCAGGATCTGCCCGGCCCGAAGCTGCGGATCGGGCCGCTGCGCGACGACGTCGTCGAGCTGCACGCCGGAGACACGCTGACGCTGCTTTGTGGCGACACGATCGAGGGCGACGCGAAACGGATGTCGGTCGCCTGGGGCGGCCTCTCCGAGGCGGTCGAGCCCAACGACGAGATCTTCCTCGCCGACGGCTCGGTGCGGCTCTGCGTCGAGCGCGTGCGCGAGCCCCAAGGGGAAGTCGACGTGCGTGTCGACCTCGGTGGCCCGGTCGCCTCGCGCCAGGGCGTCAACGTCCCCGGCGAGCTGATGGCGCTGCCGTCGGTTCCCGAGGGCGACCTCGAGCTGCTGCGCTTCGGCGAGTCGATCGGCGTCGACATGGTGGCGCTGTCGTTCGTGCGCCGGCCGGAGGACGTCGAGGGCGTGCGCGAGCACACCGAGCTGCCGCTGATCGCGAAGATCGAGAAGCCGCAGGCGGTGCGCAGCGCCGAGGCGATCGTCCAGGCCGCCGACTGCGTGATGGTCGCCCGCGGCGACCTTGGGATCGAGCTCGAGCTGCAGCAGGTGCCGCTGGTCCAGAAGCGTGTGATCGCGCTCGCCGGCGAGCACGCGCGGCCGGTCATAACCGCCACCCAGATGCTCGAGTCGATGGTCACCTCGTCGCGGCCGACCCGCGCCGAGGTGACGGACGTCGCCAACGCGATCCTCGACGGAACCGACGCGCTGATGCTCTCGCAGGAGACCGCCGTCGGGGCACACCCGGTCGAGGCGGTCAAGATGATGGCCTCGATCGCCGAACGGACCGAGCCCGCGGCGCCGATCGCCGAGTGGAACGAGCACCGGGTCGCCCGCGACGCGCGCGACCCGGCCTACACCGTCGCGCACAACGCCTGTGCCGCCGCGCGCCAGCTCGGCCTGGCCGCGATCCTCTGCCCGACGCTCACCGGTCGTTCGGCGCGGCTGATCTCGGCGCACCGCCCCGAGGTGCCGGTCTACGCACTCTCCCCGAGCGAGGAGGTGGTCCGGCGCTGCAGCCTGATGTGGGGTGTTGAGGCCAACCGACTGCCGAACTGCGCCACGACCGAGGCGCTGATCGCGGCCGCCGTATCGCGTGCCGCTGACCTCGAATGGATCACCTCCGGCCAGCGCGTCGCAATCACGGCCGGCCTGCCGAGCAACGCGCCCGGCACGACCAGCCTGCTCCAGGTTCAGGACGTCTAAGAGCGCTTCGCCTTCGGGCGCGGCTTGACCTTCGCGCGCGAGTTCGTCCGCCGCCTCGCCGCCGGCTTCTTACGCTGCGCGGCCGGGATCTCGTCGCGCACGACCTCCTTCGTCAGCGAGGCGATCGTCCGCTCGAGGAACTTCGCCATCCGCTCCTCCTGGCGCCGGAACTCGCGCGCCAGCTTCGCGGTGTCGCTGTCGCCGACGGCCTCGGCGAGCGTCTCGATCGCGTGGTAGTTGGCGATCTCCTCCGCCTCGTCGGAGAACTCCGTCTTGGCGTTCTTGAGCATCTTCTCCGCGCTGCCGTCGCCGCGCAGCCCGTGCAGCGGGCCCTTGGCCGCCGCGACCGCCTTCTTCGCCGTCGCCTGCGCCTTGCCAGCCGCCTCGCCGAGCGCGTCGGGACCCGGTAGGTCGAGCGCCTCTGCCTTGCCGCCGAGCTGCTTGATCCGCCGCTCGAGGCCCTTCGCCTGCGCCTTGGTCTCCTTGAGATGCTCCTTGAGCCGCTTCTTGTAGGCGTCCCGCGTGGTCAGGGAAATGTGACCCTGCAGGGCGGTGGTCAGCTCCCGCTCCTTGCCGTAAGCCTCGTTCAGGTACTGGATCAGCTTCGCCTCGCGCTCCTGCACCTCGGCCATCGTCGATGCACCTCTTCTCGATCGGGTCCCTAGGTCCAGACAGGGCCGTACCCCGCCTTGGGAATACGAACCGTGCGCTAGAAGTCGCCGGCGCGGTGGCGCACGCCGTCGAGGATCGCGACGATCGACTCGAGGTCGGAGCGGTCGGTGCCGGCGACTCCGAACTCGGCGTCGTGCATCGCCTCGGTCGCCGCCGCGGCCGCCCGCCGGCCAGCGGGCGTGATCTCGGCGAGCACCGCGCGGCGATCCTCGTCGTGCGGCACCCGCCGCACGAAGCCCGACCGCTCGAGCTGGTCGACGATGTTGGTGACGCTGGTCCGGTGGACCTGCAGCCGCTCGCCGATCTTGCCGAGCGGCAGCGACCCGCGACTGGAGAACTCGAGCAGCATCAGCGCCTCGTAGCGCGGGAAGGTCAGGTCGAGCGGCTTCAACAGCGCGTTGAGGTCGGCCATCAGCAACTGCTGGACGCGCATCACCGAGGTGATCGCGGCCATCGGCAGCGCCGGCTGCGGCCCCCAGCGCGCCTCCCACTGGCGGCGCGCCTCGGCGACGAGGTCGAGCCGCGTCGCGCTGTCGGCGGCGGCCGCCATCTCAGAAGACCGGCGTCTCTTGGTACTTGCCGAACACTTCCTGCAGCGCGCTGACGATCTCGCCCTCGCTGGCACTGACCCGCGCGACCTCGATCAGGTACGGCATCAGGTTCTCGTCGCTGTCCGCCGCCTGGCGCAGCGCCGCCAGCGACTCCTCGACCGCGCTGTCGTCGCGCTTCGCGCGAACCCGCTCGAGCCGGTCGAGCTGCTTGCGCTCGAGCGCCGCGTCGATCCGCAGGATCTCCATCGGGGTCTCGCTGTCGTCGCGGTGGCAGTTGACGCCGACGACCGGCCGCCGGCCGGTGTCGATCTCGTGTTGGAGCACGTACGACGCATCGGCGATCTCGCGCTGCGGGAAGCCGGTGCGGACCGCCTCGACCATCCCGCCGAGCTCGTCGATGCGGCGGAAGTAGCGCCGCGCCTGCGACTCCATCCGGTCGGTCAGCGCCTCGACGAAGTAGGAGCCGCCGAGCGGGTCGGCGGTGTTCGTCACGCCGGTCTCGCCGGCGATGATCTGCTGGGTGCGCAGCGCGACGCGCACCGCCTCCTCGGTCGGCAGCGCGAGCGCCTCGTCGTAGGAGTTGGTGTGCAGCGACTGGGTGCCGCCGAGCACGCCGGCGAGCGCCTCGATCGCGGTCCGCACGACGTTGTTGAGCGGCTGCTGCGCGG
>CAZVRI010000063.1:0-14983 GCA_964629855.1 uncultured Thermoleophilaceae bacterium
CGACCAGGACCGCATGGAGGCCGTGCTCGAGGATCCGTACATCCTCATCGCCAACTCCAAGATCGGCGCCGTCCGCGACGTGCTGCCCGTCCTGGAGCAGGTCATCCAGGCCGGCAAGCCGATCCTGATCATCGCCGAGGACCTCGAGGGCGAGGCCCTGGCGACGCTGGTCGTCAACAAGCTGCGCGGCACCTTCACCGGCGTCGCGGTCAAGGCCCCGGGCTTCGGCGACCGCCGCAAGCGGATCCTCGAGGACATCGCCATCCTGACCGGCGGCGAGGTCATCACCGAGGACCTCGGCCTGAAGCTGGAGAACACCCAGATCAACCAGCTCGGCCGCGCGCGTCGCGTCGTCGTCGGCAAGGACAACACGACCATCGTCGACGGCGCCGGTGACGGCGACGCGATCAAGGGCCGGATCAGCCAGATCAAGTCCGAGGTCGAGAACACCGACAGCGATTTCGACCGCGAGAAGCTGCAGGAGCGCCTCGCGAAGCTCTCCGGCGGCGTCGCCGTCGTCAAGGTCGGCGCGGCCACCGAGACGGAGCTGAAGGAGAAGAAGCACCGCGTCGAGGACGCGCTGCAGGCCACCCGGGCCGCCCTCGAGGAGGGCATCGTCCCGGGCGGCGGCGTCGCGCTGCTGACGGCGTCGAAGGCGATCGAGGTCGACGGCCTCGAGGGCGACGAGAAGACCGGCGCGCAGATCATCCTGCGTGCGCTCGAGGAGCCCGTCCGCCAGCTCGCGCACAACGCGGGCCTGGAGGGCTCGGTCGTCGTCAACGACGTCCGCAAGGCGAAGAAGAACCACGGCCTCAACGCGGACAGCGGTGAGATCGTGGACCTCGTCGCGGCCGGCGTGATCGATCCCGCGATGGTGACCCGCTCGGCGCTGCAGAACGCAGCCTCGATCGGCAAGAACATCCTCACCACCGAGGCGATCATCGCCGAGATGCCCGAGGAGGGTGGCGCCGGCGGCGGCATGCCCGGCGGCATGCCCGACATGGGCGGCATGATGTAACCAGCGCTTCCGCGCTGTCTTGAAGTTCTCCGAGGGCCCGGCGTAATTCGCCGGGCCCTCGGTCGTTCTGGGAGCATGAAAACGATGCCCGAGCGTCTCCTCACCCTTGTCGTCGCGATCTGCCTGGTGCTGCTGGCGACCGGCCGGGCGGAAGCCGCCCCCGCTGTCGACGGCGAGTTCACCCTGACCAAGAACCCGCAGCGGATCGCCCAGGGGCCGGACGGCGCGATGTGGGTCACGTTCGGCGGCAACGGCCTCGGCAACGAGATCGCGCGGATCGCCATGGACGGGACGGTGACCGAGTACGACAACGACTCGCTCGCCGGCGCCATCGGCATCGTCAGCGGTCCGGGCGACAAGCTCTGGGTCACGATCGCGACCAAGGTCGTCCGCTTCGACCCGGCGAGCCCGACGACTCCGGCGCCGCCGGCCGACGTCTTCGCCGCCGACATCGTCCAGCCGCAGACGATCGTCAACGGCCCTGATGGCAATCTCTGGACCGCGAGTGCCGACAAGGTGCTGCGGATCACCCCCGCGGGCACGGTCACGCCCTTCCCGGTCCTCACCTCCGCGCGCGGCATCGCGAGCAGCGGCGACCTGCTGTGGGTCGCGGACTTCGGCGCCGAGGAGATCGCCAGCGTTACGACCGCCGGCGTGCCGACGCGCTATCCGATCGGCGGCGGCCTGCAGGAGGTGGCGGGCGGGCTCAACGGCCAAATCGGCTTCTCCAACCCGTCGAACCGCGTCGGGCGACTGGTCGCCGGCGGATCGCCGCTGATGACCGAGGCGGCGGCGGGCTCCGACCCCTTTGGCGTCGCCTTCGGGGCCGACCAGGCCTACTGGTTCGCCCAGCCGATCACCAACAACCTCGGCCGCCTGACCGCCGACGGCCAGTACAGCCAGCTCGGCGGCTTCGGCGCGGAGGGCGGGCCGCGCTACCTCGCGCCGGGACCGAACAACACGCTGTGGGTCGCGCTCCAGGGCCTCAATGGCAACGACGCCAAGAAGGTCGCGCGGGTCAGCGGACTCGAGCCGCCGGCTCCGCCGATCGTCGACCAGATCATCCGCATCGACGGACTGAGGCTCATGCCGAAGCGATTCCGGGTCGCGAAGGCCGCAACGCCGGTCAGCGCGCGCAAGCGCGGCAAGGGCAAGGCGAAGAAGCGGGTTCCGGCGGGCAGCTCGATCCGCTTCTCGCTCAACCGCGCCGGAGACGTGAGGATTACCGTCGAGCGGAAGGCGAAGGGCCGCCGGGCGGGTGGGCGCTGCGTCAAGCCGACGCGCAAGCTGCGCGGTCGCAAGAGCTGCACGCGCTGGGTCAAGGCCGGGCGGGCGTTCGACCGCAAGGGGCTCACGGCCGGGGCGCAGCGGATCCCCTTCAGCGGCCGGATCGGCCGCAAGGCGCTCGCCCCGGGCAGCTACCGGATGACCGTCTCGGCCTCCGTGACGCCCGGCCCACGCCCATACGTCGCCAAAACGGCACGCTTCACGATCGTCGCGCCGAGCTAGGCCGCGGCGGCGGGGGCGGCGCCGAGGACGGCGCTCATGCGCAGCGGGTTGACGCCGAGCGACTCGGCGTCGGCGGTTCCGCGTGGGGAGGTCATCGGCTCCTCCATCAGGTCGGCCTCCTCGGCGGTGGCGAAGACGGCCGGGCCGGCGATCCGTTCGAGGCCGCGCAGGCCGGCGCGGACAGCGGGCATCGGGACGTGGAGGAGCGGCCGGCGGCGGCCGGTCGGGCGCAGCGCCAGCTCGGCGATCTCGTCGTAGGAGAGCGTCTCGGGGCCGGCGAGGTCGAAGGCGCGGTGGCCGCTCTCGGACGGGCCGGGCGGACGCTCGAGCGCCGCCATGACGCAGTCCGCGACGTCCTCGGCCCAGATCGGCTGGAAGCGGGTCTCGCCGTCGCCGGCGATCGGCATCACCGGCAGGTGGGAGAAGCGGTCGAGGATCGTCAGCCACGGGTCGCCGGGCGTGTAGACGATCGATGGCGAGAAGACCGTCGTCTCGAGGTCGGCAGCCTCGACCGCGCGGCGGGCGAGTGCCTTGGCGCGGAAGAAGCGAGTCGGCGACTGGAGGCTCGCGTTCAGCGCCGAGGCGAAGACGAACCGCTTGGCGCCCGCCTTCTCGGCCCCCCGCACGAGCCGCAGCGTCGCCATCGCGTTCAGCTCCTCGATCGAGCCGCGCGGCTGGTCGCGGATCGAGGCCGCGAGGTGGATGACGGTGTCGACCCCGCGCAGCGCGTTGCGGAACGACGCGGGGTTCGCCAGATCGCCTAGCGCGATCTGGACCCGCACGCGCTCCGGGCCCAGCCGCTTCGGATCGCGGACCAGGCAGCGGACCGGCATCCCGGCGGCCGTCAGCCGCCGCAGCACCGCCGACCCGACCGTCCCCGTCGCTCCCGTAAGGAGAATCACGTCTAGAACCCTAGACGCGAGGAACGGCTAGCTACGCGGCCTTGAAGTAGTTCGCGTTGATCTCGGTGAACTTCGCCCACTCCGTGGGGAGCTGATCCTCGGCGAAGCAAGCATCGACCGGGCACGCCTCGACGCAGGCATCGCAGTCGATGCACTCGTCGGGATCGATGTAGAGCATCTCGGCGGCGTCGTAGCCGGGCTCGTCGGGCGTCGGGTGGATGCAGTCCACCGGACAGACCTCGACGCACGAGTTGTCCTTGGTGCCGATGCAGGGCTCTGCGATTACGTAAGCCATTGTGCTCCTGATACTACATAGGGTTTCGGGGGTTTTGCCGCTTCGGGTCTAGGGAGCCATCGGCAGCGCCGTGCCGGTGACCTCCGGGACGCCCGCGAGGGCAGGGCCGGACGCGTCCTGGAAGACCGGATCGACCTGCGGCGTGGCCGCGATCAGACCGCGCGCGGTGTGGCGGATCGCCTGCGCCGCCGGACTGTCGGGATCCTCGACGACCAGCGGGCGGCCCTCGTCGGCGCCGAGCCGCAGCTCCTCCTGGAGCGGGATCTGGCCGAGCAGTGGGACCTCGATCTCGTCGGCGAGCTCGCGGCCGCCGCCCTCGCCGAAGATCGTGAAGCGCTCGCCGTTGGGCGCCGTGAAGCCGGACATGTTCTCGACGATCCCGACGACCTCGAGGTCGTAGTTCGCGGCCGCCTCGGCGGCTCGCTTGGCGACCTTCTGAGCGGCCGGCTGCGGGGTCGTCACGATCAGGAAGCGCGCCTGCGGCAACAGAGACGAGAGCGTCATCGTCACGTCGCCGGTGCCTGGCGGCAGGTCGATCAGCAGGTAGTCGAGCTCGCCCCAGGCGACGTCCTCGAGGAACTGGCGGATCGCCTTGTGGAGCATCGGGCCGCGCCAGACGATCGCCTGGTCGGCGCGGTCGAGGAAGTACTCGATCGAGATGACCTTGACCCCGTCGGGCGACTCGAGCGGCAAGATCTTGCGCTGGCCGTCGATGTCGGGGCGGCCGTGGACGCCGAGCATGCGCGGGATCGAGTAGCCCCAGACGTCGGCATCGAGCGCGGCGGCGGCCTTGCCCTCGGCCTGCAGCGCTGCGGCGAGGTTCGCGGTCAGGGTCGACTTGCCGACGCCGCCCTTGCCGGAGCCGACGCAGATCACGTTCTTGACCTGGGCGAGCGCGCCCTGCGGCAGCGCTCCGCGGCCGAGCCGCTTCTGGAGGTTCTGCTTCTCGTCGGCGCTGAGCACGTCGAAGCCGACGCTCACGCGCGTGACGCCCTCGAGCGCGCCGACGTGCTCGGCGACCGCGTCCTCGAAGTGCGAGCGGATCGGACAGCCGGCGGTCGTCAGCGAGACAACGACCTCGACGTGACCGTCGTCGTGCTGGTTGATCGAGCGGACCATCCCAAGCTCGACGATGTTCTTGCGCAGCTCAGGGTCGATGACCTTGCTGAGCGCCTCGTTGATCTGCTCCTCGGTAGGCATCGGGGCCATTGTCGCAGAGTCGTTTCTCTAGCCGGGCCCCAGAAAGACGAAGGGCTCCCAGATGGGAGCCCTTCGCTGGGGAGGAGAAAAGTGCTTCGGTGCTACGCGATCGCGGCGACCTGCTCCTGGACCTTCTTGGCCAGACCGGTCGCGTTCGACTGGACCTCGGTGACCTGCTTCTGGAGGTCACCGCGGACGCCCTCGACGCGCGAACGCGCGTCCGTGCGACGCTGGCGCAGCTCGCGCTCGACGCGCGTGCGGGTGCGCTTGACCTCGCGGCGGACGTTGTTGCGGGCGGTGTTGCCGCGACGCTCGAACTTCTTGAGCTCCTTCTCGGCCGTTACGCGGCTGGTGAAGGGCTTCGTGATGTCGACGACCGCGTCGCGGGCGACGAGCGCCGCGCCGACGGGGATCAGGACCGCGCGCTCAGCCTGCAGGGCGACGTTGTCGAGCGTCAGGACGCCGGCGTCGACGGTCTGCGTCGTGGCCTTGGCGGCCGAAGTGCGGGTCGCCTTCGCCGAAGTCTTGGCGGTCTTGGCGGTACGTGCCGCGGTGTTGCGCTTGCGGGTAGCAGCGGCCTTCTTGGCGGTCGCCTTGCGCTGCGTGGGGGTCTGCTCTGCCATCTGGTGTGGCTCCTTCCGGGGGCTCCGGGTATGCGTTTGAAAGCTTATTAGTTCTAAGGACAGTAGAACTGTACCACCGAACACACGTTTGTAAACCTCGGGCCCACTTGGGTTACAGACGGGACTCTTGACTTCTCCAGAAGCGCGGGATAAGTTCGTGTTTCGATCTAGCGACGGTCGGGCGACTCATCTTCTGGCTCCCTGAGGAGGGCAGGGAAGGTGCCGATTCGGCCCAATCCGGCCACCGCCCGCCCGGCCGGACGGTTCGCGAATGGAGGGCGCGAACCACTGGACCGAACGTCACGGGCCGGCGGCTTGAAGCCATGCGCTTCGCCGCCGGCTTCCAGAAGGCCGGCGACGTCAGATCAGGAGCTCTTGGACCGCTTCTTCGCCTGGGCCTCGGCAGCCGTGGCGATCGCCGAGACCGGCAGGTCGAGCGCGTCGGCTAGCGCGGTGATCTTCTCCCACGTCGGGCTGCTGTGCGCGCGCTCGATGCGCGAGAGGTATGTGGTGTGCATTCCCGCCTTGTCTGCCAGGGAATCGAGAGTCAGTCCGCGCGCCTCGCGCAGCTCGCGGATCGCCTTGCCGAGATCGGTCCGGATCTCTGTTCTCTTGTTCATCGCGCATATGCTAACCCCCCGCGCGAATGTGTTCATTTCGAGATCGGACCTTGACACCGTCGAGCGCCCCGGGGTAAGGTCGTGTTCCTCTTTGGAGACGCCAACTTTCTCAAACTTCGGCTCCCTGACTGGAGGGCAGGGATGGTGCTCAGACTCTTTACCGGCCAAGTGCCCGCCCCGGCCGGCGGTGTTCGCGTAGGAGGGACGCGGATGGAGGGTCAGACGCACGGGCCGGTGGCCGAGCCTTAGCTCGCCACCGGCTTCCGAAGCGCTTTCTCAGCGTCTGCCGCAGCCGGCCAGGTCATCGGCCCCTCGGCGCCGGAGGCGAGCCAGAGCTCCTCGCCGACGTGGGGGGCAAACGGCGTCAAGAGCAGCGCGAGCACCTTCAAGGCGTCCACGATCGCGCGCGCGTCGGCGGGAGCGAGCTCGCCGCGGTTGGCGCGGCGGGACTTGGCGTCGAACTCCTCGATCCGCTCGAAGAGGCGCATCGCGTTCTTGACGGCGCGCTGCATCTCGACCCGCTCCAGATCCTCCGTGACCTTCTCGGCGGCGGTCGCCGTCCAGCCCTCGAGCCGCTCACGACGCTGCAGGGCGCCGTCGGGGTCCTCGCCACCCGCCGCCTCGTCGGGCGTCGGTCCGGGCAGCCGCTCGGCGGCGTAGGCCCAGAGGTCGGAGAGGAACTTGCCGCAGTACTGGACGGCGTTCTCGGTCCAGTTCAGCGCCCGCGACGGCCGAGCGCCGTGGAGCACCGCAAGGCGGGTCGTGTCCGCGCCGACCCGGCCCATCAGGTCGTCGGGGTCGACGACGTTGCCGAGGTGCTTGCTCATCTTGCGACCGTCCTGGGTGACCATCTCGTGCATCACCGCGCCGTCGAACTGCTCGCCGTCGGCCAGGTGCGCCAGCGGACCGATGTCGCGCAGCGCCTTCGCGGTCACCCGCTGGTCGAAGAAGTAGCCGCCGCCGTCGGCGCCGTGGATCAGCATCGCCCCCGGCAGCCAGCGCTCGCACTCCGGGTGGTCGAACATCTGCTGCGCGCGATCGGCCTTCGGCACGCAGGTCGGCAGCCACATCCAGAGATCGTCGAAGTGGCAGTCGAGCGTGTCCGTCTCGCGACGGGCGTCGCCGCCGCAGCTGGGGCAGCTCGTCGCCATGAAGGCCTCGCGCGCGGCGAGCGGGTTGCCCTCGCCGGTTGGCTTGAGATCGCGCGGCAAGGCAACCGGCAGGTCCTCCTTGCGCACGGGGACGACACCGCAGCTCTCGCAGTGGACCATCGGGATCGGCGCCCCCCACGAGCGCTGGCGCGAGATCGCGAAGTCGCCGGCGCGGTAGCGGACCGCCGGCTTCGGCACCGTCCCGTTCGCGCTCGCCGGCGGGACGGCCGGCTGGCCGATGTCGAGCCGGCGGGCGATCACGCCGTCGCTCTCGTCCGCGGCGGGGATGCCGAGCGCGGCGGTCGGGCCGTAGCGCCCGTCGACCGCCGGTGAGATGACCAGCGGCAGCTCGGCGCCGTTGGGCGCGGTCAGCGTGACGCCGGTGTCGATCGCCGGCACGCTCTCCGCCGAGCGGTCGCCGCGCTGCCAGCCGCCCTGGCGGACCTCCTCGAGCTCGGCGAGCACCTCGGTCCGGTCGCCGAGCAGCGTCTCGAGCCGCGGATCGCGCGGCGAGATCGCCACGAAGCGCGCCTGGCCGGCCGCGTCGGGGTACTCCGTGAAGCAGGTCAGCGCCGCACCGTCACCGCCGCGCAGGTCGACCTCGACCCCGTCGATCCGGCCGAGGATCGCGCGCTGCGCCGTCAGGGCGGGCCTGTCCCACAGGTCGGCGTGGGCCTCGATGCCGCGCTCGTTCTCCTCGATGTAGGCGCTGATGCGCAGGAACCACTGCTTGCGCTTGATCAGTCGCGCCGGGCCGTTGCAGCGCCAGCAGCGGCCGTCCTCGACCTGCAGCGACGCGAGCGTCGTCTGGCAGCTGTCGCACCAGTCGACGTTGGCCTCCTCCTGGTAGAGCAGACCGGCATCGAGGAACGCCAGGAAGAGCCACTGCGACCACTTGTACTGCTCCTCGTCGGAGCTGACGAAGACGCGCTCCCAGTCGAACGAGAAGCCCATCCGCTCGAACTGGTCGAGCATGTGCTCGTAGGAGCGCTGGACCCAGTCGGCCGGCGACTCCCCGTTGGCGATCGCCGCCAGCTCGGCCGGCAGCCCGAAGGCGTCGAAGCCGATCGAGAAGAGCACCGCATCGCCAGACATCCGCCGCCAGCGCGCGTAGGCGTCGGCGATCGTGTAGCTGCGCACGTGGCCGACGTGGATGTGACCCGACGTGAATGGGCAGACCGCCTTCACATACGCATCCGGCCGCCCCGGCGTCGGCGGCGGCGTCGCGTAGACGTCGCGCTCGCGCCACTCGCGCTGACGCCGGGCCTCGACGGCCGCGGCGTCGTAGGCCTCCTCCACTACTCGCCCCAGTCGGACAGGCTCGCCTCAACCGGCTCGAGGACGAGCACGTCGCCCTCCTGGCCGCGCACCTGAAGCGTCAACTGACACTCACGGCAGACGATCGTCTCACCAGCCTCCATCTCGGGCGTGGTGAAGTCGAACTCACACTCCGGGCAGACTCCCTCCATTGACCGACACCTCCCTCTCGGTTCGTTGACTACGTACGAGCTCGTCGAGGGTCGCGAGGTCCCAGACGTGCTTCTCGCTGGGCGCGCTCGCGCGGATGCGCTCGGTGACGGCCACCACATCGGCGCCGTCGAGCGTCTCATCCGGCAGGAATGCCTCCAGCAGAGCAGGCTTCAGCCGCGACCCGATCCGCACACCGCGCTGGTTGCCGACCTCCTCGGGCGGCAGCAGCTCGAACGCCGAGGGGTTACGGACCTGGCCGGGGATCTCGTACTGGTAGCTCAGCTCGGCGGTCGGGCCGGTGGTCGCGCTGCAGCGCAGCCCAGCACGGGCCGCCGCCTCGCGTGAGAGGTCGTAGAGCGGGCGCAGGTCGAAGCGATCCTCGCCGCGCAGGACCTTCAGCACGCAGAGGATCTCCGCCAGCGGCGTGTTGCCGCCGCGCTCTCCGAGCCCGTCGATCGTGCAGGAGATCCACGCCGCGCCCGCGTCGGCGGCGGCAAGCGCATTGGCCACCGAGAGGCCGAGCATGTTGTGCGAGTGCATCTCGACCTCGGTCGGACCGGCCGCGGCGACCAGCCGCTCGATCAGCGCCGAGACGTCGTTGGGCGCCAGCGACGACACGGTCTCGGCGAGCCGGAAGCGGTCGGCGCCAGCCTCCGCGCCGGCGGCGACGTAGCGCTCAAGGAACGCCGGGTCGGTGCGGGCGCCGTCCTCGGCGCTGAAGGTGACCGACAGACCGGCCGACTTCGCCAGCTCGATCGTCCGTGCGGCGAGCATCATGATCCGCCGCTCGCTGTCGGTCTGGAGCTTCAGCATCGCGTGTGTCGGCGACGTCGGGATCGACAGCATCACGTTGCCGGCGCCCGTCTCGAGCGCGGCGTCGAGATCCTCCTCGACCTGCTTGCGCGAGCGGGCGAGGATCACCGTCTTGGTCCGCTCGCGGCCGGCGACCTCGACGACGGCCTTGACCAGCGGCACCTCGCTGCGGTCGGCGTTGGAGACGATCCCGGCCTCGACGATGTCGACGCCGACTTCGCAGAGCAGACCCGCGAGCACCCGCGCGTCGTCCTCGTTGAAGTGCACTCCAGCCATGTGCGCGGTATCGCGCAGCGTCGCGTCTGAGACCTTCATCTCGCTTCCCTCCAATAGCGATCAGTCACCACATCCCTCCGGCGGCAACTCGCCGCGATCCTACCACCTGACCCATGCCGTGCAAGTTGGAGATATTCACTTACCTAAGGGTGTAGATGGTGTACGTTCAGCGCTGATGTTGTTGGGGACTCAGGAGGTTGGAGGGGATGGGGTCCTGAGAGTCGGAGGGTGTTCGACACTCGATCTGGCCGAGGAGCACGGGACCCCGGTTTACCTCTACGACGAGGCGGAGATCCGCCGCATGTGCCGCGCCTACGTCGACGGCTTCGAGGCCCGCTGGCCGAACATCGACGTCTCATACGCGTGCAAGGCATTCACCGCCCCCGCGATGATGGAGCTGGCGCTGTCGGAGGGGCTCGGGCTCGAGGTCGTCTCGGTCGGCGAGATGAACATGGCGCTGCACTGCGGCTGCCCGCCCGAGCTGCTGACCTACCACGGCACCTTCAAGACCGATGCCGATCTCGAGTTCGCAATCGATGCCGATTGCGGCGTGATCGTGATCGACAACCTGACCGAGATCGCGGCGATCGCCCGCACCGCCGAGCGGCTCGGAAAGGTCCAGCCCGTGCTGGTGCGGATCAACCCGACCGTCACCGGGCTCGACGATCCGACCTTCCTGACGGTCGGCGACGACACGAAGTTCGGACTGTCGATCGAGCACGGCTTCGCCGCGATGGCGATCGACCGCGCGCTGTCTGAGCCGTCGCTGCGACTCGACGGAATCCACTTCCACCTCAGCTCGCAGCTGCACGACTTCGAGCCGTACCGCCAGGCGATGGGGCGCGTCGCCGAGGTTCTCGCGCGGGCGCGAGAGCGCCACCCCGACTTCGCGCCGCGGCGGATCGTCGCCGGCGGCGGGCGCGGGGTGCGCTACCTGCTGAGCCACGACCCGCCGTCGGTCGAGGAGTGGGTCGACGCGATCGCCGGCACCTTCGCCGAGCTGGTCGCGCCGATGTGCGCCGACGACGTGCGACTCGGCATCGAGCCCGGCCGCTCGGTGGTCGCCGAGAGCGGGCTGATGCTCTACACGATCGGGCCGATCAAGCCAGCCGGCCCGCCCGGCGACGCGCGGATCCACTACGTGATCGTCGACGGCGGGCTGTCCGACAACCCGCGTCACCTGATGTACGACGCCCACCATGAGATCAAGCTGGCGCGCGACCCGTTCGGGGAGCCGGCGATGCGGGTTACGGTCTGCGGCCGCCACTCCGAGCCGGACATCCTCTTCCCGGACCGGATGCTGCCGGAGCTGCGGACCGGGGACATCCTCGCCGTCCAGAGCACGGGCGCCTACACGGTCAACATGGGCAGCAACTACATGGGCTTCCTGCGCCCGCCGGTCGTCTTCGTCAAGGACGGCGAGAGTCGCGTGGTGGTGCGGCGCGAGACGGTCGATGACCTGCTCGCGACGAGCGCCGGTCCGAGGACGGCGCTGTGAGCACGCCGCTGTCGCTCGTCCCGGAGCCGTCCGGCGATGGTGCCGCGACGCCTGCCGGCGTCCTCGACCTCGCGATCGTCGCCGACCGCATCGGCTGGGAGGAGAAGGCGATCCTGGCGGCGGCACGCGAGCGCGGCGCAAGCGCCGAGTGGCTCAACGACGGCGAGCTCTGCTGTGGCTCGCGCGAGGACCTTCCGGCCGCGGGCGCCTACCTGATCCGCAGCCGCAGCTTCGTGCGCGGGCCGCTGATCGCCGAGTCGATCGCCTCGGGGGCGACCGACGAGAGCGTGATCAACTCGGCGGAGACGATCGCGCTCTGCTCGAACAAGGTGACCGCGCTCGCCCGGCTGCGCCAGATCGGACTGGCGACGGTGCCGTACCGCCTGGTGCTGACCCGGGCCGACCTGGCGAAGGCGCTCGACGTGCTCGGCTGCCCGCTGGTGCTGAAGCCGGTCTACGGCGGGCTCGGCCGCAGGGTGATGCTCGTCCGCGAGGCCGCGGTCGCCGACAGCATGTACGACTACGTCGAGCACTACGGCCAGAACTTCGACCGAGCGCTGATCGCCCAGCCGTACCTCGAGGGCGCGTCCGACGTGCGCGTACTAGCGATCGACGGCGAGGCCGTCGCCGCGATGGAGCGGATCCCGACCGGCGACTGGCGCGCCAACGTCGAGCTGGGAGCAGCGGCCGAGCCGATCGAGGTCGACGCGGCGATCAAGTCGATGACGGCCGAGGTCGGTGAGCGGATCGGGGCTCGGATCTTCGGTCTCGACCTGTTCCGCCACGAGGGCGCGCTGATGATCGGCGAGGTCAACCACTCGCCGCTGTTCCGCGGCATCGTGGAGGCGACTGGGATCGACGTCGCCGACCGGATCGCCGACCACGCGTTGACGGTGGCCGTGCGATGAGCGCCGAGCTGACGCAGGCCGCCACCACCGGACCGGCGCCGACCGCGCCCAAGCGCGCCGGCGTCGTCGGCGCCAGCGGGATCCTCGGTGGCGAGCTGCTGCGCATCCTGCTCGGCCACCCCGGCCTCGAGCTCGAGTACGTCAGCGCCCAGACGAAGGCCGGCCGCTCCGCGACCGAGTTGAACCCCCATCTCAAGGACGCCGGCATCGGCGAGTTCGAGGCGTTCGACGCGCGCGTGGCGGCCAAGCGCTGCGACGTCGTCTTCCTCGCCACGCCGCCCGAGACCGCTGGCCGTGCGGTGCCCGAGCTGCTCGACGCTGGCGCGGAGCTGGTCGTCGACCTCAGCCCCGCCTACCGGGTGCGCGACCCCGAGCGCCACCGCGAGTGGTACCCGGACGTCGAGCGCGACCAGGAGATCGCGGAGGCCGCCGCCTATGGCCTCCCCGAGCTGACGCCCGCGGACGGGCACGGTGTGGGTGGGTCGCGGCTGGGCCGCGCGGCAATTCGCGACGCGCGCGTGATCGCGTCGCCCGGCTGCTTCGCGACGGCAATCCTGCTCGCGGCGCTGCCGCTGCGCGACGTCGAGGGCATCTCGTTCGAGGCGATCGCGATCGACGGCAAGTCCGGCTCGACGGGTTCCGGGGCGCGGCTGCGCGAGTCCGGCGCACACACCTGGCGGTCGAACGTGGTCGCGCCGTATGCGCCGCGGGGCCACCGCCATGTCGCCGAGGTCGCCGAGGCGCTCGAGGTGACCGGCGTCGCCGCCGGCGGCCGTGCGCCGCGGCTCGGGATGTCGACGTACGGCGTCGACCTCGTGCGCGGCCTGTCGGTCGGGCTCTATGCGTTCTTCGATGGCGAGCTCGACGAGCGCACGCTCCGCCGCGCCTACCACCGCACCTACCGCGACGAGCCCTTCGTGCGGGTTCAGGTCGGGCGCGGATCGGCGCTGCCGCTACCCGACCCCAAGGCGGTGATCGGCTCGAACTTCTGCGACGTCGCCCCGTTCGTCGACAGCGCCGCGCAGCGCTTCGTCCTGATTGCTGCGATCGACAACATGGTCAAGGGCGGCGCGGGACAGGCGGTTCAGGCCTGCAACGTCCGTCTCGGACTACCCGAGCAGCAGGGGCTCGAGGCGATCCCGGTGTTCCCGGTCTGATGCCCCACCGCAGTCGTCCTCCACAGCCTCCGGGCCTGCTCGTCGTCAAGGTCGGCGGCAGCTGTCTCGAGGAGCTGGCGCCCGAGTGGTGGGACCAGCTCGCCGAGTTCACCCGCACGAGCTCGAATGGCGACGGACCGCGCCCGAAGCTGGTCGTCGTCCACGGCTGGTCGCGGATGGTCAACGCCGCGACGCCAGACGACCAGCCCGACTTCATCGTCGACAAGCACGGCTTCCGCAGCCGCTACACGACCGCGGCGGTGCTCGAGGAGATCGAGCGTGTCGCGAGTGGCCTGCGCGAGCGGATCGCCGGCCTGCTGCGTGACCGCGGCCTCCGCGTCCAGGCGGTCAGCGGCGCCGAGACACGGCTGCTGCGCGCCGAGGTGCGCCAGAACATGTGGTGGGTCGGAGACGAGCTGGTCCCGCTGACCAACCTCGTCGGGCCGGTGCGCGAGGTCGACCGGGCGCGGCTCGACGTGCTGCTCGCCGAAAGCGATGCGATCGTCGTCAGCCCGCTCGCCGTCGCCGCCGACCACCCGCTGGTGAACACCGACGCGGACCGTGCGGCAGCGGCGATCGCAGGGACCGGCGGCGCGGAGCGGCTTGCGCTGGTAATGGACGCGGAGTCGTTCCAAGCCGACGGCAAGCCGGTGCACAACGCCGTTCGCTCCGAGCTGAAGGACCTCGCCAAGCATGCGAAGGGCGGCATGGCGAAGAAGCTGCGCGCCGTCGAGGAGGCGTTCGCCGGTGGCGTGCGCCACGTTGCGATCGGCAGCGCCTCGGTGCCCGACCTGCTCGGAGGGCGTGCCGGCACGCTGATCAGCCACGAGGGCGATCCATCGCCGACCTGATGCGGCCAGTTCCCCCCGCGATGACGGAGCTGCGGCGCGAGGTCCGGGCCGCGGAGATCGACGGGCTGGTCGATCTGAGCCGGTCGGAGCCGCTGCCGATCCCTCTGTCGGACGCGTGCGCGGCCCGGGTGGCAGCCGAGTTCGCGCGGGCGCGCCAGTACTCGCCACCGGGTGGGTTGATGTCGGTGCGGGACGCGGCGGCCCGCTACGCGAGCGCGCGGACGGCGCTCACGATCGGAGCGGCCGACGTAACGATCACCGCCGGCGCGATGGCCGGCCTGGCGGTCGCGCTGCGCGCGCTGATCGAGCCGGGCGGCGAGGTGCTGGTGCCGGTCCCCTACTTCCACTCGTATCCGAAGCAGGTGTCGATGCTCGGCGGCGTGCCGCGGCCGGTCGACACGCGACCGCTGCAGGGTGAGCTGACGCCGGAGGCGATCGAGCGCGAGCTGAGCCCGCGTACCCGAGCGCTGCTGCTCTGCAATCCAGGCAACCCCAGCGGCGTGCTGCTCGACCGCGAGCAGCTCACCGCGATCGTCGCCGCGCTGCCACCGAGCGTGGCCGTGATCGCCGACGAGGTCTACGCCGAGTATCTGTACGACGCTGAGTTCGTCAGCACCCTCAGCGTCGCGGCGGAGGAGGACGCCGGGCGCGAGGTGGTCGCTATCAACACGGCGTCGAAGACGGCGGCGATG
>CAZVRI010000064.1:0-14524 GCA_964629855.1 uncultured Thermoleophilaceae bacterium
ACGCCGGGCAACTTCATCTTCCGCACGCGCGAGTTCGAGCAGATGGAGATCGAGTTCTTCGTCCCGCCGGACGAGGCGCCGGTCTGGCACCAGCGCTGGATGGACGATCGGCTGCGCTGGTACACCGACCTCGGCATCCGCCCCGACCACCTCCAGCTGCGCAAGCACGAGGGCGACGAGCTGTCGCACTACTCAAGCGCGACGAGCGACATCGAGTACCTCTTCCCGATGGGCTGGTCGGAGCTCGAGGGAATCGCCAACCGCGGCGACTTCGATCTCAAGCAGCACGCCGAGTTCTCCCGCGAGAAGATGGACTACGTCGATCCGGGCAGCGGCGAGCGCTATGTCCCGCACGTGATCGAGCCTTCGGCCGGCGCCGACCGCGGCACGCTCGCCTTCATGGTCGACGCCTACGACGAGGAGGAGGTCGAGGGCCGCGAGCGCGTCGTCCTGCGGCTCCATCCCCGCCTCGCGCCGGTCAAGGTCGCGGTACTGCCGCTGCTCAACAAGGCTGGCCAGCCCGAGAAGGCGCGCGCGATCTACGAGGAGCTGCGCCAGCGGATGCCGGCCGAGTTCGACACCGGCGGCTCGATCGGCAAGCGCTACCGCCGCCAGGACGAGATCGGCACCCCGTGGGGGATCACCGTCGACCACGAGACGATGGACGACGACACCGTAACCCTGCGCGATCGCGACTCGCTCGAGCAGATCCGGATCCCGATCGCCGAGGTCGGCGACGAGCTCGAGCGCCGGCTGCAGGCCGACTGGGTCAGCCCCAAGCTCTCCTCCTAGCTCCCCCAAGTGCCAACCGGCGCAAAGTCGCCGGTCTTCCTCCTACCCTGGAGGCATGATGCAGCCGCTGTTCGAGCACCGGCTGGAGTTGGCCGGATTCGAGACGAGAGCGCTGGAGCTCGAGGGCTCCGGGCCGCCACTGCTGCTGTTGCACGGCTTCGCGGACAGCGCCGATACCTGGCGCGTGCTGCTCGACCGGCTGGGCCGTACCGACCGGCGTGCGGTGGCGCTCGACCTACCGGGCTTCGGAACCGCCGATCGACTCGGTGCCGACCAGCCGATCCTCGCCCAGCTGACCAGCTTCGCCACGGCCGCGGTCCGCCACTACGCCCCGGACGGCGGAGCGATCGTCTGCGGCAACTCGCTCGGCGGCTGCCTGTCGCTGCTGCTCGCCCAGCGTCCCGGCCTCGAGCTCGCCGGCGTCATGCCAGTCGCGCCGGCGGGACTGGAGATGGCACGCTGGCTGACGCTGATCGAACGCGAGCCGGTGCTCCGCGCGCTGCTCGCCTCGCCGCTGCCGGTACCGCCCGCCGCCCTGCAGCGGATCGTCCTGGAGATCTACAAGCGGCTCGCCTTCCACCATCCGGAGACGATCGAGCCGTTCGTCGGGCGGGCGTTCGCCTCGCACTTCCGCGACCGTCACACGACCGCGCGGATCCTCGGCGCCGGCCGCATGATGCTGCCCGAGCTGCGCGACCCGTTCGACCTCGAGCGGATCCGCTGCCCAGTCCAGCTGATCTGGGGCGACCACGACGTGATGGTGTTCCAGAGCGGCGCCCAGCGCGTGCTCGACACGGTTCCGGACTCCCACCTCGCGCTGATCGAGGACTGCGGCCACTGCCCGCAGATCGAGGCCGCTGACCAGCTCGCGGAACTGCTTCTAGAATTCCCCACCCCGCTCGTCCAGGCCGCCTAGCGCGGCCACGCGCGGGAGCCCATGCGCCTCCTCCCCGATCCCGAGCAGCTCGTCGACTCCGCCGCCACGGCGTGGGACCTCTACGTCGGTCCCGGCGTCGCCGACCTGCGCCCGACGCCGTCAGCGATCGTCCACGAGGGGCCCCAGTGCACCGTCCGCCGCTACCGCTCACGCCGCCGGGCGCGCGCCGACCGCGCACCGATCCTCCTGATCCCACCGCTCGCCGCGCCGGCGAGCTGCTTCGACCTCCAGCGCGGCTGCAGCCTGGTCGAGCACCTGACGTCGCTCGGCTACCCGACCTACGTCGTCGACTACGGGCCGATCTCCTTCGGCGACCGCGCCCTCGGCCTCGAGCACTGGGTCGAGGACGTGCTGCCGACCGCGATCGCCGTCGTGCACGAGGACAGCGGCGGCCGGCCCGTGCAACCCGTCGGCTGGTGCCTCGGCGGCATCCTGACGCTGCTGACCGTCGCCAGCGACCAAGACCTTCCGGTCGCGTCGGTGGCGCTGATCGCCAGCCCGTTCGACTTCACCCAGGTGCGCCTGGCGGCGCCACTGCGCCAGCTCGGCCGGCTGACCGGGGGCGCGCTCGAGACCGCGCTCTACCGCGCGCTCGGCGGCGCGCCCGCACCGCTGGTCAGCCGCGCCTTCCAGCTGACCTCGATCGACCGCTACCTGACCAAGCCGCTGTGGGTGGTGCGCAACCTCCAGCACCGCGACTCGATCGCCCACTCCGAGGCGGTCGACCACTACATGGCGAACATGCTCGCCTACCCGGGCCGCACCTTCGGCCAGCTCTATCACCGCTTCTTCCGCGTCAACGACCTCGCCGACGGCGTCGTCGACCTCGGCGACCACCAGATCGAGCTGGCCAACGTCCGTCAGCCGGTGCTCGTCGTCGCCGGCGACTCCGACGCGCTCGCCCCCGCGGCTGCCGTGCGTGCGGTGGTCGACCTGCTGCCGAACGCCGAGTCGGTCGACTTCCAGCTGGTACCCGGCAGCCACCTCGGAACGCTGACCGGCCGTGGCGCCGAGCAGACCACCTGGCGCCACCTCGATGAGTTCCTCGCCGTCAGTGACCCTTTGCGCGACGCGCCGGCGGACGCGCCAGCCGCCCTGTCGCGCGCCTAGCCCTCCGCGCCGCGGAGCGCGAAGAACAGCGCGAGGCCGTCGCCCTTGTCGACGCGCGCCACGGCGAAGCCAGCCGTGCGCAGCCGCTCCTCAAGTAGCTCCGGGGCGCCGGCCCAGCCGTGGACCTCGCAGGCGATCCGCCGCGCCCGGCGCAACACCTCGACGGGTGTGGCCGCGAGCTGCTCGAACTCGGCGCCCTCGCAGTCGAGCTTGAGCAGGTCACAGCCGTCGCCGATCGCATCCGCCAGCGCGACCGCCGGCACCTCCAGCGCCGGACCGGTGCCGCCGACGCGCCCCTGGGTGTCGGCGCTCGCGCCGACCGAGAACGCGACCTTTCCATCCTCCGGCACCTCGCCGACCAGGGCCGCGCGCACGCAGCGGACCGCCAACTCGGCCGTGTTGCGCTCGAGCGCGTCGAAGGTCGGCGGATTCGGCTCATAGGCGACCACCTCGGCGCCGGCGAGCGCGGCGACGATCGCGAACGCTCCGACGTTGGCTCCGCCGTCAACGACCCGCTCGCCGGCCGCGATCTCGAAGCCGGGCGCGGCGTACTCGCCGGCCGCCACCTCGACCGCCGTGTTGGCGACCGCGCGCGGATCAGGCCCGGATACGCGCACTCCGTGCAGGCGCACGTCGTCGTGCCTGCCGGCCGCGATCTTCACGGCCGACAGTGGATGCAGGCCGCCGCGCACCGCCCGTGCGCGCGGTTGGAGCTGGGCGAGCCAGCCTGCGACGCTCGGCATGCCGCGATCCTACGGACACGCCGGCATCGCCGGCTCCGCTGCTACGCGCTGGCTGGCGCCTGCGTGCCCGCGACGCCGTCAGCCGTACCCGAAGCCTCGAAGTCGGCATCGGGCATCACACGGTCGAGCGGTCCCGGCAGCCACCAGTTCCAGTCGCCCATGATCTCCATCGTCGCGGGGACGAGCACGAGCCGGACGATCGTCGCGTCGAGCGCGACCGCGACCGCGAGGCCGACGCCGATCTCCTTGACCGACGGCACGCCGACGCCCGCGAAGATCGAGAAGACGGCGACCATGATCAGCGCCGCGCTGGAGATCGTCGCCGCGCTGCGCGCGAGCCCCTGCGCCACGGCCAGCTTCGAATCGCCGGTCGCCGCGTAGCGCTCCTTGATCCGACTCAGCAGGAAGACCTCGTAGTCCATCGAGAGGCCGAAGACGATCGCCAGCAGCAGTGGCGGCGTCATCGTGCTGACGTAGCCGAGCGACTCGAATCCGAGGAACCCGTCTAGCCAGCCCCACTGGAAGATCGCGACCAGCACGCCGTAGGCGGCACCGACCGAGAGCAGGTTCATCAGCACCGCCTTCAGCGGCAGCAGTACCGAGCGCAGCAGGAAGAACAGCACGACGTAGCTGAACGCCAGCACGAACAGGGCGATCTTCCAGAGCGAGTCGGTCACCTGGACGCGGAAGTCCTCGACCGACGCGGTGGCGCCACCGACATCGACCTGGGCGACGGCCATCAGCGGCCCCGCCCCGCTCTCGCCCGAGCGCAGCCGGTCGACGAAGGCGCGCGCCTGCGGACTCTCGGCGTCGTTGCGCGGCGTGACCGCGATCAACGCGGCCGTTCCGTCGCGCGACGGAACGGCGGGTCGCACACCGGCCGCCTGTGGATCGTTCTTCACAGCCGCCACGAACCCCTTCAGGGCGCGCTGGTTCTCCGGGTCGGTGGCGACGCCGTCGTCGAACTGCGCGACGACCTCGACCGGCGACGACGCGCCGTGCCCGGCCTGCTTGGCCGCGAGCTCCGCGCCGACTCGCGTCTCGTTGTTCGCGGGGAACTGGCGCAGGGCGCCGTCCCCGGTCTCCAGCGAAAGCGCGGGGATCGCCAACACGAGCATGAAGGCCGTGGCCGCGGCTGCCGTCCAACCCGGTCGGCGCGTGACGCGATCGGTCCAGGTCTGCCAGAAGCCCGGGTCGCCCTCGGCGCGCTCGGGCCGGCGGAAGACCCGCCGCAGCCAGCGGACGATCGCCGCCACCACGCCGGCGGTGCGGCCGGGCTCGTACGCGCGCCGCCCCGTGACCGCCATCAGCGCCGGCAGGAAGGTCATCGCGGCGACGATCGAGACCGCCACGACCATGATCGCCCCGTAGGCCATCGAGCGCAGCGTCGTCGAGTCGACCAGCAGCAGCCCCGCGAGCGAGACGATCACCGTGACGCCTGAGAACGCGACGGCGACGCCGGAGGTGCGCATCGCGATCCGCCGCGCCTCGACCGGGTCGGCGCCGGCGGCGATCTCCTCGCGGTAGCGCGACAGGATGAACAGCGAGTAGTCGACCGCTACGCCGATGCCGATCATCGACGCCACGTTGGTGACGAAGACCGACATGTCGGTTGCCTGCGACAGGAAGTAGATGCCGCCGCCGGTGACCATCACGCTCACGAAGCCGAGCAGCGCCGGCAGCATCGCGGCGACCAGCGATCCGAAGACCGCGAGCAGGATCAGCAGGACGATCGGGAAGCCGGCCACCTCGGCCCGCTCGAGATCCTCCTTGCTGAGGTCCTGCATGCCCGCCCAGAGCGCCTGCTCGCCGACCATGTAGGTCTCGACGCCATCGTGCGGGCCGGTGCCGATGTCCAGCTCCTTGCGCAGGTCGACCGCCAGGTCGGCGGTGTCGTCCATGTTGCCGCTGGTCTTCAGCGAGGCGATCGCGATCGGCGACGTCGCGGCGTCACGCTCGGCGGCGGCCAGCGCGCGCGGCGTCAGCTCCGCCAGCGGCACGTCGTCGACGATCGCGTCGATGCGCGCGAGCTCGCGTCGCACGTCGGCTGTGTCGCCACCGGGCCGGCGAGCGACGACCACCGCGAGGGTCTGGCGCTGGGCGTCGTCGAAATCGGCGATCGCACGGTCGACGACCTCGGAGCCGGAGCCCGGAATCGAGAAGCCACCGGCGGTCAGGTACTCGGTCTGCTTCATCGCGAACGGCAGCGAGACGAGCAGCAGCGCGACCCACACCCCGAGCACGAGTTTCCGCCTCCGCTCGAGGAAGGACGTGAGCCTGTCCATGAACCGCTGCATTCCGTGCCCCTTTTCCCGCTTCGAAAGACCTAGTTGGCCAGCCAGCCAAATTTACCGGCTATTCGACCACGGCGCATCTCGCCCGTCTGTGACGTGAATCACAGACGCGCTAGGCGCCGAGCAGGCGGCGGGCGGTCCGCACGCCCAACTCGAAGGCCGGAGCGCTGTCCCACTCCGGGTCCGAGATCACCTGCAGGCCCATGCCGTCGCCGAGCGCGAACAGCAACGCGGCGACGTCCTCGGGCTCGGCGTCGAGCTTCACGACGCCCTCACGCTGCTTCTCCTCCAAGGCAGCCGCGAGGTGCCCCCGCCAGCGGCGGTAGAGCTCGGCGAGCTCGGCGCGGATCTCCTCGCTGCGACGCGAAGCGCTGAGCATCTCGTAGAGCACCGCCTGGCTCGGCTCGTCGGAGAGGAACGCCTCGAGCGTCTGGACCAGGAAGGCGACGAACTCGTCCGCGCTGGTGGCGGTGGCGAGACGCTCCTCCAGAGCCGCGACGCGGGTGTCGCAGTCGCTGCGGACCACCTCGACCATCAGGCGCTCCTTGGAGCCGAAGTAGTAGTGCAGCAGACCGCGCGAGACACCCGCCTCGCGCGCCACGACGTCGAACGTCGATGCGGCCGCGCCGCGCTTGCCGACGCTGGCGCGCATCGCCTCGACGATGCGCTGCGCCTTCTCGCCCTCCAGCTTGCGCGGTGTCGCTACAGATGCCTCCATTGGCCGACCAGTCTAGCTGGCCGGCCAGCCAGACTCTTCTAGGAGGCGTTGGCGGTCTCGGCGCCGTCGGGCGCCGCGGCCGGTGCTGGCGTGGTGGTCGCCGTGTACTCGTACTCCTCCTCGGCGCCGAACAGCGCGTCGAGCGCCTTCTTGCGCAGATCCTCGCTCAGCGCCAGCGCCAGACCGGCACCCACGAGCGCGATCAGGATCAGGCGTCCGAAGCCGCGCTTGCGCTTCTTCGGCTCGCGCAGCGCGTCGGCGGCGCTCTTCAGCGACTCGGCCGCCTGCTTGAGATCGCGCTGGACCTTCTTGTCCTCCAGGGCCTTCGCGGGGCCCTTGCTGTCGATCCGGCCGTACGCCTTGCGCGCGGACTCGAAGGCGGCGCGCAGCTCGTCGCGCAGGTCGTCGTCCTCGACGAGTCGCTGGACATAGGGGTTGTCGCGCAGCGCCTGCCCGGCAGCGATCGCTCCGGCTGCGCCCTTCGCGGCTTTCTTCTTGGCTGCCATGGCTCTCCTAGCGGTTCGGGCTTGACGTCGTCCGAGGATAGCCGTCAGTCCAGGGCGGTTGCCAGGACGTCGTCGACGGTGTCCGCGAACACGAACTCCATACCCGCCAGCAGGTTGGGCGGAAACTCGTCCAGATCGCCCTCGTTGCGGCGCGGCGCGATCACTCGCGCGATCTCCGCACGCTGGGCCGCGAGCGCCTTCTCCTTGAGGCCGCCGATCGGCAACACCAGGCCGGTCAGCGTGATCTCGCCGGTCATCGCAGTATCCGATCGGACAGGCCGACCGGAGAGCAGCGAGGCGATCGCCGTCGCCATCGTGATGCCGGCACTGGGCCCGTCCTTGGGGATCGCCCCAGCCGGGACATGGACGTGGAGGTCGTTCTTGGCGAACCAGTCGGTCGGTGCGTCGGGCGCGATCCGCGCGAGGTTGCGCCGCACGTAGGAGAGTGCCGCGGTCGCCGACTCGCGCATCACGTCGCCGAGCTGACCGGTGATCTGGAGCTTGCCGTCGCCGGGGAAGGCGGTCGCCTCGACGAACAGCACGTCGCCGCCGACCGGGGTCCACGCGAGACCGGTGGCGACGCCCGGCTCGTCGGTCCGGCGGCCGACGTCGGACTGGAAGCGGCGCCTGCCGAGCAGCTCGCGAACCGCCTTCGGACCGACGCGGCGCTTCGACCGCCGCGTGCCCTCGGCGAACTCGCGCGCCACCTTGCGACAGATCGAGCCGATCTCACGCTCGAGGTTGCGGACCCCCGCCTCGCGCGTGTAGCCGTCGATCAGCTCGCGCAGCGCAGGATCGGTGAACTCGAGCTTCGACTTGACGAGACCGTTGCGCTCGATCTGGCGCGGCACGAGATAGCGCTTGGCGATCTCGAGCTTCTCCTCCTCGGTGTAGCCGGCGAGCTGGATCACCTCCATCCGGTCGCGCAACGGCCCCGGGATCGGCTCGAGCTGGTTCGCCGTCGTGATGAAGAGGACGTGCGAGAGATCGAACGGCAGGTCGAGATAGTGGTCGCGGAAGCTGCCGTTCTGCTCGGGGTCGAGCACCTCGAGCATCGCGCTGGAGGGGTCGCCGCGGAAGTCCGCGCCCATCTTGTCGATCTCGTCGATCATCAGGACCGGGTTGTTGGAGCCGGCGTCGCGCAGCGCGCGGACGATCGTGCCCGGCATCGCGCCGACGTAGGTGCGGCGGTGGCCGCGGATCTCCGACTCGTCGCGCACGCCGCCGACCGAGATCCGCTCGAACTCGCGCCCCATCGCAGCGGCGATCGAGCGGCCGAGCGACGTCTTGCCGACGCCGGGAGGGCCGACGAAGCAGAGGATCGAGCTTGGCGCGTCGGGCTTCAGCTTGCGGACCGCGAGGAACTCGAGGATGCGGTCCTTGACCTTCTCGATGTCGTAGTGATCGCGGTCGAGCACCGCCCGCGCGGCCTTCAGATCGATGTGATCCTCGGTCGACTTCGACCAGGGCAGGTCCGCGAGCCACTCGAGGTAGTTGCGGATCGTGCCGTGCTCGGCCGACTGCGGCGGCAGCCGCTCGAAGCGGGAGAGCTCGCGCTCGGCCTGCTTCGCGGCATGCTCGGGGAGGCCGGCGGCCTCGATCCGCTCGCGTAGGTCGGCTGCCTCGGCGGCCGCCTCGTCGACCTCGCCGAGCTCCTCCTGGATCGCCTTCATCTGCTGGCGCAGGAAGAACTCACGCTGACCCTTATCGATCTCCGACTCGACCTGCGACTGGATCTTCGACCCGATCGAGATCAGCTCGGCCTCGCGCGCGAGCAGCTCGGAGAGCCGGCGCAGCCGCTTGGCGACGTCGCGCTCCTCGAGCAGTTCCTGGCGCTCCTCCGTCTTGATCCGCAGCGAGCCGGCGATCATGTGCGCCAGCTCGGCGGGGTCGTCGACGTTGGCCACCGCGAGCTGCAGCTCCTCCGGCAGGTAGGGCACCTGCTCGACGATCTGGGTGAAGGTCTGCTGAACGTTGCGGAACAGCGCCTCGAGCTCCGGCGACGGATCGAGCACGTCGGGCGCCGGGGCGATCCGCGCGATCAGGTACGGATCGAGCTGGACGGGATCGCCAAGCTCGACGCGCTGGCCTCCCTGCACGAGGATCCGCAAGCTCCCGTCGGGAACCTTGAGCATCCGCGCGACCACCCCGACGACGCCGACGTCGAAGATGTCCGCGGGTCCCGGGTTCTCGACCTCGCTGTCGCGCGACGCCGCCATGACCAGCATCCGGTTGCCGCCGAGCACGTCGTTGACCAGCTCGATCGAACGCGGTTGACCGACGGCGAGCGGGGTCAGCATGTCCGGGAACGGGACGCTGTCCTTCAACGGCAGGACCGGCAGCGCGTCGGGCAGCTTGGTCCCGATCGGTACCTCCTGAGTGCGACCGTCCGGGGTCGGGATCTCGATCGTCTGCGTCATCCCTGGTCGCGCACCTCGCGGATCGCGATCCGGCGCACGTGCGATTCCGGCCGCGCGAGCGGGACCTCGACGGTCAGGATGCCGTCCTCGTAGCTGGCCCGCGCCTGGTCGGCGACGACGTCGGCGCCGAGCTCGACCGCGCGGCGGAAGTGCCCGTGCTCGATCTCGATCTGCTGGTAGAGGCGCCCGTCGGCCTGCCCGGCGCGCCGTTCGCCGGCGATCAGCAGCTGGCGCCCGCGAATCTCCAGGGCGACGTCGGCGATCTCGATACCCGCAAGGTCCGCGCTCACAACCGCGCGCGGCGGATCGTCGACGTAGTAGACGTCGACCGGCGGTGAGAAGCCGCTGCCACGCAGGCCCGCGCGCTCGAACACGTCGCCGAACAGCTCGTCGATCTCACGCCGCATCCGCTCGAAGTTCGCAAAGAGATCGCGCTCGGGCTTCACGAGGCCAGCGTAACCGCTCAGATTTCGTAGACCGCGCCCTCGCGAGCGACATCGACCGGGCCACCGAACGCCTCCGCCGCGCGCCTGCCGGCGTCGGCCTGGTCGAGCTCATCGGAGATGTGCGTCAGCACCACCCGTCCGACCCCCGCCTCACGGCCGTGGTCGCCGGCCTCCTCGGCGGTCAGGTGGCCGCGCACGCCAGTCCGCTCCGGGCGGGGCAACGTCGCCTCGACGAGGAAGAGGTCCGCGCCACGTGCGAACTCGACGAGTTCGCCCGCCGGCCGTGAGTCCGCGCTGAATACGAGCCGCCCACCGCCGTTCGACGAGCTGACCGACACCGCGTGAGCGTCGATGAAGTGCGGCATCACCGCGAACGAGAACCTCAGCGATCCGACCTCGACGACCGAGTCGGCCGTGTACTCCTCCAATTCGAAGGCCTGCTCGACTAGGTCCTCGTTGCCCCATGCGCCAGCGACCCGACGGAACGTCTTGGCCGAATCCGGGGGCGCCACCAACCGCGGCCGCGCCGGCGAGTCCGTGCCGGGCCACGGCGGAACCGGCACCGGCTGCTGCCGTGGCGCGTGGATCAGCGCATAGGAGTACGGGATCAGGTCGATGAAGTGGTCGGCGTGCAGATGCGAGATGACGACCGCATCGACGTCGACGTAGTCGACGAACTTGCGCAGCTTGCCGAAGATCCCGTTGCCGCAGTCGAGCAGGACGGTGGTCTCCCCGTCTTGCAGCAGGTACCCCGAACACGCACCGTCGGCGTCCTGCCACGCCGGCGACTTACCCAGCACCGTGAGCTGCATGTAGGGACCCTACCCACGAATGGGTCGCGTCGATCCGGTCAGCGTGGCTGGGGGAACGCGTAGGCCGACCAAGTGCGCTCGGTCCTGAAGGCGAAGGCGAGCTGCTTCTCGGGCGCCAGGCCACGCTCGGCCGGCCGGAAGGTGGTGCATGGCTCCTCGAGCTCCAGCGCGCACAACTGGTTCTGGTGGAAGAAGCAGTCCTCACACTTCACGCGCTTCGCCTTCTTCGCCATCTGCCGGTCGTCTCTCCTGTGCTCGGGCTGCCTGCGGTCGAAGCCGGCATCGTTACGAAACCTTCACGTCCGCGGAGGAGCCGAACCCGCAAATCCCGGCTTTTTGCATTTCCCCGAAAATGCAGGGATTTCGGCTTCTCCCCCGCTCTTTGCGATGTTTGCCGGGGGGCGAACCTCGGGCGGACCACAGAGCCACGGCCGACCGGCTTCAATGATCCCTATGGAGCTGGTCACAGGAGCATCCGGCTACGTCGGCGGGCGGCTCGTCGAGCGGCTGCTCGCCGAGGGCCGCGGCGTGCGTGCCCTCAGCCGCGCTCCGGAGCGGCTCGCTCCCGTCGACGGAGTCGAGGTGGTGCGCGGCGACCTGCTCGACGGCGTCGGCCTCGATGCCGCGCTCGACGGCTGCTCGGTCGCCTACTACCTGGTCCACTCGATGGAGTCCGCACCCGACGGGACGGAGGACTTTGCCAGCCGCGACCGGCGCGCCGCCGAGCGCTTCGCCGACGCCGCGACCGCCGCCGGCGTCGAGCGCGTCGTCTACCTCGGCGGGCTCGCCCCGCAGACGGGGATTCCGTCGCCCCACATCGCCTCGCGGGTCGAGGTGGAGGAGATCCTGCTGGACGCCGCCCCGGGAGCGACGGCGCTGCGGACGTCGATCCTGATCGGCGCGCGCTCGGCCTCATTCCGGATCCTCGTGCGACTGGTCGAGCGGCTGCGGCTGCTGCCGCTGCCGGCATGGCGCGAAAACGTCACCCGGCCGATCGCCGAGCGCGACGCGATCGAGTTCCTCGCACGCACCGCGGCAGTCCCCGCAAGCGCGGGGCGCTCACTCGACATCGCCGGCCCCGACGTGCTGAGCTACGGCGCGATGATCGAGCGGATCGCCGAGCAGATGGGAGTCGGCCGTACCCCGATCGGCCTCGGCGTGTCCTTCACGCCGCCAGCCAGCGCCATCGTCGCCGCCGTGACCGGCCAGCCGCTGGAGCTCGTGCGGCCGCTGATGGAGAGCCTGGAGCATGACCTGCTGCCACGTGACGCCGATGCCGCGCCGCGGCTCTACGGCATTCGGATGTTGCCGTTCGAGCGCGCCGTCGACCGCGCGCTCGGCGAGTGGGAGTCCCACGAGGAACTGGCCGCCTGGTGAAAGTCGAACGGTCGATCGAGATCGCGGCAACGCCGGAGCGGATCTACGAGGTGATCATGGATCCCAACTGCCTCGAGCAGTGGGTGACCATCCACGAGGAGCTCGAGGCCGCACCGGACGGGCAGCTCAAGCGCGGATCGGAGCTGACACAAAGGCTGCACCTAGCGGGACGTGGATTCACCGTTCACTGGAAGGTGATCGAGAACCGTCCCGCGCGCAGGGTCGAGTGGGAAGGCAGCGGGCCGTTGCGCTCGCACGCGGGAGTGACCTACGAGCTGGCGCCGAACGGCGATGGCGGCACACGCTTCACGTACACGAACGAGTTTGCCCTTCCAGGCGGGCCGTTGGGGCGCGTGGCCGGACCCATCGTCAGACGTGTGACAGCCGGCGAGTTGGACCGCTCACTTGACCGCCTGCGGGCGATGGTCGAGTAACCATCCATAGCCACGCGCGTTCGCATAGATAAGAACATGGTCCTTCTGGCTCAACGACGCCAGTAATTGCCTCACTCATCTGTAACACTGTTCAGATATCGGTCTGACCGGGCACCCCTACCGGATCAGATAAACAACGAGGAGGTTCCCCCCCACTGTGACCGACTTCCTGAAGAAGACGCTCAAGGACATCGAGGCACGTCGCCGCGAGCTAGCCCCGCTGGTCGAGGAGTACCGCCAGCTCGAGGAGGCTGCCGCCGCCCTACAGGGCGTCGATGGTGGCGGTAGCACCAGCCGCCCCGCCGCCGCCGCGGCGCCGTCGCGTCCGGCGCGTCGCCGCCGTGCATCCGGCTCGACCGGCACCGGCCGTCGCGGCCGTCCGCGCGGATCGGGCAAGCGCGCCCAGCAGGCGCTCGACCTGGTTGCCGGGCAGCCCGGGATCACGATCCCCGAGCTTGCCAAGGCGATGAAGATTCAGCCGAACTACCTCTACCGGGTGCTGCCCGGCCTCGAGAAGGACGGCAAGGTCAAGAAGAAGGACAAGGGCTGGTACCCGGCTTCCTGACCAGACGTAAGCCTGAACGCAAACGGGGCCGGTGCTGATGTCAGCACCGGCCCCGTTTTGCTTTCTGGAGAGTCGCGCGGCCTAGATCAGGCCAAGCTCCCTAACGGCGTCGCGCTCGCCGGCGAGCTCGGCGACGGAGGCGTCGATCCGCCCGCGTGAGAACTCGTCGATCTCGAGGCCCTGGACGATCGACCACTCGCCACCTGAAGCGGTGCACGGGAAGCCGGCGATGATCCCCTCCTCGATGCCGTAGCTGCCGTCAGACGGCACGCCCATCGAGACCCAGTCACCGGCAGGCGTCCCGCTGACCCAGTCACGGACGTGGTCGATCGCCGCGTTGGCAGCCGACGCCGCGCTCGAGCTGCCGCGCGCCTCGATGATCGCCGCGCCGCGCTTGGCCACGGTCGGGATGAACTGCTCCTCGACCCACACCTGGTCGTCGATCGCGCCGAGGACCGACTCGCCGCCGACCTTCGCGTTGGTCAGGTCCGGGTACTGAGTAGCCGAGTGGTTGCCCCAGACGGTCACGTTGGTGAAATCCGACACCGGGCGCGCGAGCTTGCTCGCGGCCTGCGAGATCGCTCGGTTGTGGTCGAGCCGCATCATCGCGGTGAACCGCTCACGCGGGACGTCGGGCGCGTTGGCCGCCGCGATCAGCGCGTTGGTGTTCGCCGGGTTGCCGACGACCAGCACCTTGATGTCGTCCGCCGCGTGGGCGTTGATCGCCTGGCCCTGCGGGCGGAAGATGCCGCCGTTGGCCTCGAGCAGGTCGCCGCGCTCCATGCCCGGGCCGCGCGGACGGGCACCAACCAGCAGGCCGATGTTCGCGCCGTCGAACGCGCGGTTCGGATCGTCGCTGATGTCGATGTTGGCGAGCAGCGGGAACGCGCAGTCGTCGAGCTCCATCGCTGTGCCCTCGGCGGCCTTGACGGCCTGCGGGATCTCCAGCAGGCGCAGCTCGACGGGGGTATCGGGGCCGAGCAGCTGGCCACTGGCGATGCGGAACAGCAGCGCGTAGCCGATCTGTCCGGCGGCGCCGGTCACGGTTACCTTGACGGGGGTGCTCACGGGTCGTCTCTCCTGTTTCGGGGAAGGTGGGCCGCTACGCCATCGCCTGCTGGAGGCGCTCGTCGATCGCGGCGAGGAATTCCTGGGTGGTCAGGTAAGGCTGCTCCGGTCCGACCAGCAGCGCCAGGTCCTTTGTCATCTTGCCGCTCTCGACCGTCTCGATGCAGACACGCTCGAGCGTTTGAGCGAACTCGGTGACGGCGGGCGTCTCGTCCATCCGGCCGCGTGCGGCCAGCCCGCGCGTCCAGGCGAAGATCGACGCGATCGGGTTGGTCGAGGTCGGATTGCCCTGCTGGTGCTGG
>CAZVRI010000065.1:0-10967 GCA_964629855.1 uncultured Thermoleophilaceae bacterium
GCGGCCGTACTCGTCGTCGACATTGACCACCGCTGGCCCCCGCCCGTCGAACAGCCGGCGCTTGGCGAGGTAGTAGGCCTCCATGTCGTCGTGGAAGTCGAGGTGGTCCTGGGTCAGGTTGGTGAAGGCGCGGCAGGCGAAGTGGATGCCGGCGGCGCGGCCGAGCTCGAGCGCGTGTGAGGAGACCTCCATGACGCAGGCGGTGTCGCCGCCATCGACCATCCGCCGGAACGTCGCCTGGAGGTCGATCGCCTCGGGTGTCGTGTGGACGACCGGCTCCTCGACCCCGCCGACGACCTGCTTAACCGTCCCGAGCAGACCCGTCGGCAGGCCGTGGGCTTCGAGCAGGTCGCGGACGAGGAAGGCGGTGGTCGTCTTGCCGTTGGTGCCGGTGATCCCGACGACCTCCAGCTCGGCGGTCGGATCGCCGTGGAAGCGCGCCGCCGCCGGGCCCATCGCCGCCCGCACGTCGTCGACCACGACCTCCGGCACGCCGAGCCCCAGCGGCCGCTCGCAGACCAGCGCGACGGCCCCGCGTTCCACCGCATCGGCGGCGAAATCGTGCCCGTCGGCTTTGAACCCGGGCACGCAGAAGAACAGCGTCCCGTCGGAGACGCCCCTGCTCGAATAGGCGAGCCCCGAGACCGTGACCTCAGGGGCCCCATTCCCCATCAGTTCTCGGAGGGTCATGGACGCCCGCAAGTCTAGAGTCGGGTCCGGGCGAATCTGCGAAGCGAACGGCGTCCCGACGGGTTCACCGCTAGATGGCGACAGCGCGACTGACAACGACACTGGCCCTCGCGGCCGCGACGCTCGCCGCCGCGGCGCCAGCGCTCGCCGCCAAGCCGCGTCTGACCGCGGCCCCAGAGCCTTCCGCGAAGTCGTCGAAGGCGCTCGGAATCTGGACTCCGGGCCGCTTCGACAGCTGCCCCGCCGCCCTCCACGACCGCTACGCGACCCGCGGCCCCGGCGGCAAGCTCTATCCCGGCTGGCACCCGCCCGTCGTCCGCGACCCGGCGACCGGCCGCCGCTGCACGTTCGGCCACGAGCACGGCCGCGACCCGCGCGGCTCCGACCTCTACCGCTGGGTCGCGCGCCACCTCGGCGGCGGCATCCCGTTCGGCGCCGCCAGCGAGGCGCTCGACGCCTACGCCGCCGCCAACCCCGGTACGGCGACCCGCCATGAGGATCACGTCGGCCACAAGATCGAGTGGCAGAACGACGTCCGCCTGTTGCGCCGCACCCGTGCTGGCGGCGGCCGCCCGCTCGGCGTCACCTGCGACTTCCTCACGAAGATCCACCAGGGCAGCCACTCCGCCGACGCCTTCGCCAACAACGTCCACGAGCTGATCTACGCCGTCCGCTGCGACGACGGTACGCGCCTGTTGACGACCACCTTCGTCCGCTTCGGCCGCGCCGGAAGCTTCAACCGCTCCTGCCAGCCGAAGCTCGCCGTCAGCTCGCCGCCCAATCCCAGCTTCCCCGCTGGCCGAGGCCGCCGCCAGATCCCCGACCGCACCTGCGCCGACCGCCACGTCCTCGTCCCCGCTGGTCGCTTCTCCCTCTTCGCCCGCGGGCTCTATGAGGACTGGGTCTCCGCGAATCGCCTCACGACCGGGTCGGGCCGCCAGCTCGCCTACTGGGACCCCCACTTCGCGATCTTCGACCCATCCCGCTACTTCGACCCCAGCCGCCCCAACGCCCTCGCCCGCACGGTCGACCTCTGCTGGGAGCGCACCCCGGACGGGCGCCACGCCGCCGGCAGCGCCTGCGACGTCGCCACCGCCTACGGCAGCCGCACCACCCCACTCCCCTTCGACGACCCCCGCTCCCCCTTCACCGGCTCCCACCGCGAGACCTACTTCAACCAGACCACCATCGCCAACCGCAAAGGCCCCCGCCGCTGGTACACCGACCCCTACGGCCGCTCCGCCTCCCCCAAACCCTTCCCCGGCTCCCTCTGCCAACTCCTCAGCCCCACCAACACCACCCGCCGCCCCACCCTCCAATCCCAATCCTTCGGCGCCGAGCGCCCCTACTCGAAGCCCAGCATCCACGCACCGAATTGACGAAGCAACTCTGCCGTAGACGCCGCTTCCGCGGGTGGCGACGATTTTGGCTTTGCGCGCGCAGGCGTAGCGAGCGGAGCGTCGGGCGGAGCCCCTGCCGTCGAACCACAAGGAGCGCCCACCACGAGCAACTCGCGCCAGGCACGGGGCGCAGTCCCAGCGGAGCAAGCGGAGCCGAGCACGGAAACCAAAATCGGAGACAGGACCCGCGGCCTGCACGGTCAGAGCCCTAGGCCGTCAACCCCTCAGTCAGGCGGTATCCGCAGGTACGGCAGCGCGAACTGCATGATCTTCTCGAAAGCCGGCGCCGCGACCTCGCCGCCGTAGTACATCCCGGATGGCTCGTCGACCATCACGGCGACCATCAGCCGTGGGCTCTTGGCCGGGGCGAAGCCGATGAAGGACGAGAAGAACTTCGTCTTGGAGTAGGCGCCGGTGTCGGGGTCGATCTTCTCGGCCGTGCCGGTCTTGCCGGCGACGACGTAGCCGGGGATCGAGGCCTCCTCGGCGGTGCCGCCGGCCGCGAGCACGCCCTCGAGCATCGTCGCGACCTCTTCGGCGGTCTTCTTCGAGACGATCCGCCGCCCCTCGTCGCCGTCGCCCTTGATCACCGTCGGGTCGTGCATCACGCCGCCGTTGGCGAGCGCTGAGTAGCCGGCGGCCATCTGCAGCGGGGTGACGGCGATGCCCTGGCCGATCGGCAGGTTGCCGATCGAGGAGCCGGAGTAGTTGCGTGGGCGCAGCACGATGCCGGGCGACTCGCCGGGCAGGTCGACGCCGGTCGGCGAGCCGAAGCCGAACTTGCGCACCCACTTGTCGAACCGCTTCGGCCCGAGCTTCTGGCCGATCATCACCGAGCCGACGTTCGAGGACTGGGCGAGGATCTCGCCGACAGACAGGTTGACGTAGCCGCGTGCATGGGCCTCGCCGATAGTCCGGTCGGCGACCTGCAGCTCGGGCGGCAGGTCGAGCCGCGTCTCGGGTGTGATCAGCCCCTCCTCGAGCGCGCCGGCGACGGTGAACGCCTTGAAGGTCGAGCCGGGCTCGAACGCGGAGGTGACGGCGCGGTTCTGGATCGCGTTCTCGTCGGCGGAGGCGATCTCGTTCGGGTCGACGCGCGGCCAGTTGACGAGCGACAGCACCTCGCCGTTGCGCGGGTCCATCACGACAGCGGTCGCACCGGCCGGGCTGAAGGTGTCGGCTACCTCGCCCATCACGGCCTCGACACGCTCCTGCAGCGCGGCGTCGATCGTCAGCTGGAGGTCCTCACCCGGTGTCGAGCTGTCGGTGTCGACGATCGACACCGGCTCGCCGAGCGCGTCGCGGACGATCTTGCGCTGACCGTCGTCACCGTGGAGGCTGTCCTCGTACTGCTGCTCGACCCCGGTCAGACCCTCGTTCTCGACGCCGACGGCGCCGATCAACTGGCCGGCCAGCTCGCCCTGCGGATAGGTACGGCGCGGCTCGGTCATCGTGCCGATCCCCTCGATCTCCAGCTTCTTGACCTTCTGGCCCTCAGCCGGCGGGATCTTGCGCGCGAGGTAGACGAAGCCGGTGCTGCGGTCGGCGAGCAGCTTCGTCAGCTCCTGCTCGTTCTCGCCGACGAGCGGCGCGAGCTTGGCCGCTACGCCGGCAGGGTCCTTGATCTGGAGCGGGTTGCCGAAGACCGTGACCGAGTCCTCGGAGACCGCGAGCTCGACGCCGTTGCGGTCGGTGATCGCGCCGCGGCGGGCGGCGACGGTGAGCTCCTCGACCTGCTGGGTGGTGGCGCGCGCCTTGAGGTCGCCGGATCCGGCGGTGCCGAGCCAGGCGGCGCGAGCGGTGGCTGCGCCGAGGAGAAGGAGGAAGAGGGCGAAGATCAGGCCGATCCGGCGGTCGATCAGACGCACCGGCAGGCTCCTAGGGGACGCCGGCCGTCACGTTGGTGACGGCGTCGGGGGTTCCGGCAATCTCGGTACTGGGCGAGATCGGGTTGCCGTAGGGGTCGTAGGCGTTTCCTTGGGCGTCGTAGGTCGCCGTGGCGTACGGGTCGGCGGTGGTCACGGGCTCCGTGTAGGCCGGCACGACGGGCGCGGCGGCGAGCGCGGCGCCCTCGTCGATCGCCTTCGCGGCCGCAACGGCGTCGGTGCGCGGGTTGGAGTGCAGATAGTTGACGGCGTCCGGAGCGGGCAGCACGAGGCCGCGCTCGGCGGCGACCTGCTGGATCCGCTCGCTCGAGCCGAGCTCGGCGACGTCGCGGCGCAGCGTCGCGTTGTCGCGCTTGAGCTCCGACACGCGGGCGGCGTCGTGCGTGATCTGGCGGTTCTTCTGCAGCAGCGCGACGTTGGCGAACACGACGCCGACGAGCAGCACGAAGACGATCGCGATCAGCCCCGGGCCGTGCAGCAGCGCCTCGAAGCCGGCGGCAGCGCGCACGCGGGCGAACTCGCCGGTGCGCTGGACGATCGTCGGCCGCGCTGCGGGGCCACGACGACGCGAGGGCGCCGGCCCTGATCGGCGTGCCGGGGCCGGGCGGCGGGTCGGAGCGGTGCGCCGCGCGGGAGCGGCGACGCGGGCGGCGGCGGTGCGCGCCATCAGGCCTGTCCCCCGTCGATCCGCCGCGCGACGCGCAGACGGCCGGACTTCGAACGCGGGTTGTCGGCGACCTCGCCGGGCGACGGTGCCACCGCGCGACGGGTGATCAGCTCGGCCTCGGGCTCGTGGCCACAGGCGCAGATGGGCAGGTCGGGCGGGCAGATGCAGCCCTGGGCCTTCTCGGCGAAGAAGCGCTTGACGCGCCGGTCCTCGAGCGAGTGGAAGGAGATCGCGGCCAGCCGGCCGTCCTTGCGCAGCAGCTCCCAGGCGTCGGGAAGTGCGCGGTCGAGCGAGCCGAGCTCGTCGTTGACGGCGATCCGGATCGCCTGGAAGACCCGCTTGGCGGGGTGCCCGCCGCCGAACTTGCGTCGCACGTAGGCGGGGGTGGCGGCCTCGATCGCGTCGACGAGCTCGCCCGTCGTCTCGATCGGCGCGCGCTTGCGCCGCTGCACGATCTCGCGCGCGGTCGACTGGGCGCCCGGGTCCTCGCCGTAGCGGCGGAACAGTTGGGCGAGCTGGCGCTCGTCCCACTCGTTGACGATCTCGCGCGCGTCGAGGTCCTGCGTCGGGTCCATCCGCATGTCGAGCGGTGCGTCGTAGGAGTAGGAGAAGCCGCGCTCGCGCGTGTCGACCTGCATCGAGGAGATGCCGAGGTCCATGTAGACGAGGTCGGCCTGGAAGCCCTCCGCGCGCAGCAGATCGAGCGCGTCGGCGTAGTCCATGCGCAGGAAGCGGGTCTCGCAGGCGACGTCGGCGGCGAGCTCCTCGAAGCGCGCCTCGGCGGCTGGGTCGCGGTCGATGCAGACGAGCGTCCCGGTGGCGCCGATCCGGTCCGCCACGAGGCGGGCGTGGCCGCCGGCGCCAAAGGTGCAGTCGACGACCTGATCGCCGGGACCGGGGTCGGCCAGCTCGATCAGCTCACCCGCGAGGACCGGTACGTGCGCGCGCGTCATGTCAAGAAGGATTGCCAAGGCCCTCGGTCACCTCCCCGATGCTCGCGTCGAGCGCGGCCTGCTCGTCGTCCCAGCGCTTGCGATCCCAGATCTCGAGGTGGTCGCCGACACCGGCGACGACGGTCTCCTTCTCGATGCCCGCATGCTCGAGCAGGCGGCCAGGCAGCGTGACGCGGCCCGACGCGTCGAGCTCGACGTCGAAGGAGTTGCCCTGGAAGTAGCGCTGCACGGCGCGGTACTCGCTGCCGAGCGGGTTCTTGCCCTCGAGCGCGCGCTCGAGCATCGACTCGTGTGCCTCGGGCGTGGAGACGGAGATGCAGGAGTCGCTGCCCTTCGAGAGGACGAGACCGGAGGAGAACGTCGCGCGGAAGCGGGCCGGAACACTGAGCCGGTTCTTCGCGTCGAGTGAGTGTTCGTAGTGGCCTCTGAACGCCATCCGGAGCTCCGTGGAAGTGATCTCGACGCGGACCGAAGTGGCTGAGTGGGAGGAGCCCAGCCACTCCGGTCCTTGTCGATGCGCGCCACTGTACCCCACTCTCCCCCACGCTGCAACACATTTACCCACCCTGGGCCCTCGGGAGCAAGAACTGAACGGCTATCGCCCCTGAAGTTCCGCATGGCAGAGCGAAATCCTTGCGGTGGCGGATGGTGGGACGCCCTCCCGCGAATCGCGGAATACGGCGGCCAGGAATACGGAATGGGTGGGAAATCCCATGCGTGGACGCTGCTGCACGAGCGATTGCACGCGGCCAACCGCCCCCGACCACCCCGGTCCGTACCATCGTGCGCCGTGCCTACCGCCTCCCCAGCCCTCCGCCTGAGCGGCGTCGTCAAGCGCTACGGCGAGATCACCGCCGTCGACGGCCTCGACCTCGAAGTCCCCGCCGGAACCTGTGTCGGCCTGCTCGGGCCCAACGGCGCCGGCAAGTCGACGACGATGAAGCTGCTGACCGCCCAGGCGATCGCCGACGAGGGCGAGATCGAGGTGCTCGGCTACGAGCTGCCGCGCGAGTCGAAGCAGGCGCGCGCGGAGTGCGGGATGGTCCCCCAGCTCGACAACCTCGACACGACGCTGACCGTCGAGCAGAACCTCGTCGTCTTCAGCCACCTCTACCGCGTGCCGCGCCGCGACCGCCGCGCCGCGATCGAGCGCGCGCTCGAGATCGCCAAGCTGACCGACCGCCGCGACGCCGTCGTCGAGGAGCTGTCGGGCGGCATGCGCCGGCGGCTGCTGATCGCGCGCGGCCTCGTTCACCAGCCGCGGCTCGTGATGCTCGACGAGCCGACCGTCGGTCTGGACCCCCAGGTCCGCCAGGAGCTGTGGGCGCTGATCGACCGGCTGCGCTCGGAGGGAATCTCGATCCTGATGTCGACCCACTACATCGAGGAGGCCGAGCGGCTCGCCGACACCGTGACGATCATGTCGCACGGCAAGGTGGTCGCCGTCGGCAAGCCGACCGACCTGGTCGCCGAGCACGCCGGCGGCGAGGTGCTCGAGGTCTACGGCCCGCCGGCGCGGCTCGCCGAGATCGAGGCGGAGGCGAAGGCAGCCGGGCACCGCACGCGGCGGACCGGCACCTCGATCACGATGATCGGCGATGTCACGAGCAACGGCGACCACCCCGACGGGGTCACGCGGCCCGGCAACCTCGAGGACGTCTTCGTGCTGCTGACCGGGGAGGAGATCTCATGACCGGCGCGAGCATGACCGACGCCGCCACGGCCGCCCCACCGCCGGTCCAGCCGCGGCGCAAGCTGCGCCGCTTCGAGGGCAGCGCGGTCGGCGGAGTTCTGATCCGCGAGATGATCAACTTCTCGTCGTACTGGCGCTCGACGACCTTCTCGTCGACCGTCGAGCCGACGATCTACCTGCTCGCGTTCGGCTTCGGCCTCGGCTCGCTGATCACCACGGTCGGCGACGGCATCTCCTACGAGGAGTTCGTCGGCACCGGGATGGTCGCGATGGCGGTCCTGTTCTCCTCGGCGATGCCGTCGATGTTCGGCACCTTCGTCAAGTACTCGTTCCAGCACACCTACGACGCGATCCTCGCCGCCCCGGTCGACACCGAGGAGCTGGTCAGCGCCGAGGCGCTCTGGATGGCGATGCGCGCCTCGGTGTTCGGCTGCGCGCCACTGCTCGTCGCGATGCTGTTCGGCCTGCCGCCGGCCTGGGGCATGCTGGCCGTCCCGGCGATCAACTTCCTCGCCGGCTTCGGCTGGTCGTGCTTCGGAATCTCGATCGCGGCGTTCGTCAAGTCGATCGACAACTTCGGCTACATCACCAGCGCCGTCATCACGCCACTGTTCCTCGTCGCCGGCACCTTCTTCCCGATCGACCAGCTGCCCGAGTGGGCCCAGGTGCTCGCCCAGATCAACCCGCTCTACCACTGCGTCGAGCTGGTCCGCCACGCCGCCTTCGGCTTCGAGGGCTGGGCCGACGTCTGGAACGTCGCCTACCTGATCGCCTTCGGCCTGATCATGTGGCGCGTCGCGATCTACGGGATGACCCGCAAGCTCGTCAGCTAGCCAGCGTCGAGACCGCGTTTTGCCCCCATAGCGGGGGTCAAACGCGGCTTCGGCACTAGAGCGGCATGCCGCCGGAGCCGAGTAGCGCCGAGGCCAGCGCGGCGGCGACCAGCAGCAGGACCGACGGGACGAGCAATAGCGCGACGACGAGCTGGATCTTCGGACCGGCGCGTGCGGCGTCCTCCTGGACGCGGCGGCGCAACGACAGCCGCGCGTCGCGCGCCTGACCAGCGAGCGTGGCGCTGAGCGGCGCCCCGTGGCGGCGGGCACGATCCAGCGCCGCGACCAGCGCTTGGATCTCCGGCAGCGGCAGCCGCCGATGCATGCCGCTCAGCGCCTCGCCGAGCGGCACGCCAAGCGCCACCTCGCCACCGACAGCGCGCCACTCCCGCGCCAGAGGTCCCTCGGCCTGCCTGCCGACGGCGGCGAGCGCCACCGCCAGCGACGCGCCGGCGTCGATCGTGACGCGCAACAGCTCGAGCAGCTCCGGTAGCTGGCGCCGCGCCGCCGTCGCACGCGCGGCGGCTTGGCGCGTGAGCCACAGGTCCGGCGCCAGGAATCCCGCGAGTGGAGCGACGACCACCGCAACGAGCCCGAGCCTGCCCGGCGCCGCGGCTCCGAACAGCGCGCCCAGCGGCGCCGCGGCGATCGCGCCCGCCAGCTTCGCCGCCATCAGCTCACGCGGCTCGAGGCCGCCGGGCCTGCCCGCCGCCTCGATCCGCCGCTCCAGGTCGCGCGGCGCCGCCCGCCGCGCCGCTACGCCGCCAATACGCGCCAGCGTCCTGATCGCAGCGGGCCCGCGTTCGCCGAGACGTCGGCGGCGGGGACCGCGAGCACCGCGAACGGCCGCTCCGGCGGCGGCGCCTCCGGGCGCCTCGCTGCGCGTGCCGCCCCGCCAAAGCGCGCGCCAGGTCCCCACCGGCCGCGCCAGCTGGCCGATGCCGAGCACAACGAGTGCCGCCGCCGCGAAGGCGAGCGCGCCGCCGACGGTCACCAGCTCACCCGTCCCAGCTTCCTGATCAGGAAGGCGGCGGCGACTTGCATCGCCACCGCCAGCCCGACCAGCCATGCGGTCAGGAACGAACTCGCGAGCCCGGCGACGAAGCCCGGGCTGGCCAGCTCGGCGAGCAGCGCGCCGCCAAGCGGCAGCAGGACGACCACGAGACCGGTGAAGCGCGCCTGGGCGGTCGCGGCGCGGACCTCGTCCTCCAGCCGCGCCTGATCCGCGAAGCCCTCGGCGCACTCGCGCAGCAGCCGCGCCAGGTCGCCGCCGGCGCCCCGTTGGACGAGGCAGGCCGCGACGATCGTGCCCAGCCGCCGCGATCCCGTCCGGACGCGCAGGTCGTCAAGCGCGGACTCGGTGCGCGCGCCCGCCGCCAGCTCGGCGGCTGTCCGGCGCAGCTCGTGACCGATCTGCCCGCCGATCGCCCCCGCGCTCTCCAGCACAGCGCCCCGCAGCGAGTGACCGGCGGCGAGCGCATCGGCAAGCGAGATCGCGACCGCGTCGGCACCCGCGTCGACCGCGCGCCGGTAGTGGTCTCGCCGTGCGCGCAGCAGCCGCGCCACCGTCCACGGCCCGGCGGCTCCCAGTGCCATCCCGACCAGCGGGCCGGCGACAACGCAGCCGCCAGCGAACGCAACCGCCGCCCCAGCGGCGAACAGCCGCCTGCGCTCCGCGACGCCCGGGTCGCGTCCCTCGCGTCCAGCCCGAATTACCGCGTCGAGCAGCACGGCACCCCGCCGCAGCGCCACCGGCGTGCGCTGGCCAACAGCCGGCACCGCCAGGCGCAGCAGCTCCGCCGCCCCGTGGACGGCCAGTAGTGCGGCGACGAAGGCAGCGACCGGCGCCATCACCGCTGGTCCCTCCCCTCGCCGGCGCCAGCCAGCCGCCAGGCAAGCCGGCCAGTGCCGAGACCGGCCACCACGCCGCGCTCGGAGATGGCCCGCACCTCGGACCCGCCGGCACGCGGCACCACCTCGGCGATCGCCTCTACCACCCTCGACCCATCGGCCCGCCGCGCCTGGTGGACGACGAGCTCGATCGCCCGCCCGACCTGGTCAGCGACGACGGCATGCGGCAGGCCGACGTCGGACATCAGCGCCAGCGTCTCCAGCCGTGCCAGCGCGTCGCGCGGCGAGTTGGCGTGGACGGTCGACAGCGACCCCTCGTGCCCGGTGTTCAGCGCCTGCAGGAGGTCGAGCGCCTCGCCGCCGCGAACCTCGCCGACGACAATCCGGTCGGGCCGCATACGCAGCGCGTTGCGGACCAGCGCCCGGATCGTCACCTCACCGCGCTCCTCGATGCTCGGCGGCCGCGACTCCAGCCGCACGACATGGTCCTGGCGCAGCCGCAGCTCGGCGGCGTCCTCGATCGTCACGATCCGCTCCCCACCGGGAATCGCCCCCGACAGCGCGTTCAGCGTCGTCGTCTTGCCCGATCCAGTGCCGCCGCTGACCAGGATCGAGGCGCGCGCGGCGACGCAACGCGCGAGCAGCTCGGCCTCCTCGCCGGAGAGCGTGCCGAGCCGGACGAGATCATCGAGCGAGTACCCCTCGCGCCGGAAGCGGCGAATCGTCAGGCAGGGACCGGACAGCGACAGCGGCGGGATCACGACGTTCACGCGCGACCCGTCGGCCAGCCGGGCGTCGCAGAGCGGCGACGCCTCGTCGACGCGGCGGCCGAGCGGCGCCAGGATCCGCTCGATCGTGTGCGTCAGCTCCGCCTCAGACTCGAACCGCACGCCGGTCGACCGGATCTTCCCCCCGCGCTCGACATAGACCTCGCCGGGACCGTTGACCATCACCTCGTCAACGGTCGGGTCGGCGAGCAGCGGCTCGAGCGGCC
>CAZVRI010000065.1:10977-14046 GCA_964629855.1 uncultured Thermoleophilaceae bacterium
CCTCCCGCTCGACCAGCGCCGCGACCTCGGCACCGACATCGCCTCCCGATTCGCCGCTGCGAGCGCGCTCGATCAGCTGCCGGCGCAGCGCTGCGGCCAGTTCCTCGATCGCCTCCACATGTTTGAGAGGGGTACTTCAAGGGAAACCTGCCCCCCTTGTGTATGCCCTCGCTCCACTTGACGGATAAGGTCGTATCCGTCATGGAGGGCTCGCATGACCTGGTGAGGAGGATGTGGACCGCGTACCGCGAGGGTGGCGTGGAGACCGCCTTGCCGCTGCTCGACCCCGACGTCGAGTTCGTCTCGGTCGACCGCACGACCTACACAGGCCACGACGGCGTCCGCCGTTTCTTCAACGCGTTCGACGAGCAGGGACAGACCTTCGAGGCGTCGCCCTACAGCTTCGAAGGCCAGGGCGAGGCCGTGCTGGTTGCCGGCCACCGCCGCATCCGCTCAGCCGATGGAACGTCCGGCGCCTACCTCTACTTCGTCCACGTGATCCGCGACGGGCTGATCTCTCGCCTCAGCGCGCACTCGACGCGCGAGTCCGCGCTGGCGGACCTGCGCAAGAACAGCGAACAGCCGGCGGGCTAGGCCAGCAGTCGGCTAGCTGGTCGCCTGGGCGCCGCAGGCGGGCCAGGGAGCCACGCCGCTCTGGCGGTAGAGCCGCAGCGCCATCCGGTCCTGGTGGGCCTCCGACGCCTTGGCAGGATCGCTGCCACGGCCGCCAACGGCCTTCCACGTCGAACGCGAGAACTGGAACTTGCCGCGGTACATGCCGTTCGAGGAGACGGCGCGCGGGTCGCCGCCGGACTCGCACTCGGCGATCTCGCGCAGCACGCGCGGGAGCTTGACCTTGCTGTCGCCGCCGCCGTCCGCCGCATCCTTCGGCGGGTGGCGCACGTCGGCGCTGCTGAAGCGCGCGAGGCCGAGCTTGCTGCGCGTCATCGGGCCGACGATGCCGTCGGCGGTCAGGCCGTTGCGACGCTGGAAGCGCCGCACCGCACGGTCGGTCTGGGGACCGAAGACTCCGTCGGCCGACAGGCCGAGCTTGCGCTGCAGGCGCCGCACGGCGCGGCCGCGGTCGCCCTTGCGCAGGGTCACCTCGGTCGCCGCTGTGGCGGCGCCACCGGCGCTGACACTCGGATCGTCGGCGAACGCCGGCGAAACGGCTGGGGCCACGCTCAAGAGCGCGAGCGCGGACAACGACAACATGCAGACCTGCAAACGACGGCGCAACGTAAGTCTCCTCTTTCCGGCGCCTACGAGGTGAGCTGACGGGCTCGCGCTGGAAAGTGCGCTACGCCGCACGCTGGCGGCGATTCGCCCCGGGGGTTCGGCCAGTTGGCTGAACCCCAGTGGTTCCCCCGTTCCCCGCCACCTGGGCGGCAGAGACTCGGCTATGGTCGATTCGAAGTCGGAAAGTGAATCAGATTCAGCGGCAGAATGTCCCGCTTATCGACGCTTCGCCATCCGACCCGGCAGATGCAACAGGACCCGGACGCCCTCGACGCCGGGCGCCGTGGCGGCGGCCCGCTCGAGCTCGCGGATCGATTCGGGGCTGTCGACACGGCCACGCAACACGACCATCCTGCCGGCTACCTCGACGTCGACGTTGCCGCCGGCCGCCGCTAGCTGACTGCTGAGCGCGTCGCGCACCGTCCGCTCCAGGTCGGCCTCGGCCGCGGTCGGCGGCTCTGGCTCTGCGGGCGGCTTCGGCGCCGGTGAAGGATCGGGAACCGGGGTCGGGGCCGGCTGGGGCTCCGGCGTCGGCTCAGGAGCGGGAATCGGATCGGGCGTAGGACTCGGCGGCGACGGCTGCGGCGGGCCGGACACCAGGCTCATCTTGCGCCGCTCGCTGATCCGCTTGCGCGCGATCACCGCGGCACCAGCCGCGCCCGCGGCGCCGGCCATCACCAGCGGCGCTGCCCTACGGACGATCTCGCGCGAGAGGAATCCCATGACTCCTCCCGCACGATAACCGTTGCTCTCTAGTGGGTGGCCTGCACCCCGCTGCGCGCCGGCTCCAGTGCCACGTCGAGCACCTCGCCGATCGTCATCACCGGGTGGAATGTCATCTGCTCGCGGACGTCCTCGGGCACGTCGTCGAGGTCGCCGCGGTTGCGCTCCGGCAGGATCACGTCGGTCAGGCCGGCCGCGTGGGCGGCGAGCACCTTCTGCTTCAGCCCGCCGATCGGCAGCACGCGGCCCTGGAGGGTGACCTCGCCGGTCATCCCCACTGTGTGCTTGACCGGCCGGCCGCTGAGCAGCGACGCCAGCGCCGTCGTCATCGTGATGCCGGCGCTCGGCCCGTCCTTCGGGATCGCTCCCGCGGGGACGTGGACGTGGAACTCGCGTCCGTCGAACGCGTCGCCGTCGATCCCGAGCTGGTCGGCGTGGCCGCGCGCGTAGGAGAGCGCGATCCGCGCAGACTCCTTCATCACGTCGCCGAGCTGGCCGGTCAGGACGAGGTCGCCCTTGCCCTTCATCCCGGTCGCCTCGACGAACAGCACGTCGCCGCCGACCCCGGTCACGGCCAGGCCTGTCGCCACGCCGGGGACCGCCGTGCGCTCGGCCGCCTCCTGGAAGAAACGCTGCCGTCCGAGCGCGTCGCGGACCGTGTCGAGGTCGACCGTCACGGGCGCCTCGACCTTGCCCGAGGCGATCTTCGTCGCCGTCTTGCGCAGGATCGTGCCGAGGTCGCGCTCCAGCCCGCGCACGCCCGCCTCGCGGGTGTACTCCGCGATCACGGTGCGCAGCACGTCGTCGGAGACCTCGACCTCGTCCTCGCGCAGCCCGTTGCGCTCGCGCTGGCGGCCCCAGAGGTAGTCGCGGCCGATCGCCAGCTTCTCGTCGGTCGTGTAGCCGTCGAAGCGCACGACCTCCATCCGGTCGAGCAGCGGGCCGGGGATCGTGTCCGCCACGTTGGCGGTCGCGATGAACAGCACCTGCGACAGGTCGAGCTCGACGTCGAGGTAGTGGTCGCGGAACGAGTGGTTCTGGGCCGGGTCGAGCACCTCGAGCAGCGCCGCCGACGGGTCGCCGCGCCAGTCGGCGCCGACCTTGTCG
>CAZVRI010000066.1:0-11454 GCA_964629855.1 uncultured Thermoleophilaceae bacterium
AGCGGGACAGGCTTCTGCGACGGACCGACGAAGCCGGTGACGCCGGGGGTGTTCTTGACTAGGCCCCAGGAGTCGTCCGTCAGGTTCATGTTGATGAGCAGGTAGCCGGGCATCGTCCGCTGCTCCTTCTCGACCTTCTTGCCGTCCTTCATCTCCTGCACCTGCTCGGTGGGGATGACGACCTGGCGCACGGAGACCTGCTGGCCGAGCGACTGAACCCGGTGCTCCAGGTTCTGCTTGACCTTCTTCTCGTGGCCTGAATAGGTGTTGACGGCGTACCAGCGGAACATGACTTTGCTCAGATTGCTTTCTGGAGGGGGCCCACTGAGGGGCTAGAGGATGGCATTGATCAGTCGTGAAGCGACCGCGTCGAGCAGGCCCAGATAGCCGCCGGCGATCAACACGAAACCGAGTACAACGCCCGTCAGCGTGGTGAGCGCCTGACGGTCGGGCCACTGCACACGCTGCAGCTCCGCCCATACGGCGACGAGGAACTGTACGAGACGCGGCCGGTCCTTGTGTGCTCCCACCGGTTTGCGACGGCTCTTGCCGTCCTCGGCGAGGTCCTCCTCGGGGATGTCCTGAGTCGGATCGAAGTGGTGTGGGTCGTGCTCGGCGTCGAGGTCCTGCTCGAAGTCGAGCACCTCGGCGGAGCTGCCGACGTCCTCGGGCGGCGCGCCGGCGCGCAGGCGCTCGGACTCGCTCAGCGGAGGCGGCGTGGGCGACTCGGCGTCGGCCGCGACGATCGACTCGCGCTCCAGCTCGTCGAGGACGTCGTCGGCGATCGGATCGCCACCGTGACGGCGAGTCGGGCCCGGCTTCGAAGCGTTCGGATCGGGCCGCTGGGCCGCGCCATCGCCGCCCTGCTGCGCCTTGCGACGCGCCTGGCGCTCCTTGGCACGCTGACGGTTCCGAGCCACGCGGCTCCCCTCCCTACTTCACGCGCGTGAGCGCAAGGGCGCTCAGCGCGTCTCCTTGTGCGGCGTGTGCTTGCCGCACCAGCGGCAGTACTTGCGCAGCTCAATCCGGTCAGGACTGTTGCGCTTCGACTTCTGTGACTGGTAGTTGCGCCGCTTGCACTCCTGGCACTCCAGGGTCACGGCGATCCTTACGTCTCCACGGGCCATAGCCACCCAAGATAGCGTGGCGCGGCTCCATCCGCAGGGCGACTACAGTCGGGAGCGTGGAACCCGAGCTCCGTACGCTGCATGGCAAGCGGGTGGCGTTCCGGCGCGCAGGCGCTGGACCGACGCTCGTCCTGATCCACGGGATCACCAACAGCGGCGAGAGCTGGGAGCCCACAATGCGCCTGCTGGCACGGGATTTCGACGTGATCGCGCCCGACCTGCCCGGCCACGGCGAGTCCGACCGCCAGCGTGGCGATCACTCGCTCGGCGGTCACGCCTGCGTGATGCGCGACCTGCTGCACGTGCTCGGGGTCGAGCGCGCGACGGTCGTCGGGCACTCGCTCGGCGGCGGGGTCGCGATGCAGTTCGCCTACCAGTTCCCCGACATGGTCGAGCGGCTGGTGCTCGTCGGGAGCGGTGGGCTCGGGCGCGAGGTCAGCCCGCTGATCCGCAGCGCCGCGCTGCCGTTCGCCGAGCAGGTGCTGCCGCTGCTGACGGCGCGGCCGCTGATCGAAGTTGGCTCGGCCGTCGCGGGCCTGATCGGCCGGCTTGGCTTCAAGCCGGGCGCGGACCTCGCCGAGGTCTCACGCGGGGTCGCCTCGCTCGGCGACACCGAGCGGCGCGCCGCCTTCGTCCGAACCGTGCGCTCGGTGATCAGCCCGCTCGGCCAGCGCGTCACGGCCACCGACCGGCTCTACCTGGCGGCCGACCTGCCGACGCTGATCGTCTGGGGCGACCGCGACCCGATCATCCCGGTCGAGCACGGGCGCGCCGCGCACGCGCTGCTGCCGAACAGCCGACTCGAGATCTTCGAGGGCGCCGGCCACTTCCCGCAGCTCGACGACCCGGTCCACTTCGCCGAGCTGGTGACCGAGTTCGTGGCCGACAACGACGCCGCGACCCACAACGCGAAGAAGATCCGCGCGCGGCTGGTCGCCCAGGACCTCGCGGCCGCTCCGGCAAGCGCCTGAGCCAATCTGCGAGCGGTGTAGCATCGCCGCGCCGATGTCTCGCGCCGCACGCACCTTCGGGGGGTTCTTCGTCTTCGCCGGGCTGATGCACTTCGTGATCCCCCGGACGTATGAGTCGATCGTGCCGGACGCGCTGCCCGCGAAGCGGGCGCTGGTCTACGCGAGCGGGATCGCGGAGATCGCCGGTGGAGCGGGCGTGCTCCATCCGCGGACGCGGCGAGCGGCGAGCCTGTGGAGCGTCGCGACGCTGGTCGCGGTCTTCCCGGCGAACGTCCACATGGCGTTGCACCCGGAGCGCTACCGGGCAGTGCCCGGCGGCCGCGCCGCGCTGCTGGCGCGACTGCCGCTGCAGGCGCTCGCGATCGCCTGGGCGCACGCGGCGAGGCGGTGACGGTGGCGCCCGAGTGGCGCAACTGGGTCGGCGACCAGGCCTGCCGACCAGCGGCGATTGAGCACCCGGCGACGGTGGCCGAGGTGGCGGGCGCGATCGAGCGTGCGCGGGGCGCGGGGCGGGTCGTGCGGGTCGCGGGCGCCGGGCACTCGTTCACCGACACGGCGCTGACCGACGGGACGCTGCTGCGCCTTGACCGGATGCGACGGGTGCTCGAGGTCGACAGCACGAGCGGACTCGCGCGCGTGGAGGCGGGGATCTCGCTGAACGAGCTGAGCGAGGCGCTGTGGGCGCACGGGCTGGCGTTCGAGAATCTCGGCGACATCGACGTCCAGTCGATCGCGGGAGCGACGGCGACCGGGACGCACGGGACGGGATCGCGGCTGCGCAATCTCTCGGCGGGGCTGCGCGAGGTCGAGCTGGTGACCGGCGACGGCTCAGTCGTGCGGGTGTCGGCCGATGCGGATCCCGATGCCTGGCGGGCGGCGCGGGTGAGTGTGGGCGCGCTAGGCGTCGTGACCGCCGTGACGCTGCAGGCGGTGCCGGCGTTCACACTCGAGGGGGTCGACGCGACAGCGCCGCTGGAGGAGGTGCTCGGACGTGTCGACGAGCTGGCCGACGGCGCCGACCACTTCGAGTTCTACGTCTTCCCCCACAGCCGGCTGGCGCTGACGCGGACCAACAGGCGCGTCGACCGGGCGCCGGAGCCGCCCTCGCGCGCGCGGGAGTGGCTGGACGACGTGCTGCTGCGCAACTACGTGTTCGGGCTGGCCTGCGCGGCTGGGCGACGGGCGCCGCGGCTGATCCCGCAGATCAACCGGCTGCTCGCGCGCGCGTCGGGAACGACGCGGCGGGTCGACCGCTCCTACCGGATCTTCGCCTCACCCCGGCTGGTGCGCTTCACGGAGATGGAGTACGCGCTGCCCCGCGAGCGGGCGGCCGATGCGGTGCGCGCGGTGCTCGACGTCGCGTCGCGGCGGGACTTCGCGGTGCCGTTCCCGATCGAGGTGCGTTTCGTCGCTCCTGACGATGCCTTCCTCAGCCCCGCCGGCGGGCGCGAGACCTGCTACATCGCCGTGCATATGTACAGGGGCATGGAGTGGCAGCCCTACTTCCGCGCGGTGGAGGAGGTTATGAACGCCTTCGGGGGTCGCCCGCACTGGGGCAAGCGGCATTTCCAGACGGCCGAGACGCTTGCTCCGCGCTATCCCGAGTGGGAACGGTTCCGGGCGGTGCGGCGGCGGTTGGACCCGGACGGCGTGTTCGCCAACGGCTATGTGCGGCGGGTGCTGGGCGAGTCGTAGGCGGTGTTTCTCCGCGCATCCGGGTGGGGCACCGCAACCCGCCGCCTGCTGCGACGCTCGTTCCACGCGTGACGAATCAGCGCCTGGGCGAAGGTCAAGGGCACGCCAATCGCGATCGCTCCTACCAGGATGACGGTCGGATCGTCGGCGATGGTTCCGGCGACGATGGCGAGAACCTGGACTACGACCGCCGTCGCGTAGGTGGTCGGGTCGCCCAACTCCGGGCAGTCTCCGTCTCGATAGATGTTATGCATATATGCAGACCATACTCCGCCTGCCGCAGCGCGCGCGAGACCGACTCGCCAAGCCAAAGTTCGCGCAAGAGGGCTGCGCTGCCCCAGTAGATTCCAAACAGCGGCGGGAGGCCGAGGATGGTGACGGCATCGCTGAAGCTCACCCGCCCAGTCGACCAAAGTAAGTGCGACGGGAGTGTTACGGGCGTAACGAGAGACATACAAGAGCCGACCCGGGCTGATCCAGCCGTGGCATGGACGCTGCGGGCGTCGGCGGTGGAGATTGCGGTGGGGATTCGGGCCGGGCGGGTGAGCTCGCGGGCCGTGGTGGATGCGCATATCGAGCTGCTGGAGCGGGTGAATCCGGCGATCAATGCGGTGGTGGTGCCGCGGTATGAGGAGGCGCGGGCGGAGGCCGATGCGGCGGACGCGCGGGTGGCCGCGGCGGGCGAGGGCGAGGAGCTGCCGCCGCTGCTGGGCGTGCCGTGCACGATCAAGGAGTCGATCGCGATCGCGGGGATGCCGAACTGCGCGGGGGTGCTGGCGCGACGGGAGCTGCGGGCGGAGACGACGGCGCCGGTCGCTCAGCGGGTGATCGACGCGGGCGCGATCGTGCTGGGGCTGACGAACACGTCGGAGGTCTGCCTCTGGATCGAGTCGGACAACCGGGTCTATGGGCGGACGCGCAACCCCTACGACCAGGACCGGATCGCCGGCGGGTCGTCGGGCGGCGAGGGCGCGGCGATCGGGGCGGGCGGGTCGCCGTTCGGGCTCGGCTCCGACGTCGGTGGGTCGATCCGCGGGCCAGCGTTCTTCAACGGGGTGTTCGGCCACAAGCCTTCGCTCGGCCTGGTGCCGATCACCGGCGCCTGGCCGCCGGCGCACGGCGAGGTGACGCGGATGGTCGTCAACGGGCCGCTGGCGCGGCGGGCGGACGACCTGATGCCGCTGCTGCGGATCCTGGCCGGCCCCGACGGGATCGACCCGGTCGCGCGCGAGATGGACCTGGGCGACCCGGCGGCGGTGTCGCTGAAAGGGCTGCGGGTGCTGGTAAGTGACCACGGCCTGAGCCGGCCGCTGGCGCGTGACCTGGGCGCCGCGCGCGAGCAGGCCGCCGGAGCGCTGGCGGCGGCGGGCGCGACGATCGAGCGCGTCTCGCTGCGATCGATGCAGAAGGCGTACGAGCCCTACCTAGCCGCGCTCGCGGACGACGACATCGGACTTCACGCGCTGCTCACCGGCGAGGGAGCGGACCCGGTGACGCCGCGCGGGCTGTTTGCACGCAGCGGCCCGCACACCACGCCGACGCGGCTGCTGCTCGCCGCCGAGTGGGTGTTCTCGAACCGCTTCCCGCGGCGGGCGCGCAAGATGATCGCGTGGGGCCGCGCGTTCGCCGAGGAGATCCAGGCGACGATCGGCGACGGCGTGCTGCTGCATCCCCCCCTACCCCTCCGTCGCGCCGCGCCACGGCGGCACCGTCGGGCGCGTCTGGTGGGTGCAGCCGATGGCGGTGCTCAACCTGGCGGCGGTGCCGGTGACTCAGGTGCCGCTCGGACTCAACGGCGATGGGCTGCCGCTCGGAGTCCAGGTGGCGGCGGGGGCGGGACGCGACCACGTGTCGATCGCGGTCGCCCAGGAGCTAGAGCGGGTGTTCGGCGGCTGGGCGCCGCCGGGCTCTTAGCCGGTGCGGACCGGCCCGCTCTTGCACGAGCGGTTTCCGGTGTTGCGGGAGCGGTTGCCGTTCGTGCGGCTGGGCGAAGGGCCGTCGCCGGTGCGGCGACTGGACGGGCTCGATGCCGGCGGTGCGGAGATCTGGGTCAAGGACGAGGGCGCGTACGGCGGGCCCTGGGGCGGGAACAAGGTGCGCAAGCTGGAGTGGGTGCTGCCCGACGTGCGGCGGCGCCGGCGGCGGACCGTGCTGACGTTCGGTGCGCTGGGCACCCATCACGGGCTCGCGACGGCGCTCTACGCGCGCGAGCTGGGGCTCGGCGCGGCGCTCGCGTTGGTCGACCAGCCGGTCGACGACGAGGTGCGGGAGCAGCTCGCGCGGCTGCGGGAGTCGGGCGCGACGCTGCACTTCACGCACACGCGCGCAAGGACCGTCGCCGCGCTGCCGTGGTTGCTGGTGCGGCACGCCTCGCCGCTGCCGCCGTATCTGCTGCCGGCGGGCGGGTCGTCGCCCGTGGGCGCGCTGGGGTACGTCGAGACGGCGCTCGAGCTGGCAGCTCAGGTGGAGGCCGGCGAGCTGCCGGAGCCGGCGTGGGCGGTGGTGGCGGTCGGTTCCGGCGGGACGGCGGCGGGACTGACGCTGGGCCTGCGGCTGGCCGGACTGCGAACGCGCGTGCTGGCGGTCGTGGTCAACGACCTGCTGCGACTCGACGGCCGGGTGATCGTGCGGCTCGCCGGGCGATCGGCACGGGTTCTCCGACGAAGGGGCACCGCGCTGCCCGCGGGCTTAGCAGAGGCACCCCGCCAACTCGTCGTGACGCGCGACTATCTCGGCCGGGGCTACGGGCAGTCGACGGATGCGTCGCGGCGGGCGCGCGAGCTCGCGCTCGCCGCGGGACTGGCGCTCGATCCGGTCTATACGGCCAAGGCGTTCGCCGGACTGCTAGGCGAGCACGCCGCGGACAAGCTCGGCGGCGGGCCGGTCCTGTTCGTCCAGACGCATGGTCCGCGGCCGGCTGGGTAGGGTCGCAGGACAACTACGACGGAGGCTCGGAATGGGTGTACTGGCGGGATCGTCGAGCGCGGAGATCGACGCGCCGATCGACGAGGTTTGGAAGGCCGTCGAGGCCGTCGAGAAGGCGCCCGACTGGCAGGGCGGGATGAAGGACATCGAGGCGCTCGAGCACGACGACCAGGGCCGTCCGACCCTCGTCGAGACCGAGGCCGACGCCAAGGTGACGACCGTCAAGACGACGGTCCGCTTCAGCTACGACGGTCCCACGCGGCTCTCCTGGAAGCAGGAGAAGGGCGACCTGAAGTCGATGGACGGCTCATGGGAGCTCGAGGACCTCGGCGACGGGCGGACGCGCGCCACCTACGCCTTGGAGGGCGACACCGGCCGGGTGCTCGGGATGCTGGTCCGCGGTCCGGTCGAGGGCAAGCTGATGGGCGTGCTGGTCGATGCGCGAGCGGACGAGCTGAAGGCGTACGTCGAGGGAAGCTGAGCAACAACGAGAGGGCCGGCGGTTGCCGGCCCTCTCGGGTGCTGCGGGTATGTTCCTGCCTAGTGCCTGGCTTTGGCTGCGGCGCGCTTGGCTTGGCGCTTGGCGGCCTTGGTCTGGCGCTTGGTGCACGGGGTCTTCATCTGGACGTCGAAGTCGTTTCGGCGTCCGTTTTGGCCGTCCATGTTGGCCTGTGCTGTTTGGCGGCCGGCGCAGACGTTGATCTTTGCCGTCCTGGTCCTCGTCACGGCGAGGATGCCGTTTTGGCCGCCTGCGATGTTGAGGTTGAACTTGGTGATCGGCGCGTCGGGCACGTTGTTGAACGTGTTGATCAGCCGGCCTGCCTGGGTGGTTGAGCTTTCGCCCTTGAGGTTGATCGCGATCTCGCCTCGGAGGGCGACGACGATCATCGGCAGGGTGCGGATCAGGTTGCCAGTCGTTGGGTCCTTGCGGACGTTCTTGACGAAGTACACGTTCCCGGTCAGGTCACGCTCGAGCAGCGGCGTGGTTGCCCTGGCCCTGCCGACGATCGAGCCTGCCGGGCAGTGCTTCTCGAGGTCGGACTTGGTGCCGTCCTCGAACTCACACAACGCCTGAGCGTTCTCCGGATCAAGAGCAAGGCTCTTGGGGAGCGTGACCTTCGCCTTCTGAATCCCGGCCTCGCCGACACCGGTCTGGTTGACCTGGGCCTTAACGCCCGGGTGCTTGCCGGTCGTGACCTGCTTGCGACCGGTCAGCGACATGGCGAGCTTCGGCTTGAATGGCAGTGCCGCACACTCGCCGACCTGGAACCGCGTCTTCACAGCCGCCGTCTGGCCAGCCTCCGAGTCGAGGGTGCCGGTGATCTCCTTGGCCTCACACGACGTCGGGTTGACCATAAACCCGGGCTTGTCGACGTCGACATCGATTCGCTGCAAACGCGCGGGGACGCCCTTGACGATCGTCGGGATCGGATCGGAGGCAACCGACACCTCAGCGGTGACCGGGTCGATGTAGACCTTCTGCCTGACAACCACATCGCCAAGGTCGAACGGGCCGGCCTTCGCCGGAACCACGACCCGCAGCGAGTACGGGGCGTCGCCGTAGGCGCCCTCGAGCGTGACCGTGCCCGGCAGTTGGTACGGCGCACCGCCCGGACCGGCGAACGCCTTGACCGAACCGACCTGCGTGTTCAGGTTGCCCGCGACCTTCGCGAGCAGACCGGTCGGCATCCTGAGTGACACGCCGTCGATCGCACTCTGCCCATCGGGCTTGGTGATGTTCAGCGCGAACGGCGAGAACGTGCCGGCGATCGGGTTGAGCGTCCCCGCCACGACAGACGGGGCGAACCCACCCAGGCCGTCCGCGCAATCGACCGCAAAGGTCGAGCTGCGCTTGGCCGTCTGGCCACCCCAGGAGGTCAGGACGGTGTCGATCGACTTCTCACCACACGTAGACGGCGTCGCCAACGGAGCGCGGGGGCCGCTCTTGAACGTGAGTTTGATGCTCGACACCGGCAGCTCGGGGTTGTTGTCGAACGTTGTCTCGATCCTGCCGGTGTCCTTGTCGACGCGGACCTGGCCGGGCAGACGGATGTCAACCCCACGCTTCTTGTTCTGCAGGACGAGCGCGAGGCGGAACATCTCGCCCGACTCAGGATCGTCGGAGTTCTGGGTACGGATGAACACGCCGCCCTTGACCGGCTCCTCCAGCAGCGGCGAGACCGCCGTGACGGTGCCGACCTTCGACTCTGCCGGACAGTTGGTCGGCTCCTTCGACGCGAGCTTGAGCTCGTCGTCGGAGCATGCCTTCAGACCGCCGGCGGCCGACGGGTTGATCGTCATCCCCTCGGGCAGCGTGACCACGGCCTTCTTCAGCGCGGGTGGCGCCTGCTCTTGATCGTTGTCTTCCTGCGGGAACTGCATGTCGACGCTCAGGCCTGTCGGAGCGTCACGCAACGTGGTCGACGGCGTGATCTCGACCGATGGCTTGAACGTCATGCTGTCGCACGCGGTGATCAGCGGAGAAACCGCCGTCTCCTCGACGTACCGGTCCGGGTTGGCCCAGCTGTTGACCCGCAGCGTCGTGACCGGGGCGACGTCGGTGCACTCTGACGCGGGGTTGGTCAAGAACGGCTTCGTGCCCGACGGCGCGTCTGCCCGCTCGCGACACGAAAAGTCAAGGACCGGGAAGACAGACTTGTCCTCAACACCCCAACTGCAGAACGTCGCCGTGACCTGCGTTACGGAAGCAGCGGGCGAGTTGACCGACGTCACGTCGATTCCGTAGTTGCCGTCCGAGCGTAGCGTCGGGTACAGCAGGAATGTGAGGCCGTTGTCGCTGAAGGCGAACTGGGCCGGGTAGCCGTCCTCGGGCTCGACGTTGAAGATCGGTGAGGCCACGTTGATGAACGCGTCGACGACCATGATGCCGACCGCGGTCTCCGCGGGGCAGCGGGACTTCTGGCCCGAAACCGTCTGGACCATGTGCAGCGGACAACGCGGAACGGTCAGCGGGTTGCCGACGAACCCGGGCGGCAACTGCGTCTGAACATCGCGCACCTCCTCGATCGGCGCAAGCGTCGTACCGTCGCCGACAAAGGGATTGAGCTTGGAGGTGAACCTGATGTCGGCCTCCGCCGCGAACGGGTGCCCACCGGCCATGGTGAAGTCCTGTCCGTTCTGGGCGGTGACCGATGTGGTGAACGAGTCGATGCCGAACTCAGCCGCGGCCGCGGTAGTCGCCGTCGCCAGTCCGGCGCACGCGACGACCATCACCATGAGGAGAGCGCGAAGCCCCCCGGCTTTCTTTACCTCGCGATGCTTGAACATACGATCAACGACCCTTTCGACCGTCGGCGGACAGGACGCGCTGCTTTCGGTTACTCGCAGACGTAGTCCGGAACGTGACCGGTATGCGCACCGTCTGCGCCTTGCCCCTACTCGGGATAAACCGCACCGCTACCCGCACCGTCAATTGTTGCTTTCGCTTCAGCGCGCGCCTGGCGCTCTCAGACAACTTCACCGACACCGCGTAGGTCCCGGCCCTGCTCGCCGTCTTCACTGCTCCACTAAGACGCCGCCCAGATGCACGGATCTTGCCCTTGCCCGTCACCCTTACCGTGATCCGGGCCGAGCTACCGCGGATCGTGCCGACCTTTGCCAGCCGCAGCTTCGCGATGCCACGGCCCGACGTCATATTCCCGCCCCCCACCAGCGTGGACGATCCCACCCCGGCGGACGACGGCAGCCCCGATTCCGGGCCTTGACACGCCTCGCCAAGACACGGCTCCGCGGGCGCCTCAGACGCCGGGAACCCACCATCTCGACGCACCGCATACAGGGCCACCGATGTCGCCGTGTGCTGCCTCACAATCTGCGATCGCGTCACGAACATGAACGACCTACCATCTGGGGACATCCGGACGTCCGAGCCCACGACACCCTGCGAGTCACGACCGTCGCTGATCATCGACACCGCCCCGTCCGAGGCGTTCCACACGAAGACGTCCGAGTTGTTGTTGACGTCTCCCGGCACGAGCGGCTCGTCCGACGTAAAGGTGATCGTGCTGCCATCGTCGGCAATGCGGTACCCGAACAGACCGCGACCCATGTTCGCGAACGCTCCATGCGCGTCGGCGGTCGACGGGCCATCACTTCCGTACGATCGCGACGCACCGTTGTGCGCCGGGTCGGTGACCCAGGCCCGGTCGATTTGTCCCGTGGCCGAATCGATCCGGTACACGTCTGACAGTGTGTCTCCGGCCTGCTTGTCGTCGGTCAACGCCGTGCTTGAGGTCACCACGAGATAGCGGCCGTCTGGAGTAAGGAGCGCCTGGCGCGAGTTGGTTCCCCAAAAGCTGGAGTCCCCAGCGCCAAGGGTCGTGATGAACCGCGTGATAACCGGCTCTCCTGCCCGTGCGATCCGTACGTACAGGTTCGGCGAACCAGATACCGGCGCAGTGCCACTGGTCACCGCGCCCGGTACCACGCCACGCGCGACGTAGTACATATGCGACGCGGTATGCGAGACCATAGTCACACCCAACACGTCGTCGCCCGGCACGCCGCCGGTCACCAGCCGCAACCGATCGGCGCCGACCCGGTTGAAGTCGTACTCATAGACATCCAACGTGGTGTTGGTGTCGGAGTCGAGCAGCTTCTGGGTCGTCGTCATGAAGACCCGGTCGGTATCCATTGACGCGCCGGCGAATCGCACGGGTTGAGCCGCGTTGCACGGGGTGACCTGGAGGGAAGCCGCCGCGAGGGGAGTGGCCACC
>CAZVRI010000066.1:11464-13969 GCA_964629855.1 uncultured Thermoleophilaceae bacterium
ACCGTGCCCGTGCACTGGGAAGCCGAAATCTCGAAGGCGTCGGGCGTGTCACTGAACGGCTCCGTGACATAGACGCGCTGGACCGCTCCGGTAGTACACCCGGTTCCCGACGTGCTCCAGATGACGCGCTCGAGCCCGTCACGATCGACCGCATTCGCCTTCAAGCCGTTACCCGGCAGCCCACGATCGATGTCGCAGTTCGGGAGCATCGTCGCTCCGGCCTTCCGCGCAACCTGCCGCACGTCGACTGTCCCGTCCTCCCGATGCCGGGAAAGGACAAGCGAGTAGCGGGGCAGGGTGCGCGTATCGGTGGTTCCGTCGGTCAACGGGAGCCGCCGCTGCGTCCGCAGCAGCACGCCAGACATATCCTCCGACGTCGCGACGTAGTTCTCGGCGTCATTACCCTGGTTGAGACCCTTGGTCAACGTGACCCGGTTCCACTCACCGTCTTTGGTCCCGACCATGTATCGGTTGCCGTTGTCGGTGCTGTCGGGGTCGTAGGGAGGCATCGCACCCGCCAGCAGAGCGGGGCGGTCGACCTGCCACCAGTTCGCTGACCAATCGGACACTGTGAAACCCTCGAACGCCGACGCCGAACGACCGGTCAGCGATTCGGTGACCCAGCCAGACTCGGTCCGGGTGGCGCGATAGTAGTTGTAAAGGGAGCTTCCGAGACCGGTATCCGCAAACGAGCCAGCGGAGCCAAACAGCACAGAGTCACCGGTGCCACCGATCGCTAACGCGGTGGGATTCTGCCCTAGGGTCGACGGCGGCGAGACCAGCTCGTAGGCCCAGCAGTTAGGGAGCCTCTGAGCGATCGCGCCCTGCTGTGCCCGAATGGTTGCGTTCGGGCAGTTGTCGACAGGCGCCGCGGCGCTCTTGAACGTCCGATCCGCCCCGACGGACTTGCCGCCAGCGTTTACGGCGACCACGCGGTAGTGGTACGCGGTATCCGACGCCACCATCCCCAGAACGCCGGTCACCGAGACCGGAGTGGTCCCCGGCCCAATCGCACCCGGGCGACACTTGTCCGTAACCCCATAGTCGGTGGAGGGCCCGTACTCAACGTAGCAGTCGATCAGCGGAAAGTCCGCGCTATTGGAGTGCACCGTCCCCGCCACCTTCGCGGACGGGAACGTGATGTCGCTCACAGCACCCGTAGACACCGACGGCCTGTTCGGCTTCGGGTCAAACGTCGCCGTGACGTCGAGCGGACTGAACCCGGGGGGAGTCGTGCGGCAAGGATTCGCACCCCCTGAGCACGTGCCCCCAGCCGTGCCCGTCCACAGCCTCAACGCAGCGCCGTCGGCAGCAACCGCCGATAGCTTCACGCCAGCCGCGCTCAACGGAAAGTCGAAGCTGCAAGCCGATGCCTCGGCGCCGGGGATGTTCGAGCACTTGATCCCGAACGGCTGACTGGTGACCGACCCCTTCATCGACCCGTCGAGCGTGACCGTGAGGACGGCCGCCGACGCCGCCGACGCGCCAACGGCCCCACCCGCGACCACGGCCAGCATCGCGACCAACGCGGCCACCGACCCTCGCTTCCGGCGGCCGACATGCCGCGCGCCGCTCCTGCCCGTCAAGTCAGCCATCGAGTCCAACGCGTCTCCTCTTCCTCTATTGCCTGCTGACGTGTCTCGGGCGTTCCGGGCGGAACGATAGACACGGTGTTCTACGTCTCAAGACAATAAGAACACGCGGCGAGGGTCGGCGTCAACCCACAACTGTAAACGACTTGTTCTCCAGCCTATTCGAAGGCTGGTGCCGCGCGCTAGGGGCAGCGCGCGGCGTGAGGAGGAAGAGCCGGCGGGGCAGCCGGCGCCGGGCTAGTAGCCGACGCCGGTCTTGACCTGCTGGCGCTCGGCCTTGCTGGCGCCGCCCTTCTTGGCGAGCGTGTCGCAGGCTGAGGCGATGTCGTCGGCGAGGGTCGCGACGAGCGGGCGGGTCAGGTTGAGCTTGACGAGGGCGCGGAGCATCTTCACGTGCTCAGCGTTCGGCGGCATCGTGTAGGCGGGCAGCATCCAGCCGCGCTCGGCCGCGACCTGCCAGGCGATGTCGAACTCGTCGTAGGGCAGCTCGGGGTCGGCGAGCTTGAAGGCGACGAGTGGGAGCTGCTCCGCGCCCTCCCCGACCAGCTCGAACGGGCCGATCTCGCGCAGGCGGTCGCCGAGATAGCGCGCGTTGGCGGCCATCGCGCCGATCGCCAGGCCGTAGCCCTCGCGGCCCAGGCGGATGAAGTTGTAGTACTGGGCGAGCACCATCGCGGCGCCGGTCGAGAAGTTGAGCGTGAACGTCGCGTCGGTCTTGCCGAGGTAGTTCTCGTAGAAGACGAGGTCCTCGGCGAGGTCGGCCTGCTCGCGGAAGATCAGCCAGCCGATGCCCGGGTAGACCATGCCGAACTTGTGGCCCGAGACGTTGATCGAGCGGACCTGCTCGAGCCGAAAGTCCCACGGGCTGTCCGGGTAGAGGAACGGCCACACGAAGCCGCCGCTCGCGGCGTCG
>CAZVRI010000067.1:0-8523 GCA_964629855.1 uncultured Thermoleophilaceae bacterium
CCACTCGGTGCGCTCGCGATCGGTCGGCGTCGCGAGGGCGACGTTGCGGATCACGCGCGGGTTGGTCTTCTCGACGATCCGCTTGATCGCGCCGCCCTTGCCGGCGGTGTCGCGTCCCTCGAAGATCACGACGACCTTCAGCTTCTCCTGCTTGATCCACTCCTGCAGCCGCACGAGCTCCGTCTGGAGCCGCTCGAGCTCCTTCTCGTACTGGCGCTTGTTCAGGGTCTTGGTGGCGATCGCTCGACCCTAGCGCGAGCGCGCCCGGCTGGATTCGAACCAGCGACCTTCCGCTCCGGAGGCGGACGCTCTATCCACTGAGCTACGGGCGCTTGCGCAGGTCGAGGATAGGGGTTCGCCCTAGGCCGGCGTCGGGCGCTCCGCGACCTTGTCCGCCGGCCCCTGGTTCTGCTCCCACCACGCGTTGATGGCCTCGATGGCGGGGCGCATCATCAGGTTCTTCTGGAAGTTCTCGGTGTCGTTGACGTTCGGTATCGGCTCGCTCGGAACGGGGATGTCGAGCAGCTCGCAGAGCGGCTCCCAGCCGTCCGCGGGGTTCCAGACCAGCAGACGGTCGGAGGGAACCGTGTCGATGACCTCCTGGTTCCAGCGCTCCATGTCGGCCGCCATCGCGTCGGCGTCGCCGTTGGTGTTGACCAGCATGTCCGCCTTGGCCCACATGTCGTGCATCAGGTCGAGCCAGGCGGCGTAGCCCGGATTGATGTTGTAGTGCGCCCGCACCAGGTGGTGCATGAGAGTGTCGCCGAACCAGATCTGCGCGATCGTGCTGTTCATGCTCGCGACCCAGCTCTCGGCGGAGCGGACGCTCAGCAACACCTTCGCGTCGGGGTAGACATCCATCAGCTCGCGCCAGTAGTAGGAGCCGGGGAAGTCGACGATCGACTCCTTGCCAGCGAAGAGCTCGTCCCAGTCGGCGTTGCCCTCAAGCGCCTTGCGCCACTGCGGGATGCTCTTGACCGGGTCGGCCATCATGTCGCGCATGTGGTAACAGGGAAGCCCGAGCATCTCGAGCGCGACCAGCTGAGTGGTCGTTGCGGTACGGGGCAGGCCAGCGCCGATCAGCTTCATGAGGTCTCCTCCTCGCCAGTGGACGCCCGCATCCTATGACGCTGGCGACGAGGCGTCCGGCCTCAGGCGGCCGACGCCGGGGAAAAAGCGCCCGACGCGGCGGGCGTAGTCGGCATAGCGGTCGCCGTGGGTGGCGAGCAGGTAGGGCTCCTCGACCTTGCGGGTCTGGATCTCCAGCGCCGCGATCAGCAGGATGACCGCGAGGATCGCGACGACGCTCGGGACAAGCAACGCGATTCCGAGACCGGCGGGGATCATGCCGGCGAAGACCGGGTTGCGGACGTAGGAGAAAGGACCGTCGGTGACTAGCTCGGTCTGCTCGTCGTGGTCGACGCCGACGCGCCACGAATCGCCCATCGCCGCCTGGGCCAGCACGGTGGAGACGAGGCCACCGAAGAACAGGCCGCCGCCGGCGGCGTGGACGGTCTCGGTGTCCAGGGCGGCGATCGGGCCGATCAGGCCGGCGAGGTCGAGGATCGGAGCGAGCGCGCCGAGCGCCAGCGCGACGGCGAACAGGACGCCGCCCGTCCACTCCATTGACCCGACCTCGCCGCTGATGCCCTTGAACCCCGTCGAGCCAGTGCGCGCCTTCTGCACCACGCTGCGAATGCCGAAAGCGAGCAGCAGGTACACGGCGAGGAACAGCAGTGCCCAGCCGGCCATCAGCAGTCTCCTTCGTCAACGTTCATGCGGGAACGCTACCGGGGGCGACGACGGCCTCGAGTAGGCGACGGCGCGGAAGCGTCGGGCGGCACTGGAACGATCTCGGTCATGACCGGGAAGTCGATCGCGCTGTTCGTCGTCGCGGCCGTCGCCGAGATCGGCGGGGCCTACCTGATGTGGCAGGCGATCAAGGAGGGGAGAGGCGCGCTGTTCGCGCTCGCCGGGGCGGTCGCGCTCGCGGGGTACGGTGCCATCGCCGCGCTGCAGCCGGATGCGAACTTCGGCCGCGTGCTCGCCGCCTACGGCGGCGTTTTCATCGTCGGGTCGCTCGGCTGGGGGATGGTCTTCGACGGGTTTCGCCCCGATCGCTACGACCTCGCCGGCGCCGCTGTCTGCCTGGTCGGAGTGGCGATCATCATGTACGGCCCGCGTTGACCGTCTCCAGCGAGCGCGGATGCGGTATCAGCGCCAGCCAGCGTCGGTTACCGGGCGCGCTACCGGGTACGTCGTCGGGGACTCGATTTCAAGGAGGACCGATGGCTACGGATGTGACCGACATGATCGGCTCGACGCTTGGACGCCTCGCCCGCGAGGCGTCCCACAACATCTCCAGCAACGGCCACGGCGGTCCGTTCGGGATCGGCAGCAGCAATGGCGCCATCTCGGGCGGTCGAGGGATCGCGGCCGGACTGGCACTGGGCGCGGCCGCGCCGTTTGCCGCCCGAGGCGTGAAGCGTGCCGTGCAGGGCCGCATCGGCGGCGCCGAGGGCTCCGGCAAGGGCATCGCCCAGAAGGCGGTTGAAGGCGTCAAGGGGTCGGTGACCGATGCGGTCGGGAAGCAGGTCGAACAGGCCGGTGGTGCTCCGGGAATGGCCAAGGAGGCCGCCAAGCAGATGCTGCCTGGCGGCGGGGGTGACGACGACGCAGAGGGCAAGAAGGGCAAGAAGGGCACCCCTGGCGTCGGCAAGGGTCGGCGGATGCCGGTCCAGCAGGAGATCGACATCGCCGTGCCGGTCGAGGTCGTCTACAACCAGTGGACCCAGTTCGAGGAGTGGCCGCAGTTCATGCACCGCCTCGACCAGATCACGCAGGAGGACGACTGCACGGTGTCGTTCCGGACGAAGGTGTGGGGGATGTCGAAGGAGTTCGTCGCTCAGATCGTCGAGCAGCGACCCGACGAACGCATCCAGTGGGATGTCACCCAGGGCGTGCGTCACACCGGCGTCGTGACCTTCCACGAGTTGGCGCCGCGCCTGACGCGCGTGCTCGTCACAGTCGACGTCGAGCCGGGGTCGCTGATCGAGAAGGCGGCGCGCGGCATGCGCCACGTCAAGCGGGCGATACGCGCGGATCTCCACCGCTTCAAGGCCTTCATCGAGATGCAGGAGGTCGAGACGGGCGCGTGGCGCGGCCAGATCCACGACGGCGAGGTCGTCGAAGAGCATCCGAAGGGCTACGACCGTGGGCGTGACTACGCGGACTTCGACGACATCCACGATCGCGAGCACTCGCACAAGCCGCGCGAGGCAGCGGCCTCGTCGGCGCGGTCGCCTTCGACCAGCTCGCGCTCGCGATCGCGCGGCGGCAAGAGCAGTGGCGCGAGCAAGTCCGGCTCGCGCAGCCGGTCGCGCTCCAGCTCGAAGAACGGCACCAGCAAGTCGAGCTCGAGTCGCAAGCGCAGCGGATCGCGTTCGTCGTGAGCGTCGGGGCCGGTCGATGGGCGACTTCCTCAAGAAGGTCACCGCCGACCGGATAGCCGGCGAGCGACCGTCTGCGCCGCGAGCGCTCGGCGCGGCGGTCGTCGTCGGAGCGATGGCGGCGGTCGTCACCTACCGGCTGCTGCGCCACGAGTCTTAGGGGGCTGGGATGGCGATCGACCTGGAGCGGTTGGCGGAAGCCGCCGCCGACTCCTTCCTGCGTGGGGGAGACACGTCGCGAAACGACGGTCACGGAGCTGGTCGGCGCAAGCTCGGGACGGCCGGCGCGGTAGTGGTTGGCTTGGGTCTCGGACTCGCTACCCGCGCAGTGGTCAAGCGCGTCCGAAACGTCGATCTGGAGCAGGTTGCGGAGGCCATCGAGGACAAGCTGCAAAGCCGATAGGACCTGCCGATAGCGGTTGCGCAATCGCGCAAAGTGCCTGCTAATCGGCCCAGTTTGCGCCCCCGGTCGGTGGGTACCCCACACACCCTGACCATGGCCCAACGCAAGAGCCGATCAACATCCAGCAGTAACGGGCGTTCCTCCTCCTCGCGAGGCGGCAAGCGCTCACGCGAGGAGTTCCCCGACTACTCGATCGTCGACCCCGGAGAGATCCCGGAGGGCCCGGACGTCCTGCTGGACATCCCCGTCGTCAAGGTCGACGAGATCGACATCGAGGTCGACGACCTGCGCGCCCAGGTGGCGGTCCATGCCGAGGTCAAGGATCTCGTCGAGGTCAACATCGGCGCCGACGTCTCGCTCGGCAAGGTCGAGATGAAGATCGAGGGCGTCGAGGCGCAGGCGCTGCTCAAGGCCCGGCTCGACAACGTCAGCCGGATCCTCCAGCGGGTGCTGACCACGCTCGATCGCAACCCGGAGCTGCTCGAGAGCATCGGCGAGGCCGTAGAAGACGTCGGAGAGGGCGCCGGACAGCTCGTCGGCCAGACCGGTGAGGCTGTCGGGAACGTCGGTGAGGGCGCAAAGGGGGCCGTTCAGGACGTTGGACAGGGGGCGGGCCAAGCTGTGGGGCAGATTGGCGAGGGTGCGCAGCAGGGCCTCCAGGGTGTCGGCCAGGGCGCACGCCAGCTGGGTGGGGGAAGCGGCTGATGGCAGCCCAGCAGAAGACCAAGCCGCGCCGCCGCTCCGGTGGACAGGGCAGCGGCCGTCGCGCCTCCGAGAAGACTGAGAAGTACCGCTTCGCGCAGAACGTGGCCGGCAAGGGCACGCAGGCCGAGCGCGAGTACGAGGCATACGCGACCGATCACGCCGAGGACCCGCGCGGCGATCCCGACGTCTTGCTCGACGTCCCGGTCGTCAAGGTCGACTCGATCCACCTAGAGGTCGATGACCTCGACGCTCACGTCGCGCTCCAGACCAAGGTGCTCGACCTCGTCAAGCTGAATGCCGGCGTCGACGTCCACCTCGGCCAGCTGCGGATCGACATCAAGGGAGTCGAGGCACAGGCGCTGCTCAAGGTGCGTCTCGACCACGTCACCGCGATCGTCGACCGCGTCCTCACGACGCTCGACCGCAACCCCGAGCTGGTCAAGAGCCTCGGCCGCACCGTCGAGCACGTTGGGCGTGGCGGAGGTCACGCGCTGAGCCAGACCGGCGAGGCCGTCGAGAGCGTTGGCGAGGGCGCCGGCGATGCGGTCCAAGACGTGGGGTCAGGCGCCGGCCAGGCCGTCGGTGACATCGGCGAGGGTGCCGGACAGGCGGTCGGAGACGTCGGCGAAGGAGCAGGCCAGGCCGTAGGAGCACTCAGCGAGGGCGCCGGCAAGACGCTCGGCGAGCTCGAGGGGGTCGTCGGCGGCGCGCTGCAACAGGGTGGTGGGGGCGGAGGCAGCGCCAAGGACATCGCCAAGCTCGCCGTGAAGCTCGTCGGCCAGCAGATGAAGGCCGCCGCGGCTGACGAGGCTCGCGAGCTGGGTCTCGCCGCCACCCGCAAGGCGCTAGAGGCTGGAGAGCGGCGCAAGCAGCGCCAAGCCGACGAGCTGAACGCCACGGAGGCCGCGATGAGCGAGGCCGAGAAGCTCGGCGTCGATGTAGAGGACATTGACGGGACCGGGCCCGACGGCCGGATCACGATCCGCGACGTCCGCCAAGCCCAGGAGGCGTGACGACATGGGGCGCAAGCGCGACCCAGACCGCATCGACAGGCCCGACGTTGAGATCGGTGCGAGCGTCAAGGCCAAGCGCCTGCGCTTTCACGACAAGCCTGAGACCGACGTCGAGGTCCACGGCGAGATCGCCGAACCGGACCGTCACGAGGAGCTGGACACGACATCGGGCAGCGAGCGCCACAACCTCCCCGACGAAGTCGAACCGGGCGAGGACTACCGCGACGTCGAGGTCCGCTGGCACGCCGCCACGCGGATCACAGAGGACGAACGCCCTCCGGGCAACGGGTAGCAGCGAAACTAAACAAGACAAAACCCATCGAATTTGTAGACTTTGCATCCTGACCCGTCCGCCGGGCGTGCCGAGCGGTCCACTTTCCATATTCAGGAGGCAATTCGATGAAGCGCATCAACTACCCGCGCGCCGCCGGCGCGCTCGCCGTACTGGCGGCGCTCGCGTTACCGGCGGGGGCTGCGGCGGAGCCGGGCGTCTACACCGTCGACGCGAAGCTCGACACGGGCTCGGTCACCTTCCTCAACGACTCGACTGGCGCCGGCCTGCTCCCGCAGACCCAGTACGTCGTATCGAACAGCGGCTACTCGGTCGGCTTCGCCGATACCAACGGCGTCACGGGCAACGGCGTCATCAACTACAAGGTGCTGCCGAGCGCCTACCGCGCCCCGGCGACCGCCGACGAGAAGCGGACCTACCCGGCCGCGCAGACCGACGTGCAGGCGCACGCGACCTGCTCCGGCGTCGCCGAGCTGACCGACGGCGCGAACATCCTCGCCTGGCAGACCGGGGCAGACCCGGCGTACAACTACATCCCGTGGCAGAAGGCGTCGGCCGGGCTCGGCGACGATCCCGCCAAGTGGATCGCGGTCGTCAAGACGGCCACCGGCGTCGATCTCGCGACGGAGTCGAACCTCACGACCGCCTGCACCGGGCTCGGTGGCACGTTCCACGCCGCTGACAGCTCGACGGCGATCGCGAGCGCGCTGATCGCCAACGCGGTCGCGCCGCTCAACAAGGAGATCGCGAGCCTGAAGAAGGCCAAGGAGACCGCCGAGAAGGCGACCAAGACCGCCACCGACGCACGCAAGCTCGCCGAGGAGGGCTACCAGGCGCTGTACGACCGGCCGCTCGTGCTCGCGCTGGCGCAGAAGCGCTTCGCGGCGAGCGCCGGCGTTGCACTCGTCACCGGCATGATCACCGACCCCGTCGTCCTGACGATCGAGGTCACCAAGAAGCAGCGGCGCGCGCTCAAGCTGCCCTCGCGCGAGATCGTCACCGTGAACGACGAGATCGGTCCGGAGGGTGCGACGGTCGTCCTGCTCAAGCCGGACAAGGACACGCTGAAGGCGCTCAAGAAGCACAAGCGCCCGATCCCGGTGACCGTCCGCGCGGTCTCGGGCGGTCAGCAGGACTCGATCAAGGCGACGCTGAAGCCCTGACGCGAACACGGCGCCGGTGCCGCCCGCCACGACGGCGGGCGGCACCGCGTCCCTGCGGCATCGAGGGCGCGGATAGCCTCTCGCCCCTTATGGATCTCGACGTCGTCTTTCTCGGAACAGCCGGCTCGGCGCCCACCGCGCGGCGGGGCCTGCCGGCCACGCTCGTGCGGCGCGGGGGAGAGCGGCTGCTGATCGACTGCGGCGAGGGGACGCAGCGCCAGCTGATCCGGTCGGTCGGGCTCGTCGACCTCGACGACGTCTTCATCACCCACTTCCACGCCGACCACGTGCTCGGCCTGCCGGGCATGCTCAAGACGTTCGGGCTCCAGGGCCGCGAGCGGCCGCTGCACGTCTTCGGCCCGCCGGGGTTGCGCCAGCTGTTCAAGGTACTGGCGCCGCTGATCGGCAAGCCCGGCTTCGACGTCCGAATCGACGAGGTCGATCCCGGCGACCAGCTCGACCGCGACGGCTACGTGATGGAGGCCTTCTCGGTCGCCCACCGGGTGCCGGCGTTCGGTTACGCGCTGATCGAGGACGACCGCCCGGGCCGCTTCGACGAGGCGCGGGCGCGCGAGCTCGGGGTCGCCCCGGGACCCGACTTCGGACGGCTGCAGAACGGCGAGACGGTGCCGGGCGCGGACGGCGACGTGCGCCCCGACCAGGTACTCGGCGAGGCGCGCCGCGGCCGGCGGATCGTCTTCTCCGGCGACACGGCCCCCTGCGACATGACGCGCGAGGAGGCCCGCGGCGCCGACCTGCTCGTCCACGAGGCGACCTTCATGCACGAGGACCTCGACCGTGCCCGCGAGACCGGCCACTCGACCGCACGTCAGGCGGCGATGCTCGCCGCCGACGCCGACGTGACGCTGCTCGCCCTGACGCACGTCTCGACGCGCTACCCGGTCGGACCGCTGCGCGACGAGGCGCGCGCCGAGTTCGAGCGGACGATCGTCCCGCGCGACTTCGACCGCGTCGAGATCCCGTTCCCGGAGCGCGGCGAGCCGGTCCACGAGCGCGCCCCCAGCGACTGAGCCGACGGGTCACCCTGCTACGTTTGCGGCGCAGTCTCTTTAACCCGGTCCCGTGAGGCCAGGAAGGGGCAAGATCGCAGTGAGCCAGAAGGTCGTTCTCGACCGCGACGACGTGCGGCGGACCATCGTCCGCATCGCTCACGAGATCGTGGAGCGCAACGGGGGAGACCCGCTCGCGATCGTCGGCATCCACCGTCGCGGAGCGCTGATCGCTGCCCGCCTGCGCGACCAGGTCGCCGAGCTCGTCGGCGAGCCCGTCCCGCTCGGCGACGTCGACATCTCCTTCTACCGCGACGACGTCGGCCTGCGCGGCCCCGGCGACGACGACCCGACCGGGCCGGTCGTCCACGCGTCGCACGTCGACTTCCCGGTCGCGGAGACGACCGTCGTCCTGGTCGACGACGTCCTCTTCACCGGCCGCACCGTTCGCGCGGCGATCGCCGCGCGACCGGTGCGGCCGGTGAAGA
>CAZVRI010000067.1:8533-13866 GCA_964629855.1 uncultured Thermoleophilaceae bacterium
ACGTCGGCAAGAACCTGCCGACCGCCCGCAGCGAGCGCGTCAACGTCCGCGTCGAGGAGCTCGACGGCGAGGACGAGGTGACGATCGTGTCCGGCTCCGACATCACGATCAGGAGGACTGAGACGTGAAGCGGCATCTGCTTTCAATAGACGGGCTCTCCCGCGAGGACATCGAGCGCATCCTGCGTCGCGCCGAGAGCTTCGCCGAGGTCTCCGGGCGTGAGATCAAGAAGGTCCCGACGCTGCGTGGCCGCACCGTCGTCAACCTCTTCTACGAGTCCTCGACACGCACCAGCTCGTCGTTCGAGCTGGCCGCCAAGCGGCTGTCGGCCGACCTCGTCTCGATCAAGGCCCAAGGGTCGTCGGTCGACAAGGGCGAGTCGCTCAAGGACACCGTCCAGACGCTGTCGGCCTACGACCCTGCGGCGATCGTCATCCGCTCGCCCGACGTTGGCGCGGCCGGCCTGGTCGCCCGCTGGACGCGCGCCTCAGTGATCAACGCCGGCGACGGCAAGCACGAGCACCCGACGCAGGCGCTGCTCGACCTCTACACGCTGCGCCGCCGCACCGGGACGCTCGACGGCCTCAACGTCTGGATCGTCGGCGACGTCCTGCACAGCCGGGTCGCCCGCTCGGGCGTGCTCGCGTTCGCGCGGATGGGCTGCAAGGTCACCGTCTGCGGCCCGCCGACGCTGATCCCGCGCGGTATCGAGGCGCTCGGCTGCGAGGTCCGGCACACGCTCGACGAAGTCGGCGAGGCCGACGTCGTCTACACGCTGCGGATGCAGCAGGAGCGGATGAACGGAACGCTGGTGCCGTCGTTGCGGGAGTACGCCGCGCGCTACCAGATCAACGGACGCCGTCTGGGGACCGGGCAGCTGCTGATGCATCCCGGTCCGGTCAACCGCGGCGTCGAGCTTTCGGCCGAGGTGATCGATTCGCCGCAGGCGCTGATCGCCGAGCAGGTCGAGTCCGGCGTCGTCGTGCGGATGGCGGTCCTCTATGAGCTGCTGACGGCCGGCCAGGGCGGCGGTCCCGCGGCCGGTCAACGACTACCCACCGACGAGCCGACGGAGCGCCAGCCCGCATGAACAAGCTGAATGCCACATCGCACGCCCCTGAGGCCGGGCGGCTGGACCGGGCGCCGGTGCCCGACGCCACCGTCCTGATCCGCGGCGCCCAGCTGCTCGACCCGCGCAACGGCCTCGACCAGCCGGGCGACCTGCTCGTCCGCGACGGCGAGATCGCCGAGATCGGCGCGCCGGGGTCGTTGCCGGCGCCGGAGGGCGCCGAGGTCGTCGAGGCCGAGGGCCTGCACGCTTTCCCGGCGTTCGTCGACCCGCACGTCCACCTGCGTACGCCGGGCCGCGAGGACGAGGAGGACATCGAGACGGGCACCCGCTCGGCGGCGGCCGGCGGCTACTGCGCGATCCTCGCGATGCCGAACACCGACCCCGTCGTCGACTCCGCGCCGATCCTGCGCTCGCTGCGCGAGCGGGCGCGCGCCGAGGCGCGCATCCCGACCGGCTTCACGGCGTCGATCACGGTCGGCATGCAGGGCGAGCGGCTGACCGAGATGGCCGAGCTCGCCGACGCCGGCGCGGCCGCCTTCACCGACGACGGTCTGCCCGTGCGGTCCGCCGGGATCATGCGTCACGCCCTGCGCTACCAGCGGCTCAGCGGCTGCGTGCTGGCGCTGCACGAGGAGGACCCGACGCTGTCGGACGGCGGCGTGATGCACGAGGGCGAGGTCTCGGCGGTGCTCGGCCTGGCGGGCATCCCGTCGGTCTCGGAGTCGACGATGGTCGCGCGCGACTGCGAGCTCGCCGGCTACGAGGACGGGCGGATCCACGTCCAGCACGTCTCCGCGCGGCGGACCGTCGAGGTGCTCGAGCGTGCCAAGGCGGCCGGCGTGAAGGTGACGGCCGAGGCTTCGCCGCACCACCTGCTGCTGACGGACGAGGCGGTCCGCTCGCTCGACACGCACTTCAAGATGAACCCGCCGCTGCGCACCGAGGACGACCGCCAGGCGCTGATCGACGGGGTGCGCGCCGGCGTCCTCGACTGCATCGCGACCGACCACGCGCCGCACTCGCGGGAGGAGAAGGAGGAGCCGTTTGAGCGCGCGCCGATGGGGGTGACCGGGCTCGAGAGCGCGTTCGCGGCGATCCACACCGACCTGGTCCTGCCGGGCGTGCTCGACCTCGGCCTCGTCGTCGAGCGGATGACCGCTGGCATGGAGCCGTTCGGCCTGGTCGTGCCGACGCTCGCCAAGGGCGCCCCGGCGAACGTCAGCCTGGTCGACCTCGACGCGGTCTGGGAGGTCGGCGAGTCCGGCTACGAGAGCCGCTCGGCGAACTGCGCGTTCGGCGGCCGGCGGCTGACCGGCCGCGTGCGGATGACGATCGCCGCCGGCGCCGTCGCGTTCCGAGAGCGCTCCTTCGCGATCGAGGCGGTCCGATGAGCGACGCCTACCTGCTGCTCGAGGACGGGACGCGCTTCGACGGCGAGGCGGCGGGCGCACCGCTCGCCGCGACCGGCGAGGTCGTCTTCAACACCGCGATGTCCGGCTACCAGGAGTCGGTCAGCGATCCGAGCTACCGCGGCCAGATCATCGTCTTCACCTACCCGCTGATCGGCAACTACGGCGTCTGCGCCGAGAACATGGAGTCCGACTCGATCCACGCGCGCGCCGTCGTGATGCGCGAGGGCATCGACCGCGAGGACGCCCCGCACGCCGAGGGCGGCTGGCTGACCTGGCTCGCCGACTGCGGCGTCCCGGCGATCTGCGGCGTCGATACGCGCGCGCTCGTGCGCCACATCCGCGACCGCGGCGCGATGCGCGGCGGCGTCTTCCCGGGCGACATGCCGGAGGCGGAGGCGATGGATCGCGTCCGCGCCGAGCCGGAGATGGCCGGGGCGGACTTCGCCCGCGAGGTGACCCCTGGCGCGCCGGTCCTGCTCGACCCGCTGACCGACGTCGCCGGGCCGACGATCGCCGCGATCGATACCGGCATCAAGGACTCGATCGTCCGCCACCTGCGCGAGCGTGGGGCGCGGCTCGAGCTGCACCCGTGCACGACCTCGGCCGACGACCTGCTCGCCAGCGACGCTGACGCCTTCTTCCTCGCCAACGGCCCCGGCGACCCGGCCGCGCTCGGCTACGTCGTCGAGACCGTCCGCGAGCTGATCGGCAAGCGGCCCGTCTTCGGCATCTGCCTCGGCCATCAGCTGCTCTGCCGCGCGATCGGCCTGGAGACGACGAAGCTGCCGTTCGGCCACCGCGGCGCCAACCACCCGGTCAAGGACCTGGAGACGGGAAGGATCGACATCACGAGTCAGAACCACGGCTTCGCGGTCGTCGGGCCCGACGGGGCGCGCACGATCGACACCGACGAGCCGGTCCGCTGGGAGACCGACTTCGGCGCCGCCGAGCTGTCGCAGATCAACCTCTACGACCGCACGGTCGAGGGGCTCGTGCTGCGCGACGTGCCCGGCGCGACGGTCCAGTACCACCCCGAGGCCGGGCCAGGGCCGCACGACAGCCTGCACATCTTCGACCGCTTCCTGCGCATGGTGGAGACCGTCTGATGCCGCGTCGCGACGACATCCACAAGATCCTCGTGATCGGCAGCGGGCCGATCGTCATCGGCCAGGCCGCGGAGTTCGACTACTCGGGCGCACAGGCCTGCAAGGTGCTGCTCGAGGAGGGCTACGAGGTCGTCCTCGTCAACTCGAACCCGGCGACGATCATGACCGACCCCGAGTTCGCGACGGCGACCTACATCGAGCCGCTGCTGCCGGAGTCGGTCGCCCGCGTCATCGAGCGCGAGCGGCCCGACGCGCTGCTGCCGACGCTCGGCGGCGGCACGGCGCTCAACCTGGCGCGCGACCTCACCGACGACGGCACGCTCGAGCGCTACGGGGTCGAGCTGATCGGCGCCGACTACGAGGCGATCCAGCGCGCCGAGGACCGCGACCTGTTCAAGGACACGATGGCCGCGGCCGGCCTGCGCACCGCGCGCTCGGAGGCGGTTTCCGATCTGAGCGATGCGCTTGCCGCGCTGCCGCAGATCGGCCTGCCGGCGGCCGGCTCTGGCGAGGACTGGAACGGACGCTCGGCGATCATCCGTCCCGGCTTCACGATGGGCGGCGAGGGGGGAGGCATCGCCTACAGCGAGGCCGAGTTCCAGCAGATCGTCTCCGAGGGGCTCGCTGCGAGCCCGATCCGCCAGGTGCTGGTCGAGGAGTCGGTGATCGGCTGGGGCGAGTTCGAGCTCGAGGTGATGCGTGACCACAACGACAACGTCGTGATCGTCTGCTCGATCGAGAACATCGACCCGATGGGCGTCCACACCGGCGACTCGGTCACCGTGGCGCCACAGCAGACCCTCTCGGACCGCCAGTACCAGCTGTTGCGTGACCAGGCGATCGCCGTGATCCGTGCGGTCGGCGTCGAGACCGGCGGCTCGAACATCCAGTTCGCCGTCAACCCCGAGACCGACGAGATCGTCGTGATCGACATGAACCCGCGCGTTTCGCGCTCCTCGGCGCTGGCCTCGAAGGCGACCGGCTTCCCGATCGCCAAGATCGCCGCCCGCCTCGCGGTCGGCTACTCGCTCGACGAGATCGACAACGACATCACGCGCGTCACGCCGGCGAGCTTCGAGCCGACGATCGACTACGTCGTCGTCAAGTGGCCGCGCTTCGCGTTCGAGAAGTTCCCCGGCGCCGACGGCTCGCTGTCGACCTACATGCAGTCGGTCGGCGAGGCGATGGCGATCGGCCGCACGTTCAAGCAGGCGTTCGTCAAGGCGATGCGCTCGCGTGAGATCGACGTCGTGCCGACCCCGCCCGAGGACACCGAGGCGCTGCTGAGCGCGCTCGAGATCCCGGGCCACGACCGCTACGAGCTGCTGTTCGAGGCGGTCCGCCGCGGTGTCTCCGACGAGGAGCTGTGCGCGCGGACGAACATCGACCCCTGGTACATGGCGGAGATGACGGCGATCGCGCGCGGGGAGGACCCCGAGGCCGGTCTCGTGCGGACGTTCAAATCGGTCGATACCTGCGCCGCCGAGTTCGAAGCCGCGACGCCCTACTACTACTCCGGCTGGGAGCGGCCCGGCCCCGACGGCCCGCGCCACGAGGTCCGTCGCGGCGACAACGCGTCGGTGGTGATCCTCGGCTCCGGCCCGAACCGGATCGGCCAGGGCATCGAGTTCGACTACTGCTGCGTCCACGCCGCGATGACGGTGCGCGAGTCCGGACGCGACGCCGTGATGGTCAACTGCAACCCCGAGACCGTCTCGACCGACTACGACACCTCCGACCGGC
>CAZVRI010000068.1:0-13553 GCA_964629855.1 uncultured Thermoleophilaceae bacterium
GGCGGACCTTGCCGATGTCCTTGAGGAACAGCTGGAGGCTGTCCGTCGTCATGTCCGGCTTGAGGTCGATCGTCGCCTTCTTGCGACGGCCGCGCTTGTCGGGGGCGCGCTCGACCTGCTGAGCGGCGGCCAGAGCGGGGTCGATCTCCTCGACCAGCTCGATCTCCGACTTCTCGATGAAACCGTGGAGGTCCTCGATGTCACCCTCGTCGAGATCGACCTCCGCGAGCGCGGTGGCCACCTCGGCGTACGTCAGGACGCCGATCTGCCGCCCCTTCGTGATGAGCAGCTTTACCTCTTCAAGCTCTTGCAGTTCCCCTACCGACATGCAGTATCAACACCCTTGTCGCGGGCCCCAGGGCCGTGCCTGGGGCCATTCAAACAGACGCTCGCAAGCATAGCGGCGCTTTGAGCACAGTCAAATCACCGGCGAGGCCAGCTACTACTCCGCCAGGCTGGCGCGGTTACTTCGTCTTCTCGACTTTGATCAACTCGGGGTTCTCGGGGTCCCCGAGAGCGACCTTGAGACCGCCGGCCTTCGCCCGATACATCGCCTGGTCGGCCATCTCCAGCAGCGCGTCGGTGTCGTCACCGTGCTCGGGGCACGAGACGACGCCGATCGAGATCCCGACCGGCGAATCGCTGCCGGTCTCGGCGTCGACCGCGTCGACGATGCGCTGGGCCAGCGGCTCCGCGGCCGCGGCCGTCTGGTTGGTGGCCAGGACGCAGAACTCGTCGCCGCCGATCCGGGCAGCGGTGTCGGTGGTGCGCAGGGTGCGGCGCATCGCGGTCGCCACCTGGACGAGCGCGCGGTCGCCGGCCTGGTGGCCCTTCGAGTCGTTGACCCGCTTGAGGCCGTCGACGTCGAGGATCAGCAGCGCGAAAGGCGTCTCATAGCGCTTGTAGATGCCCAGCGCCTGGCGGAGCTGGTCCTGGAGGTAGCGCCGGTTCGACAGGCCGGTCAGCGGGTCGCTGTTGGCAAGCGACTCGAGCTCGTTGACCTGGCGCTCGACCAGGCCCTCGACGGCCACCGACTGCAGGACGCCGATCGCCTCGGCGAGCCGCAGCGCCAGGTCGGCGTATCCCTCGACCTCCAGCCCCTCGGGGTCCTTGGCGAGGCTGCGAAGGATCGCCACCTGGATCGCGGTCAGGTCGCGCAGCAACTCCGCCGCCACGTGCTCGCGGCTGCCGCGCAGGTCGGCGATCCGGGTCGCGCGCTCGCGAGCGCCGGCGGGCAGTTGATCGGGGTCGCGGCCAGCCTCGGAGGTGAGCGTCAGCACGTCGCCGATCAGCTCCGGCAGCTCGTCCGCGAGCCGATCGGTCGGCAGGCCCTTGATCTCGTCGAGCGAGGCCCGCTCGATCAGCCGGACCAGCCATGCCTTGGCCAGCTCGTCGCGCTCGCGATCGAGCCGCGCGAGCGGGCCTCGGAGTGGGGATGTGCGGCGGAGATCGCTGTGGTCGGGCACGGAGCAGCTTCCTTCGAAGGGCTTGAAGCACTGTAAGCCTAGGTTCGGCGGAAATGCCTCTCGCAACGCGACTTTGCGCAGCTTTGCTGCCGAGTATCTTGGGGGCGGCATGAGGCGACGCGACCCGAGGCGGCTGATCCGCCGCCGCCGACAGGCCCAGGCGCGCGTGACGATCGTGCGCGAGCAGCAGTCGCCGGCGGCGTCCGACGGCAGCGTCACGACCCGGCAGGTCGCCGACGTGACTCTGCCGCGCGCCGAGCTCGACCGGATCTGGAGCCCGGCCTACCTGGAGCGGCTGGCCAGTACCTACTGGCGCTTCCTGACGCGCGTCTCGCTCGGCCTACTGCGGGTCCTCTACACGCGCGACGCGCGCGAGGTCGTGCTGCTGACGCGTCCGTTCGTGCTGCTGCGCTTCCACGCCCCCGAATACGAGGCCGAGGGCGACCACGGCTCGGTGACCTGGCGGATCGATCGCGGCATCCTGGTCGCGCCCGCGGGCCGCAGCCGCGGCTACCTGAGGATCGCCGTCGAGCGCCCACCGAGCGCGGAAGGAGCGCCGGCGGACGGCGAGATCACCGGCCGCGTTACCTCAGAGGTCGCGAACTTCTATCCGACGATCGCCGGCTGGGGCTGGTTCGCGCGTATCGGCCGCCACCTGTACAGCTTCACCCAGCTCAAGATGCACGTGATCGTCACCCACGCCTTCCTGCGCAGCCTGGCGCGGCTCGACCTCGCGGAGAGCAAGGTCGGCGCGCTGGCCGAGCCGGATCAGTCGACGCGCGCGCCCATGAGCTGACGCAGCTTGGGGCGGTCGTGCGTGGCCTGGATGCGGCGCACGGTGCCGGAGCGCGAGCGCATGACGAGCGACTCGGTGGTCGCCCCCTCGGCGGTGAAGCGGACGCCCTGGAGCATGTCGCCGTCGGTGACGCCGGTCGCGGAGAAGAAGACGTCGTCGCCGGCGACGAGCCGGTCGGTGTCGAGCACCTCGGTCAGGTCGTAGCCGGCGTCGAGCGCCGCCTGGCGCTCGCTGTCGTCACGTGGCCAGAGGCGACCGATGATCTTGCCGCCGATGCACTTGATCGCGGCCGCCGAGAGGACTCCCTCCGGCGTGCCGCCGATGCCCCAGAGCAGGTCGATCGGCGAGTCCTGCGTGACGGCCGAGAGCGCCGCCGACACGTCGCCGTGGGGAATGAAGCGGATGCGGGCGCCGGCGTCGCGGATCTCGCGGACGGCGTCCTCGTGGCGCGAGCGGTCGAGCATGATCACCATCACGTCGCCGATCGGCGTGCCCTTCTCCTTGGCGATCGCGGCAAGCGTCTCGCCAAGCGGGCGGTCGAGGTCGAGCAGATGGGCGAGGTCCTTCGACGTCGCCATCTTCTCCATGTAGACGCAGGGCCCCGGGTCGAACATCGTGCCGCGCTCGGCGAGCGCGATCACCGCGAGCGAGTTCGGCAGCCCGCGGGCGCAGAGATCGGTCCCCTCGAGCGGGTCGACGGCGATGTCGACCTCGGGCTGCGAGCCGTCGCCGATCCGCTCGCCGTTGTAGAGCATCGGCGCCTCGTCCTTCTCGCCCTCGCCGATCACCACGGTCCCGTCCATCCGGACGGTGTCGAGCAACAGGCGCATCGCGTCGACGGCGGCGCCGTCAGCCGACTCCTTCTGGCCACGGCCGGTCCAGCGCGACGCGGCAATCGCCGCGTACTCGGTCGTGCGCACGAGCTCGAGCGCAAGGTTTCGGTCCGGCTTGGGCGTTGAAGGGGAGTCGCTCATGAAGCCGGACCCTATGGAAAATCGACGGCGCTAGGGTTGCGCGAGATGGACTACGAGCAGGCGTTGGTCGATGCCAGGGAGCGGACGCTGGGGCTCGTCGAGCCAGTCGCCCAGGACGACCTCAACCGCGTCCACTCGCCGCTGATGTCTCCGTTGGTCTGGGACCTCGGCCACATCGCGGCGTTCGAGGATCTCTGGCTGTGCGTCCGCGCCGGCGGGCTGGAGCCGCTGCGGCCCGACCTGATGGAGGTCTACGACGCCAGCGAGACGCCGCGCGCCGAGCGTGGCGACATCCCCTATCTGCGCCGCGACGACGCGCTCGAGTACATGGAGCGGGTGCGCGAGCGCGCGCTGGCGGTGCTCGCCGGCGCCGACCTGTCCCCCGGCTCCGACCGCCTCAACGCCAACGGCTTCGTCTGGGACCTGCTGATCCAGCACGAGCACCAGCACAACGAGACGATGCTGCAGACGCTCCAGCTCGCCGAGCCCGGCGTCTTCGCACCGGAGCGCGCGGTGGGCGAGCGGGCCGCGCCGCCGGCGCATGAGAGCGTCGCCTTCGAGGCCGGCGTCTTCGAGATCGGCGACGCCGGCCAGGGCTTCGCCTACGACAACGAGCGGCCGCGCCACAGCGTCGAGCTGGGCGCCCTTGCGATTGACCGCACACCGGTGACCAACGCCGCCTACGCGGGGTTCATCGCCGACGGCGGCTACGACCACCGCGAGCTGTGGACCGACGCGGGCTGGACCTGGCGCGAGACGGAGCGGGCCGAGCGCCCGCTCTACTGGACCTCCGATGGACGCGAGCGCCGTTTCGACCGCGTGGAACCGCTTGACGGCGCCCTGCCGGTCATGCACGTCTCCTGGTTCGAGGCAGACGCCTATGCCCGCTGGGCCGGCGGACGGCTGCCGACCGAGTTCGAGTGGGAGCGCGCGGCCGCGCTGCTCGACGGCGACCGCCGCGGCAATCTCGACCAGCTCGACTTCGGGCCGGGCGCCGCCGGGCCGTTCGTCGGCGACTGCTGGGAGTGGACGACCAGCGAGCTCGCCGGCTACCCGGGATTCCGCGCCTTTCCGTACCCGGAGTACTCCGAGGTCTTCTTCGACAGCGGCTACCGCGTGCTGCGCGGTGCGTCGTGGGCGACACGGCCGAGCGTCGCGCGTGCGACGTTCCGCAACTGGGACCACCCGCAGCGGCGACAGATCTTCTCCGGTTTCCGCTGCGTATACGACGTGACGACAGGCGACGGGGGGATCCGATGACGACGGGAATCACGATCGAGCGCTGCGAGCCCGACGGCGCGCCGCGCTCGCTGGCCGCCGAGGTTCGCGACGGCCTCAGCCGCGAGCTGAAGGAGCTGCCGCCGAAGTACTTCTACGACGAGCGCGGCTCGCGCCTCTTCGACGAGATCACGACGCTGCCGGAGTACTACCCGACCCGCTGCGAGCGGGAGATCCTCAACCGCCGCGCGCCTGAGATCGTCGCCGAGACGGGCGCCGGCGAGCTGGTCGAGCTGGGCTCCGGCACGGCGTCGAAGACGCGCGCACTGCTCTATGCGATGGCCGGCGCCGGAACACTGCGCCGCTACGTCCCGTTCGACGTCGACGCGTCGGTCGTCGAAGCGTGCGCCGCGGAGCTGACGGAGCTGTACCCGGGCCTTGCGGTGCACGGCGTCGTCGGCGACTTCGGCCGTGACCTCGATCGGATCCCCGCCGGCGACGGCCGCCTGTTCGCCTTCCTCGGCGGGACGATCGGCAATCTCTACCCGGAGGAGCGGGGCGAGTTCCTCGCGCGGGTAGCGGGGCTGATGACGGGCGACGACCGCCTGCTGATCGGCACCGACCTCGTCAAGGATCGCGCGGTGCTCGAGGCGGCCTACAACGACAGCGCGGGCGTCACCGCCGAGTTCAACCGCAACGTGCTGCGCGTGCTCAACGAGAGCCTCGCCGCCGACTTCGACCCGGCTGCGTTCGAGCATGTCGCCTTCTTCGACGAGGCCAACTCGTGGATCGAGATGCGGCTGCGCGCGAAGGGCGCGCAGCCGGTGCGGATCGAGGGCGCGCAGCTCGAGATCACCTTCGACGACGGCGAGGAGCTGCGCACCGAGATCAGCGCGAAGTTCACGCGCGATGCCGTCGAGCGCGAGCTGCAAGCGGCGGGAATGCGGCTCGACGCCTTCCACACCGACGGGGGCGGCCTGTTCGGCCTCGCGGTCGCCTCACCGACTGGCTGACTGGCCAATCAGCCAGTCCCGTAGAGTGCCCGCCATGGACATCAACGGAATCGGAGCATTCGTGTCAGGCGGAGCCTCCGGGCTCGGCGAGGCCACCACCCGCGCGCTGGTCGAGCGCGGCGCCCGCGTCGCGATCGCCGACGTCAACGACGAGAAGGCGAATGCGCTCGCCGCCGAGCTCGGTGACTCCGCGATCGCCGTCCACTGCGACGTCACCTCCGAGGACGAGACCCAGGCCGCCGTGGCCGCCGCCGTCGATGCCTTCGGCGAGCTCCGCTTGGCGGTCGGCTGCGCCGGTGTCGGCTGGGCCGAGAAGACCGTGTCGAAGCGCGGCGCCCACCAGCTGCTGCCCTTCGAGACCGTCGTCCGCGTCAACCTGATCGGCATGTTCAACGTCCTGCGCCTGACGGCCGCGGCGATGAACGACAACGAGCCGGGCGAGGACGGCGAGCGCGGCGCGATCGTCATGACCGCTTCGGTCGCGGCGTTCGACGGCCAGATCGGCCAGATCTCCTACTCGGCGTCGAAGGCCGGGATCGCCGGCATGACCCTGCCGGCGGCGCGCGACCTGTCGGGACGCGGAATCCGCGTCTGCACGATCGCCCCGGGCCTGTTCGATACGCCGCTGCTCGCCGCGCTGCCGGAGCCCGCGCGCGTCGCGCTCGGCGCCGGTGTGCCGTTCCCGCAGCGGCTCGGCATGCCGGCCGAGTACGCCCAGCTTGCCGTCTCGATCGCCGAGAACCGGATGCTCAACGGCGAGACGATCCGTCTCGACGGCGCGCTGCGGATGCCGCCCAAGTAGGCAGTCCGCCAGACTTTCAACACCACCAACAGGGAGACGCCCCAATGCCTGAAGCAGTAATCGTCGATGCCGTCCGCACCCCGATCGGGCGCGCTTTCAAGGGGTCGCTGGCCTCGCTGCGCCCGGACGATACCGCCGCCTTCACCATCGACCAGCTCCTCGAGCGCAACCCGGGCCTCGATCCGGCGCTCGTCGAGGAGGTCATCACCGGCTGTGGCTTCCCGCAGGGCAAGCAGGCCTTCAACATCGGCCGGATCGTCGCGCTGCTGTCGGAGAAGCTGCCGCAGACCGTCAACGGGATCACCGTGTCGCGCTACTGCGCCTCGGGCCTCGACGCGATCCGCTACGCCGCGAACAACGTCAAGGCTGGCCAGGGTGATGTCTACATCGCCGCCGGCGTCGAGTTCGTCTCGCAGTACAACGAGCGCCAGGAGGTTGCCGGCGACGCGGACAAGAGCGAGTTCCTCCAGGGCAAGGAGCCGGGCCAGCCGAACGTCTACATCCAGATGGGTGAGACGGCCGTCAACGTCGCCAACAAGTACGGCGTGACGCGCGAGGCGATGGACGAGTACGCGCAGCGCTCGCAGGAGCTGGCCGTGCAGTCGCAGGAGAGCGGCTTCTTCGACCGCGAGATCGTCCCGGTCACGCTGGCCGACGGAACCGTCGTCTCCAAGGACGACGGCCCGCGCGCTTCCTCGACGCTCGAGAAGCTCGCCGCGCTGCCCGAGGCGTTCGGTGGCGGCGGCGTGACCGCCGGCAACTCGTGCCCGCTCAACGACGGCGCCGCTGCCGCGCTGATCATGTCCGACGAGAAGGCGAAGGCCCTCGGCCTGACCCCGCGTGCGCGGATCATCACCGCGGCGACCGCCGGCAACGAGCCCGAGTACATGGGCGTCGCCCCGATCGGCGCGATCAAGAAGGCGCTCGACCGCGCCGGCATGACGATCGCCGACGTCGACACCGTCGAGCTCAATGAGGCGTTCGCCGCCCAGGTGATCCCGATCATGGACGAGTGCGGCATCTCGATCGACAAGATGAACCCGCACGGTGGCGCGATCGCCCTCGGCCACCCGTTCGGCCAGACCGGCGTGCGCATCATGACGACGCTGCTCAACGGCCTCGAGTCCGACGACAAGACGATCGGCATCGAGACGATGTGCGTCGCCGGCGGTCAGGGCGAGGCGATGATCGTCGAGCGCCTGAGCTAGTCAGCAGTTAGGCCGGAACTACGGCCGACACGATCCACGTCGACGCCGGGGCGACTACGCCGTCGGGGCTGTCCCACTCGGACAGCCCCTCGCGTAGCGCCTCGGCGATCGGCTCGTGCAGGTGGGCGGCGCGGTCGCCCTGGAGGCGGATGATCTCGCCAGCCGGACCGAGGCTCATGACGTACTCGACCGCCTCGTCGACGTCGGTGCCGATCCTGATCGGCAGATCGCAGCGGCGCAGCGAGATCTCCTCGAAACCGGCGCTCAGCAGGATCCCGCTGACGGTGTCGGCATTGCCCATCGAGAACGGGCCCGGCCCGCAGGTCGGGTCGTCGTACTCGTCGGGCTTGGTGACGAACCGCTCGACGATCTGCTGCGCGCGGTAGACCCAGTCGTTCTCGGCCTTCGCGCGCCAGACGACCATCACCAGCTTGCCGCCCGGCTTCAAGCCCGCGCGCACGTGACGCAGCGCGGCGACCGGGTTGGCGAAGAACATCGTTCCGAAGCGCGAGAAGACATAGTCGAACGGCCCGTCGAAGATCGTCCGCTCGACGTCGGCGACGGCGAACTCGACGTTCTCGACCCCCGCCGCCTCCTCGGTCGCGGCCTCGATGAAGCGCGGCGATGCGTCGACGCCGAGCACCGCCCCCTCCGGCCCCACGAGCGCGGCGATCTGCTGGGAGGCGTCGCCAAAGCCACAGCCGACGTCGAGCACCGCGTCGCCCACGGTCGGTGGGTGGATGCGCAGCGCCTCGTCGCCGTGTGCGGTCAGCCCGGTGACGACGATGTGGCGGTACTGGACGAAGCGCTCGAACAGCGGGCCGTCCCAGGCCTCGATCGCCTCGGCGTTGTCCTCGAAGGCAGCTCCCTGCTGCTCGGTCATACCTCAGGTGTAGCGCGCTTGCGCTACCAGCGCAAGAGCATCAGGCCGACGGTCACTCCCGGCCCGATCGTCAGCATCAGCCCCAGCTCGCCGGGGTTGGGCTCGTTGCGCTCGGCGACGCCCTTGAGGACGTAGAAGCTCGACGGCGTGCCCATGTTGCCGTGGTTGGCCAGAGTGTCGTAGCTGACCTGGACGTCCTCGCGGCTGAGCCCGAGGCCCTCCTCGACGCCCTCGATGATCCCGCGCCCACCGGGGTGGATCATCCAGTGCTCGATCCGGTCGCGGGTCAGGCCGCGCTCGGCGAGGAAGTCGTCGACGAGCTTGGCGACGCCTTCGCGGGCGATCGTCGGCAACTCGCGCCCCATGTGCATGTAGCTGTCGTCGGCGCTGACGCGGAACTGGACCGAGCCGAGCGTGTCGTCGACCTGGTGGACCTTGGCGGCGAGCAACGCCGGGCCGGAGGAGGACGCGTCGCGCGTCAGGATCGCGGCGGCGCAGCCGTCGCCGAACAGCGACGAGCCGACGATCTTCGTCTTCTCGTCGTCGGGGCCGACAGCGGTCAGGAAGCCGGTGATGCTCTCGGCTCCGACGACCAGCGCTCGCGACTCCGGCTTCTCGAGCAGCGCCTGCGACGCCAACTTGAACAGCGGCACGGCGCTCGCGCAGCCGACGCCGAGCACGTGGTACTTGTCGGTCGACGGGTCGAGGCCGAGCTCGTTGACGAGCTTGTGGGCCAGCGTCGGGCCGCCGAGCGAGTAGTAGTTCGCGGTGATCACCGTCGCGATGTCGCCCGGGTCGCAGTCGAGCTTGCCGACTGCGTCGAGCGCCATCGTCAGCAGATGCTGTTCGGAGTACTCGACACGCGACTGCAGCTTGCTCGCAAGCAGCTTCGGGGTGATCGCGAACTGACGGTTCTGGACGCCGCAGACGTTGAAGATGTGCTCGGCGAACTCGTTGCCACGCAGGCCGAGCAGCTCGAGCATCTCGTCCTGGGTGTACGAGGCCGTCGGGTTGGCCGTGGCGAGCTGGTCGATGCGCGCGGCAAACCGCGGCGAGCCGCCCTTGGACTCGTTGCCCAGTGGGTGCTCCTGGCGGCGCCGGTGGGATGCGCCGCGCCTCATGCTCGCCCTTGACATCGCCCTGAGTTATACCGAGCGTCCAAGCCAAGTTGCGGATTCGGGCCGATTCGGCCCGCTCGATCCCGGGGGTAGTCTCCCCGCCATGCGAGCAGTCACGATCTCCGACGGTGCCCTGTCGATCGCCGAGCGGCCGGACCCCGAGCCGGGCTCGGGCGAGATCCTGGTGGCGGTCCGCGCGGCCGGCATCAACGGCGCCGACATCCTGCAGCGCAAGGGTGCCTACCCGGCCCCTCCGGGCGCACCGGCCGACATCCCCGGCCTCGAGCTGGCCGGCGAGGTCGTCGCGCTCGGCCCTGGCGCCGAGCGCTTCGCGGTCGGCGATCGGGTGATGGCGGTCGTCGGCGGTGGCGGGCAGGCCGAGTTGGCAGTCCTGCACGAGCGAGCGGCGATGCCGGTTCCCGAGTCGGTCGACTGGCCGCGGGCCGGCGGACTCGCCGAGGTCTTCGTGACCGCCCACGACGCGATCTTTGGCCAGGGCGGCCTGCGCCCCGGCGAGCGGCTGCTCGTCCACGGCGGCGCCGGCGGCGTCGGAACGGCGGCGATCCAGCTCGGCCGGGCCGCCGGCGCGCGAGTGACCGCCACGGTCCGCAACGAGACGCTGCGGACGGCGGTCGCGAAGCTGGGAGCCGAGGCGATCGCACCCGAGGGATTCGAGGAGCACGGGCCGTTCGACGTCGTCCTCGAGCTGATCGGCGCGCCGAACATGCCCGCCAACCTGAAGGCGTTGGCGACCGGCGGCCGGATCGTCGTGATCGGGGTCGGTGCCGGCTTCAAGGCCGAGGTCAACCTGCTTGCCGTGATGGGCAAGCGCGCGACGATCGGCGGCTCGACGCTGCGCGCGCGGCCGCTGGAGCAGAAGGCGCTCGCGATGCGCCTGGTCGAGGCGGAGGTCCTGCCGCTGTTCGAGTCGGGCGCCCTGACCGTCCCGGTCGCCGAGACCTTCCCGCTGGACCAGGCCGAGGCGGCCTACGAGCGCTTCACCGCCGGCGGCAAGCTCGGCAAAGTCGTACTGACGGTCTAGGTCGCGACGCGGAGGCCGTCGAGCAGCCCGAGCAGGGCCGGCTCGACCTCGGCGCGGGCCGCCTCCGGATCGGCGGCGTTGGCGATCACCATTCCGGCCTCGCCCATCGCGCCAAGCAGCAGGTGGGCGAGCGGGCGGACCGGCTGCGGCCGCAGGACGCCCGCGTCCATCCCCCCCTGGAGGCCGGCGATCACGATCCCGAGGCCGTGGCGCATGTCGATCTCGCGCCACTCCTCCCAGCCGAGCACCGACGGCGCGTCGACCAGCGTGACGCGGGTGATCGCCGGGTCGGTGCAGACGTCGAGGTAGGCGCGCGTCCCAACGACCAGCAGCGCGAAGGGGTCCGCCTCCGCCGCGGCCATCTGGGCGCCGATCGCCTCCATCACCTCGCCCTCGATCTGCTCGTGGACGGCGCGGAAGAGGTCCTTCTTGTCCGTGAAGTGGTGGTAGAGGGCGCCGCGCGTGAGCTTGGCGCGGCGGACGATCTCTTCGGTTCCGACACCGCCGTAGCCGTGCTCGGTGAACAGCTCACGGGCGGCGCGCAGGATCGTCGCGCGGGTCGCCTCGCCCTGCTCAGCCTTTGTCGTCTTTGCCTCCACGGTTGCCCGACCCTACCGCGTTGCGCTACATACAAACAGTCTGTATGTTACGGGCCATGAGCAACCTCACAGAGCGCGCCAGCTGGCGGGCGCCCGCCCTGGGCGCCGCGAAGGAACTGGACCTTCCCGGGGGCCGCATCCGGTACCACGACGCCGGCAGCGGACCGGCGATCGTCTTCGTTCACGGCTTCCTGGTCAACGCCAACCTCTGGCGCAAGCTGGTCGAGCGGCTGGCGCCCGACTTCCGCTGCGTAGTGCTCGACCTGCCGCTCGGCTCGCACACGCTGCCGCTGCGTGCCGGTGTCGCCCACGGCCCGCCGGCGATGGCCGACCTGATCGCCGAGGCGATCGCCGCGCTCGAGCTCGACGACGTGACCTTGATCGGCAACGACAGCGGCGGCGCGCTGTGCCAGATCGTCGCGACGACCCACCCCGATCGGATCGGCCGGCTGGTGCTGACCTCGTGCGACTACCGCGACAACTTCCCGCCGAAGCTGTTCGCCTTCTTCAAGCCGGCGGCGGCGATCCCCGGCGCGATGTGGCTGCTGCTGCAGCCGATGCGGCTGCGCCCGATGCGCCGCACGCCGATCACCTTCGGCTGGCTGACCAAGCGGCCGATCGACCGGGCCGCGGAGGACAGCTACGTGCTGCCCTCGATGGAGGATCGCTCGATCCGCGCCGACGGACGGGCGTTCGTGAACGGCTCCGACGTCGCGCAGACCAACGCCGCCGCCGACCGCCTGGCGGAGTTCGACAAGCCGGCGCTGATCGCCTGGTCCGGCGACGACCGGGTCTTCCGGGTCGCCGACGCCCACAAGCTCGCCGCCGACCTGCCCGACTCCCGTGTCGAGCTCGTCGAGGACGCCTACACGTTCTCGATGGAGGACAACCCGGACCAGCTCGCCGAGCTGATCGCCGGGTTCGTCCGCGAGCCTGCGGGGGCGCGGCCGTAGCCGCGCCCCAGAGAAGCCTCTAGCTGAGGGCCGGCAGGCCGACCATCGCCCGGAACGACGTGGCGTCGTTGAGGTGCGGCATGTCGGTGTCCGGCACCGGGACCTCGAGGAACTCGCAGAGCGGCTCCCAGCCCTGCTTGATCTCGTAGACGAGCAGCTTGTCCGCGGGGACCTTGCTCTTGACGTCCTCGTTGTGGCGGTTGAAGACGTCGATCGCGAACTGCTTGTCCTCCTCGAAGCGGCCCTCGAAGGTGCCGTTCCACATCAGACCGTTGATCAGCTGCATCGCCTCCGGCGAGACAGCCACCGCGCCGCCCTCGAGCTCGCCCTTGCCGGCCGCCTTCGCGGACGCATGGATGCTCTTGAGACAGCTCTGGTACCAGGACTCGGGCTCGCGCACGCTGAGCAGCACCTTGGCGTCCGGGAACGCCTCCCAGATCTGCTCCCAGTAGGTGCAGGCGGGCCAGTCGACGGTCGACTCCCAGCCGTCGAGCAGCTGCTTCCAATCAACGTCCTGGCCGTCGACAGCGGCCTGCCATCCGGGCAGCAGCTCCGGCTGGCGCGCGAGGTCGATCATGTGAAACGACGGGCCGAAGCCCAGCTGCTCGAGCGCTCCCTTGAGCGACATCGTTCCGGTGCGACCGAAACCGGCTCCGATCACCTTCATATGGCGGCGTCCTCCTCTTCGTTGGCCGGGAAAACCTATCCGTCCACCCCAAACGTGACCATTCCCGCGATGCCTTCAGGTGGGAACAGCGGCGGGCACGAGCCAGCCGCCCGTGCGAAGCGCGCTCTCGAGCGCCGTGCGACGACGCTCGGCAGCCAGATCGCGCGCTCTGTCCAGAAGCGCTGGGCGAGCATGCCCGCGGATCGGCGCGAGAAGCTCGAGGCGCTGGTGCCGCCGCAGCCCGACGTCAGCGCGGTCGAGGTACACGACCTGCGCGCCGAGCTCACCCGCGAGCTCGACCGGCTCGCCGGGGCGAACATCCGCGCGTCGCGGCAGAGCGACCGGCTTGCCAGCGAGGCTCCGCCGGTCGACGGTCAAGCCTGAGGACCGCGGCTAAGGTAGACGCGGACCATGGAAGCCGCGACTCTCGCCTTCCAGGATGTGACCAAGCGCTACGCGGGGCAGGACGAGCCGGCCGTCGACCGGCTCTCGCTGGAGGTTCCCGCCGGGGAGATCTGCGTGCTCGTCGGCCCGTCCGGCTGCGGCAAGACGACCGCGATGCGGATGGTCAACCGGATGATCGACATCACCGACGGCGACATCCTGCAGCGCAGGCCCGCCGAGCTGCGGCGTGAGATCGGCTACGTGATCCAGCAGATCGGGCTGTTCCCGCACCTGACGATCGCCCAGAACATCGCGACGGTGCCGAAGCTGCTCGGCTGGTCGAGCACGCGCATCCGGGAGCGCGTCGACGAGCTGCTGACGCTCGTGCAGCTCGATCCGGCGGAGACTCGCGACCGCTACCCGGCCCAGC
>CAZVRI010000069.1:0-13546 GCA_964629855.1 uncultured Thermoleophilaceae bacterium
CCTTGAAACCGGCGCCGCCGGCGGACTCCCACGCGATCACGTTGCCCTCACGATCGGTCAGCGACACGATCGTGTTGTTGAAGCTCGTCTTGATGTGGGCCTGTCCGAACGGGACGTTCTTCTTCGCCTTGCGGCGCCCACGAGGTCTTGCTGGCCTCTGCTGTGCCACTACTTGGTCACCTTCTTCTTGCCGGCCACCGACATGCGCTTCGGGCCCTTACGGGAGCGGGCATTGGTCTTTGTGCGCTGCCCCCGAACGGGCAGTCCGCGGCGATGACGGAGACCACGGTACGCACCGATCTCCATGAGCCGCTTGATGTTCTGGGAGAGCTCGCGCCGCAGATCGCCCTCGACCGTGAGGTCCTGGTCGATCGCGTCGCGCAGCTTGATGACCTCGTCGTCGGTGAGGTCCTTGACGTAGGTGTTGGGATCGACGCCCGCCTTCTTCAGGACGGCGTTCGACTGCGAACGGCCGATCCCGTAGATGTAGGTGAGACCGATCTCGACCCTCTTGTTGAGGGGAATGTTGATGCCAGCGATACGTGCCATCGTCTGCGTCAGCCCTGCCGCTGCTTGTGGCGCGGGTTCTGACAGATCACGAGGACGGCGCCGTTGCGGCGAATGACCTTGCACTTCTCACACATGGGTTTGACCGACGCTCGGACCTTCATCGCTACCTTCCGTATATAGAGAACCGGCGCAGGGCCCAGGAGACGGCCTAGCGCCAACGGAGCACGATAGCACGCTGGCCCAGGAGCATCCGGTCGGGGCTCAACGTCCGCTAGTCGCCTCGGCTCCGACGGGGCTCATCGCTCCGTCATCGAGATGCCAGGGAGTAAGTATGCGTGGCCCGTCGGCCGTAACCGCGACGGTGTGCTCGAAGTGCGCCGCGAGCGACCCATCCTCCGAGTAGACCGACCAGTTGTCGGGCGCCAAGCGGACCTCCGGCCCACCGACGTTGACCATCGGCTCGATCGCCAGGACCATGCCCTCCTCGAGCAGCGGACCGCTGCCGGGAGTGCCGAAGTTCGGGATCTGCGGGTCCTCGTGCATGTCGCGGCCGACACCGTGACCGACCAGCGAGCGGATGATCGAGTAGCCGTCGGATTCGACGCGGCGCTGGATCGCGGCGGACACGTCGCCGAGCCGGTTGCCGGCGACGCACTGCTCGATCCCCTCGAACAGCGAGGCGCGCGTCGACTCCAGCAGCCCGGCGGCCACGTCGCTGATCGGGCCGATCGGCAGCGTCACCGCGGCGTCGGAGATCCAGCCGTCGAGCTCGACGCCGATGTCGACCGACAGGATGTCGCCGCGGCTGAGCTCGTAGTCGCCGGGAATGCCGTGCACGACCATCGAGTTCGGCGACGCGCAGATCGAACCGGGGAAGCCGCGGTAGCCCTTGAAGCACGGTGTGCCGCCCTGCGAGCGGATGAAGCGCTCGGCCGCCTCGTCGAGCTCCTCGGTGGTGACCCCGGCGCGCGCCTTGGAGCGCAGCAGCCGGTGACAGCGTGCGAGGACCTGCCCTGAGGCCGCGATCTTCTCGATCTCCTCGGGCGTCTTCTTGATGATCGCCATGGCTAGAGCTGTTCCTCGAGCCGCAGCGTCGCGAGCGTCGCGCGGATGTGCGCGTGGACCTCGTCGGGCGAGCGGCTGCCGTCGAAGCGGCGCAGCAGGCCCTTGCCCTCGTAGTGCTCGACGAGCGGCTCGGTCTGATCGTGGAAAACCTCGAGGCGGTGCTTGATCGTCTCCTCGCGGTCGTCGTCTCGCTGGATCAGCGGCGAGCCGTCCTGATCGCAGAAGCCGGGGTTCTTCGGCGGGTCGAAGTCGACGTGGTACGGATGGCCGTTCTTCTCGCAGACGCGCCGGCCGGAGAGCCGGCGAACGACCTCGGCGTCGTCGACGTCGACGTCGAGCACCGCGGTCAGGCGACGGCCGAGCGGGTCGAGCGCCTGCTCCAGCGCCTCGGCCTGCGGCAGCGTGCGCGGGAATCCGTCGAGCAGGAAGCCGTCGAGTGCCTCGGGGCTGTCGATCCGCTCGACGATCACGGCGCAGATCAGCTCGTCCGGGACGAGGTCGCCGCGGTCCATGAACTGCTTCGCCTCGCGGCCGAGATCGGTGCCCTCCTTGACCGCGCGGCGCAGGATGTCGCCGGTCGCGTAGTAGGGCAGGTCGAAGTCTTCGACAAGCCGCTCGGCTTGCGTTCCCTTGCCTGCGCCGGGAGGGCCTAGGAGGATGAGGTTGAGCTCACTCACGGACGAGGGAGGCTACTTCAAGAATCCCTCGTAGTTGCGCATCATCATCTGCGCCTCGAGCTGCTTCATCGTGTCGAGCGCCACACCGACGACGATCAGGATCGACGTGCCGCCAAAGAAGAAGTTGGCGCTCGTCTGGTTGATCAGGATCGTCGGCAGGGCCGCGACGGCGGCGAGATAGAGCGCACCGGGGAACGTCAGTCGCGCCAGGATGCGGTCCAAGTACTCGGCCGTCGGCCGCCCGGGTCTGACTCCGGGGATGAATCCGCCGTACTTCTTCAGGTTGTCCGCCTGCTCGACCGGGTTGAAGGTCACGGCCGTATAGAAGTAGGTGAAGAGCACGATCAGGATCGACTCGCCGACGATGTAGGCCCAGCCGTTGGGGGCGAAGAAGGCCGACATGTCCTGCGCCCACGGCTGCTGGATCAGCTGGCCGACGGTCGGCGGGAAGGCCATCAGCGACGCGGCGAAGATGACCGGGATGACGCCTGCCATGTTGACGCGCAGCGGCAGATAGGTCGAGCTGGCCGAGGCGACCCGACGGCCGACGACCTGCTTGGCGTACTGCACCGGGATCCGGCGCTGGCCCTCCTGCATGAAGACGATGCCGGCGATGATCGCCAGGGCGAGGAACGGCATCATCACCTTGAAGACCTGGTCTGGGTTGTTCCACCAGGCGGAGATGCCGTTCGGCAGACCCGCGGCGATGCTGGCGAAGATCATCAGCGAGATGCCGTTGCCGATGCCGCGCTGGGTGATCAGCTCGCCGAACCACATCAGCATCACGCAGCCCGCGGTCAGCGTGATCACGATCGTGAAGACGGTGCCGAAGGTGAAGCCGTCGACGACGTCGGCGCCGCCGGTCGAGAAGCTGCGGAAGAGGAAGACGTAGCCGACCGACTGGCCGAAGGCGAGCGCGACGGTCAGGTAGCGCGTGTACTGCGTGATCTTCTGCTGCCCGACCTCGCCCTCCTTGCGCAGCTTCTCCAGCGACGGCAGTACGACCGTCATCAGCTGCAGGATGATCGAGGCCGTGATGTAGGGCATGATCCCGAGCGCGAAGATCGCGAAGCGCTGCAGGCTGCCGCCGGAGAAGAGGTTCAGGAAGCCGAGGATGTTCGAGCCCGCGAACTGCTGCGAGAGATCCTGGACCGCGTCGACGTTGATGCCCGGCGCGGGGATGTAGGCGCCCAGCCTGTAGAGCGCGAGCATGCCGGCGGTGAACGCCAGCTTCTTCCGGAGCTCGGGGATCCGGAAGGCGTTGAGGAACGTCTTGAGCATGCCCCTACGACTCGAGAATGTTGACGCTGCCGCCTGCCGACTCGATCTTCTCGCGCGCGCTGGCGGAGAAACCGTGGGCATGGACGGTGAGCGCCTTCTCGAGCTCTCCCTCCCCTAGGACCTTGATCGGAACATTGCGACGGGTCGCTAGACCAGCCGCGCGGAGGGAGTCTGGCGTTACCTCGGCACCCGCATCGAAGCGAGCATCGAGGTCGCGGAGATTCACGGGCTGCGTGTGCGTGCGGAACTTCTCGAACGGCATCGACTTCTTCATGTGCGGACCGCGCAGCTTGCGCATCCGCCGCTGAATCGGGTTCTGCCCGCCCTCGAAGGCGACGCGGCTCTTCGCGCCGGCGCGGGAGCCCGCGCCCTTCTGGCCGCGGCCAGAGGTCTTGCCCACGCCGGAGCCCTCCCCGCGCCCGACGCGCTTGCGACGGTGGGTCGAGCCCTTCGCCGGCTTGAGGTTGTGGAGACCGATGAAGCGCTCGTCGTCAGCCATCGTTGCCCACCTTCACGAGATGATCGACGCTTGCGACGAGGCCACGCACGACCGGCTCGTCGGGGCGCTCGACCTGCTTGCCGATCCGGCCGAGGCCGAGCGTGCGCAGCGAGGCCAGCTGCTTCTTCGAAGCGCCGTTGGACGACTTGACTTGGGTGATCTCGAGCGTCGCGGCCATGTCTAGGACTCCTGCTCCGCGCCGGTCGCGGCCGCTACGGGCTCTGCGTCAGCATCGGCGGGCTTCTCAGCCTCGGTGGCGTCGCCGTCGGCGGCCGCCTCGGGCTCGTCGGCCTGCTTGTCGTCGAGACCAAGGACCTCGTGGACGGTAAGGCCGCGCAGCGCGGCGACGTCCTGCGGGCGCCGCAGCGACTCGAGCGCCGCGATCGTCGCCTTGACGAGATTGATCGGGTTCTGGCTGCCGAGCGACTTCGAGAGGACGTCGTGGATTCCGGCGAGCTCGAGCACGGCGCGAACACCACCGCCGGCGATCACCCCGGTACCGGGCGAGGCCGGCTTCAGCAGGACGCGCGACGCCGAGTGGACGCCGATCGTCTTGTGGGTGATCGTCGAGCCGTGCATCGGGACCTCGATCAGGTTGCGACGGGCGCGCTCGACGCCCTTCTGGATCGCAACCGGGACCTCGTTCGCCTTGCCGTAGCCAACGCCGACCTTCGACTTCTCGTCGCCGACGACGACGAGCGCCGTGAACGAGAAGCGCCGGCCGCCCTTGACGACCTTCGCGACGCGGTTGATCTCGACGACGCGCTCTTGAAGATCGCTGTCGCGACCTCCGCGGCCACCCTGCCTGTTGTCGTTACGTGCCATAAGAAGAAAGTTCCTGTCGCAGAGTAGCTAGAAGACGAGGCCCGCCTCGCGCGCGCCCTCGGCGACCGCTTTGACGTGACCGTGATAGCGGTAGCCGCCCCGGTCGAAGACACAACTATCGATGCCGGCTGCCTTGCCGCGCTCGCCGATCAGCTCGCCGGCGCGCTTGGCCGCCTCGATGCGCGGAAGATCGCGCAGCTCGGCCTCGGTCCAGTTGACAGCGGCAAGGGTGTGACCGCGCTCGTCGTCGACGAGCTGGCACATGACACCGCGGTTGGAGCGGAAGACCGACAGGCGCGGGCGGGTCGCGGTGCCGCGCACCTTGGCGCGCACCCGGCGGCGCCGACGCAGGCGCTTGTGCGGCTTCTCGATCGTCTTGGTCATGCGCGCTTACCGACCTTCCTCATCACGTACTCGCCCTCGTAGCGGATGCCCTTGCCCTTGTAGGGCTCCGGCGGGCGCTGCTTGCGGATTCGGGCCGCCGTCTCGCCGACGACCTGCTTCGAGATGCCGCGCACGATCACCTGGGTCGGCTGCGGGACCTCGAACTCAATGTTCTCGGGCGCCTCGATCGGCACCGGATGCGAGTAGCCGAGCGCCAGCTCGAGGTTCTTGCCCTTGAGCTGCGCGCGGTAGCCGACGCCCTGGATCTCGAGGCGCTTCTCGAAGCCCTCGGTGACTCCAGCGACCATGTTCGAGATCAGCGTGCGCGTCAGGCCGTGCAGCGCGCGATGCTCGCCGCGATCGGACGGGCGCGTCACGACGACGGTGCCGTCCTCGCGCTCGACCTTCATGTCGCGGTCGATGCGCTCGGAGAGCTCGCCCTTCGGGCCCTTGACGCTGACCAGCTCAGGGGTGATCTCGACGGTCACACCGTCGGGCACCGGGATCGGCTGTCTACCAATACGGCTCATCAGCTACCAGACCTTCGCTACCAGCTCGCCACCGACGCGGGCCTTGCGGGCATCGTGCCCGGTCATGACACCACGGGAGGTCGAGACGATCGTCGTGCCCATGCCGCCCTGGACCTTGGGGATCTCGCCGGCGCCGACGTACTGACGGCGGCCAGGCTTGGAGACACGCTCCATCCCCGAGATGACCGGGTCACGGCTCTCGGTGTACTTCAGCGTGACGCGCAGTTCCTGCCCGACACGGCCAGGCTCGACGGAGTAGCCCTCGACGTAGCCCTGCTCGCTGAGGATGCGGGCGATCTCGGTCTTGAAGTGCGAATGCGGCATCACGACAGCGTCGTGGTCGGCCTGGAGGCCGTTGCGCACGCGCGTCAGGAAGTCTGCGATTGGGTCGTTGAGGCTCAAGGTGCTCGTCTCTCGTTCTCGTCTACCAGCTCGACTTGGTCAGGCCCGGAACGTCGCCCTCGTGGGCGTGGTCGCGCAGGCAGATACGGCAGAGGCCGAACTTGCGCATGTAGGCGCGCGGCCGGCCGCACTTGCGGCAACGGTTGTACTCACGGGTCTTGTACTTGGATGGGCGCTGCTGGCTCACCCGCTTGGAAGTCTTGGCCATCTCAGTCTCCGTCCTCGTCGGTCGCGCGCTGCTGCTCGCCCGGACGGCCATCGGCCCTGAACGGCATCCCGAACTCGTGGAGCAGCGCGAAGGCCTCCTCGTCGGTGTTCGCGGTGGTCGTGATCGTGATGTCGAGGCCACGCACCTGATCGATCGCGTCGTAGTCGATCTCGGGGAAGATGATCTGCTCGCGGACGCCCATCGACCAGTTGCCACGGCCGTCGAACGACCGCGCGTTGAGTCCGCGGAAGTCGCGGATTCGCGGAATCGCGATCGAGATCAGACGGTCGAGGAACTCGTACATCCGGGCGTCGCGCAGCGTCACGGAGAGGCCGACCGGCATCTCCTCACGCAGCTTGAAGGCCGCGATCGACTTGCGCGAGCGACGGATGTTCGGCCGCAGGCCAGCAATCGCGGCGAGCTGGCCCTGGGCCGCCTCGAGCGCGCGGCTGTCCTGCTTCGCGTCGCCGACGCCCATGTTCAGCGTGATCTTTTCGATCTTCGGCACCTGCATCGCATTCGAGTAGCCGAAGCGCTCGGTGAGCGCTGGGGCGATCTCCTGCTGGTACCGCTCCTTGAGGCGCGGAGTGATCTTCGCGGCGGTGGCGGGCATCAGTCGATCACCGTCCCGGAACGCTTCGCGACGCGCTTGCGCTTGCCGTCCTCACGCTGAATGCCGATCCGCGTCGGGTTGCCCGTGCTCGGGTCGAGCAGCTGGACGTTGGAGACGTGGATCGGGCCCTCGACCTCGATCACGCCACCCTCGATCTGCGAAGTGCGCTGAGTGTCCTGAAGCTGCTGTGGCTTCTGATGGCGCTTCTGGATGTTGGCGCCCTGGACGTAGACGCGCTGGCGCTCGGGATCGGTGCGCAGCACCGTGCCCGTCTTGCCGCGGTCCTTGCCCGAGATGACCTTGACCGTGTCGTCCTTGCGGATCTTCATGCGGGAAGCCATCACAGGACCTCCGGCGCGAGCGAGACGATCTTCATGAAGTTGCGATCGCGCAGCTCGCGGGCAACCGGCCCGAAGATGCGCGTCCCACGCGGGTTGTTCGCCTGATCGATCAGGACGGCCGCGTTCTCGTCGAACGAGATGTAGGTGCCGTCCTCGCGACCGAACTGCTTGCGCGTACGGACGACGACGGCCTTGACGACCTCGCCCTTCTTGACCGAGCCATGCGGGATCGCCTGCTTGACGGTCGCGGTGATGACGTCGCCAACGCCGGCGTAGCGGCGCTTGCTGCCACCCGCGACGCGGATGCAGAGGATCTCGCGGGCGCCGGTGTTGTCGGCGACCCTGAGTCGTGACTCCTGCTGGATCATCGGGCCCTCTCCACAACCTCGACCAGGCGCCAGCGCTTGGTACGGCTCAACGGACGGCTCTCGACGACGCGCACGGTGTCGCCCGCGCCGGCGTCGTTGGTCTCGTCGTGCGCGTGCAGCGTCGACGACGAGCGGACGATCTTGCCGTAGGTGCGGTGCGGACGAGCGGTGTCGATCCGGACGGTGATCGTCTTGTCAGCCTTGTCGGACACGACGATGCCACGCAGGACGCGCGGGCTGCCGGTGGTCGCCTTCTCGGCGGGCGGGGTACCCTCGCCCGAGCTGGCGGCGCGACGACGCTCGCGGCTCTTGACGCGCCATGCGCGACGGGCCACGGCCTTCTTGCGACGACGCTCGAGCCGCTCGGCGGTGCGCTCCTCGACCGACCGCGCCGGGCGAGCCTCGCCCTTGTGCAGCGAGCGAGCGCGCTTGCGGCGCTGCTTGGGATCGAGCGGAGCCTCGGGCTCGGCGGCCTCGTCAGCGGCAGCGGCCGGAGCCGCGGCAGCGGTCTCCTCAGGCGCCTCGGCGGCCTCGTCCACGTTGTCGTTGTTCTCTGCGTCAGTCATTGCGCTGCTTTCTGAGCTCTGCCTCGATGTCCAGACCACGCTCGCGCGCAACAGTCAGCGCTCGCGCCAGGTCCTTCTTGGCGTTCTTCATACCCGCGGTGTTCTCGAGCTGTCCGGTCGCGTGCTGGAAACGTAGGTTGAACGTCTCCTTGCGCGCGTTGTCGACGAACTCGACGAGTTGCGGGTCATCCAGATTGTGCACCTCGACGGCCTTCACTGCTGTCCGGCCCCCTCGCGCATCACGAATTTCGTCTTAACAGGCAGCTTGTGACCGGCCAGGCGCATCGCCTCGCGAGCCAGCTCCTCGTCGACGCCTGATAGCTCGAACATCACGCGACCGGGCTTGACGACGGCGACCCAGCCCTCGGGCGAGCCCTTACCGGAACCCATGCGGGTCTCGGCCGGCTTCTTGGTCACCGGCTTGTCCGGGAAGATGTTGATCCAGACCTTGCCGCCACGCTTGATCTTGCGGGTCATGGCGATACGAGCAGCCTCGATCTGGCGGTTGGTGATCCAGCCGCGCTCGATCGTCTTGAGGCCGTACTCGCCGAACTCGACGGCGGTACCGCCGCGCGAGTAGCCGGCCCTGCGACCACGGTGCTGCTTGCGGTGCTTTACACGCTTCGGAGAGAGCATCAGCGCTGTCCCCTTCCGCCACCACGGCCACCCTGGCCGCCGCGACCGCCCTGACCACCACGACCGCCGGGCCCACCGCCACGACCACCCTGGCCGCCGCGTCCACCGGGACCGCCACGACCGCCGGGACCACGTCCACCGGGCCCACCGCCACGACCGGTCTGCGCCTGCTGCGGCGCCTCGAGCTCGGTCAGGTCGGAGGCGAAGCCCTTCGGCATGATCTCGCCCTTGTTGATCCAGACCTTGACACCGATCCGACCGTAGGTCGTCTTGGCCTCGTAGAAGCCGTAGTCGATGTCAGCACGGATCGTGTGCAGCGGCACGCGGCCGTCGGAGTAGCTCTCGGTGCGGGCCATCTCGGCGCCACCGAGGCGGCCGGAGACCTGGACCTTCACGCCCTTGGCGCCCGAGCGCATCGCCGAAGTCAGCGAGCGCTTCATCGCGCGCCGGAAGGCGACGCGGTTGACGAGCTGCTCGGCGATCGACTGGGCGACCAGCTTGGCGTCGAGCTCGGGACGCTTGATCTCGAGGATGTTCACCTTCACGGCGCGGCCGGTCATCTTGTGCAGCTCGCGGCGGAGCGCATCGACCTCGCTGCCGGACTTCCCGATCACGATGCCGGGGCGGGCGGTGTAGATGTTGACCTCGATCTCGCCCTTGTTCTTGCGGATCGTGATGTCGGACAGGCCCGCGTGGGCGAGCTTGTTCTCGATGTGCTCGCGGATCTGGATGTCCTCGAGCAGGTAGTCGGCGTAGTCCTTCTCGGAGAACCAGGTCGACTTCCAGTCGTGGATGTACCCGACGCGCATCGCCTCGGGATGGACCTTCTGTCCCATTACTTCCCTGCCTTCTGTGTGTCGGCCGAACCGGCGACAGGGGCAGTCGTCGTCAGCGTGATCGTCAGGTGGCTCGTGCGCTTGTGGATCGGCGTCGCCCGCCCAAGAGCGCGCGGCCGGAAGCGCTTGATCGTCGGGCCCTCGTCGGCCGTCGCACGCAGGATGCGCAGGTCGTCGGGGTCGAGCTCGAAGTTGTTCTCCGCGTTGGCGACAGCCGAGTCGAGCAGCTTCGCAACATCGACCGCAGCGGCGCGCGGGGTGTGCGCCAGCATCGCGCGAGCCTCGTCGACGCGCTTGCCACGGATGTGGTCCATCACCAGGCGGACCTTGCGCGGGGCGCGGCGCACAAAGCGCGCGGAGGCCCGCACCTCGACGACGCCATCGGCGTTCGTCGGAGCCTTGGGGGTGTCAGTCGCGTCGGCCACTACCGCATCCTCACCTTGTCGCTGCCCTGATGGCCGCGGAACGTACGGGTCGGCGCGAACTCGCCGAGCTTGTGGCCGACCATCGACTCGGACACGAAGACCGGGATGTGCTTGCGGCCGTCATGGACGGCGATCGTGTGACCGACCATCTCAGGGAAGATCGTCGAAGTACGCGACCAGGTCTTCAGCATCTGCTTGTCGCCGGCCTCGTTCATCTTCTCGATGCGGCCGATCAGACGCTCCTCGACCCACGGGCCCTTCTTGGACGAGCGAGACATCAGCGACCACCCTTCTTGCCACGACGGCGACCGCGCACGATGTAGCGATCCGACGTCTTGTTCTTCTTGCGCGTGCGGTAGCCGAGCGTCGGCACGCCCCAGGGCGTGACCGGATGCCGACCTGCCGTCGTCGATCCCTCGCCGCCACCGTGCGGGTGGTCGACCGGGTTCATGGCGGTGCCACGCGTCTGCGGGCGACGGCCCTTGTGACGCGAGCGTCCGGCCTTGCCGAGCGTGATGTTCTGGTGCTCCGCGTTGCCGATCGAGCCGATGCAGGCGCGGCACTCGACGCGCACCATGCGCATCTCGCCGGAGGGCAGGCGCAGCGTCGCGTAGTCGCCCTCCTTCGCCACGAGCTGGATCGACGTGCCCGCGGAGCGGCCGAGCTGGCCGCCGCGACCGGCCGTCAGCTCGACGCAGTGGACCGTGGTACCGGTCGGAATGTTCGCGAGCGGCAGGCAGTTGCCGGTCTTGATCTCGGCGTCCGGGCCAGAGCTGACGACGTCGCCGACGCCGAGCTTCGCCGGAGCGAGGATGTAGGACTTGTCGCCGTCCGCGTAGTGGAGCAGCGCGATGTAGGCGGTCCGGTTCGGGTCGTACTCGATCGTCGCGACCTTCGCGGGGACGCCGTCCTTGAGCCGCTTGAAGTCGATCCGGCGGTACTTGCGCTTGGCGCCGCCACCGCGGTGACGCGAGGTCACGCGGCCGTTGGCGTTGCGCCCACCGCTCTTCTTGAGACCCTCGACAAGGGACTTCTCCGGCTTGTCGCGGGTGACCTCGGCGTGATCCGAGTAGGTCGCGAAGCGACGGCCCGGACTGGTCGGCTTGTGCTTACGAACGGCCATCAGGCGTCACCTATCTCCTGGCCCTCGAACAGCTCGATGCTGTCCTCGGGGTGCAATGTCACGATCGCCTTCTTCCAAGCACGGCGCTTACCGTTGTAGAGACCACGGCGCTTCGACTTCGCCTTGACGTTCTGGGTGCGCACGTCGAGGACGCGCACGCCGAAGATCGCCTCGATCGCCTGGCGGACCTGGGGCTTGGTCGCGTCGTCGTGGACGCGGAAGGTGTACTTGTTGGCGTTCAGCAGCGCATAGCTCTTCTCGCTGATGACCGGCTTGATGATCACGCTACGGGCATTCATGCCGCTGCCTCCGCGACGCGCTTGACCGGTGCGGACGCCAGCGTCGTCAGACGCTCGATGGCGCCGGGCGAAGCGATCAGCCGGGCCGCGCCGATGATGTCGGCGACGCCGGTGTCGTTGGCGTGCAGGACCTTGACGCGCTCGAGGTTGCGGGCGGAGAGCGAGACGTTCTCCTCACCGTCGACGAGCACGATCAGCGTGCTGCCACCCTCACCGAAACCGCTGACCAGATCGTTGGCGAGCTTGGTCGAGGGCTTGTCGAAGGCGTCGACGTCGAGAGCGCCGATCGTTCCGCGGCCCGCGTGGACCGAGAGCACCGAGCGCAAAGCGGCACGGCGCTCCTTGCGGTTGATCTTGACCGTGTAGGAACGCGGCTTCGGACCGAAGGCGACGCCGCCACCGGTGCGGTGCGGAACCGACAGCGCGCCGACGCGGGCACGGCCGGTGCCCTTCTGGCGCCAAGCCTTCGCGCCGGTCATCGAGACCTCGCCGCGAGTCAGGGTCGAAGAGTTGCCGCTGCGACGGGCGCGCAGCTCGGCGCGGACCGCGCGGTGGACGAGCGGCTCGTTGAACCGCACGCCGAAGATCGACTCGTCGAGTGCGACCTTGCCGGTCTTCTTGCCTACGTAGGGAGCCTGCGGGGCGGCCATCAGCTCGCCTTCCCATCGGTACGGATTTCGACGATCGAGCCCTTCGGGCCGGGCACGCTGCCGCGCAGCAGGATCAGGTTCTCGTCGGCGCGCACGTCGACGATCTCCAGACCCTTCTGGGTACGGCGCTTGTTGCCCATCTGGCCGGGGCCGCGAATGCCCTTGAAGACGCGCGACGGAGTCGCGGCCTGGCCGATAGAGCCCGGCGCGCGAACGTTGTGCGAGCCGTGCGACACGGGGCCGCGGGAGAAGTTGTGGCGCTTGACGGTGCCCTGGAAGCCCTTGCCCTTTGAGATGCCCGAGACCTTGACGGTCTGGCCCTTCTCGAAGACGTCGCCGACCTTGACCTCGGCGCCGATCTCGAGCTCGGCTCCCGCGTCGCGGAACTCCGCGAGGCGGCGCAGCGGCGGGGCGTCGGCCTTCTTGAGGTGACCGAGCTCCGGCTTCGAGAGCCGCTTCTCGCGCACGTCGCCGTAGGCGAGCTGGACCGCGTCGTAGCCGTCGCGGTCAGCGGTCCGCTTGCCGGTAACCCAGCAGGGGCCAGCCTCGACGACCGTCACGCGCTCGACGTGCCCGTCCTCGGGGTCGAATACCTGGGTCATCCCCAGCTTGCGTCCTAGCAGTCCGGCCATCAGATGAGCTGAATCTGGATGTCGACGCCGGCGGGGAGATGGTCCAGCCGCTGCAGCGAATCGACCGTCTTCGGGGTCGGCTGGAGGATGTCGATCAGCCGCTTGTGCGTGCGGATCTCGAAGTGCTCGCGCGAGTCCTTGTCCTTGAAGGGACTGCGGATCACGCAGTAGACGTTCTTCTCGGTCGGCAACGGCACCGGGCCGGAGATGCTGGCACCTGTCCGCTGCGCGGTCTCGACGATGTCGCGCGCGGCCGTCTCGATAGCCGAGTGGTCGTAGGCCTTGAGCCGGATGCGGATTTTGTTCTGAGTGAGCGTTGCCATTTTGCTTTGCGTGACTTGGGACAGAGTTCGGGGCGGGCCTGGTGCTTCGGGCCCGCCCCGAGAAAGTCCTGTGAAGAGGCGTCGATTACTCGACGACCTCTGTCACCACCCCCGATCCGACGGTACGGCCACCCTCGCGGATCGCGAAGCGCAGACCGGCGTCCATGGCGATCGGCTGGATCAGCTCGACCGTCATCTGGACGTTGTCGCCCGGCATGACCATCTCGACACCCTCGGGGAGGTTGGCGACACCGGTCACGTCGGTGGTGCGGAAGTAGAACTGCGGCCGGTAGCCGTTGAAGAACGGAGTGTGGCGACCACCCTCCTCCTTCTTCAGGCAGTAGACCTCGGCC
>CAZVRI010000070.1:0-5585 GCA_964629855.1 uncultured Thermoleophilaceae bacterium
GCCACCGCGGCGGCCATCGAGGGCCACTTCGTCGACATCAGGAACTGGAGCTGAACATGGAGAAGATCAGCGTCATCGAGGGTCCCGTCTCGGTGCTCGACCGCGTCGACGTCGACACCGACCAGATCATGCCCAAGCAGTTCCTCAAGCGGGTCGAGCGCAGCGGCTTCGGCGAGTTCCTGTTCTACGACTGGGCCAAGGAGGACGGCTGGGACCTGCCCAAGCACCCGATCCTCGTCACCGGCCGCAACTTCGGCTGCGGCAGCTCGCGCGAGCACGCTCCCTGGGGCCTTGAGGACTACGGCTTCAAGGCGATCATCGCGCCTAGCTATGCCGACATCTTCCACTCCAACTGCACCAAGATCGGCCTGCTGCCGGTGGTGCTGGATGAGGACGAGGTCCGTGCCGTGATGGCCGCCGGCGAGGCCAAGATCGACCTCGAGGCACAGACCGTCACCGCCGGCGGTGAGACCTACTCGTTCGACATCCATGCCGAGACGAAGCGGCGGCTGCTGAATGGGCTGGATGACATTGGCGTGACGTTGCTCGAGGCGGACGCTTTGGACGCCTACGAGCGCGATCGCGAGCGTTCCGGGCCGGTCACGACAGCGCTGTCGTGACCGCCAGGGACTGGGACGCCTCCACTTACGACCGGATCTCGGATCCCCAGGTCGCGATGGCTGGGCCGGTGCTCGATCGGCTCGACTTGTCGGGAAGCGAGACTGTGCTCGATGCGGGGTGCGGATCTGGTCGCGTGACGCAGCTGTTGCTGGCGCGCCTGCCGCAAGGCCACGTCATCGCCGTCGACGCCGCCCCCTCGATGGTCGAGGAGGCGCGCGTCGCTCTTGGCGATCGAGCGACCGTATTCCAGTCCGACCTCCAGGAGCTCACGGTTCCCAAGCCGGTCGACGCCGCGTTCTCGAACGCCGTCTTCCACTGGGTCCCCAACCACGACCTCCTCTTCCAGCGCCTATTCGCAGCCCTGAAACCCGGCGGCCAGTTCGTTGCGCAGTGTGGCGGTAAGGGCAACATCGACCGCCTCCGCAAGCTGGCGGCCGAAGTCGCGGCGGAGGAGCCCTACGCCACAGCACTCGCCGGCTGGAGCGACCCCTGGAACTACGCATCCCCCGAGGAGACCCACGAACGCCTCGAGAACGCCGGCTTCCACGAGATCGAAACCTGGCTCGAGCCCTGGCCCGTCGACCCACCCGAGCCCCGCGAGTACCTCCGCACCGTCTGCCTAGGACACCACCTCGCCGCACTCCCCGACAACCTCCGCGACCCCTTCCTCGACACCATCGCGGACCGCTACGGCCAACCAGCCACGCTCGAGTACATCCGCCTCAACATCACCGCCCGTCGGCCGGCATAGCTCAGCACCGCCCATTAGCCGGGAAATGACGAAGGCACGAGAGCGATTCCCAAGCGGGCCGGGCCTTCGTCATTTCCCGGCGAACCAACCACGCAAGACCCTCCGCCGATAGGTTCCGCCCATGCCCACAATCGTCACCCTCCCCGGCGACGGAATCGGACCCGAGATCCTCGCGGCCGCCGTCGAGATCCTCAACCAGCTCGGCGACTTCGAGTACGACGAGCGCCCAATCGGCGGCGCTTCGATCGACGCGCACGGAACGGCTCTGACTGACGAGACGCTCGCCGCCTGCGAGCAGGCTGACGCCGTCTTGCTGGCCGCCGTCGGCGGTCCGAAGTGGGATGCCGCCGTCGCCGCGGACCCGACCGCGCCGCGGCCCGAGCAGGGACTGCTCGGCCTGCGCAAGGGGCTGGGCCTGTTCGCCAACCTGCGTCCGGTGCGGCCGAGCCCGGCGCTGCTCGACGCGAGCCCGCTGAAGCGCGACCGGATCGAGGGGACGGATCTGCTCGTCGTGCGCGAGCTGACCGGCGGCATCTACTTCGGCGAGTCGGGCCGCGACGGCGATACGGCCCATGACGACTGTGCCTACAGCGTGGGGGAGATCGAGCGGATCGCCCGGATCGCGTTCCAGAGCGCCCGCACGAAGGTCACGAGCGTCGACAAGGCCAACGTGCTGGAGACCTCGCGGCTGTGGCGCGAGACGGTCACCCGCCTGCACGCCGAGGAGTTCCCCGAGGTCCCGCTCGAGCACCTGCTGGTCGACAACGCGGCGATGCAGCTGGTGTCGCGCCCGTCGGACTTCGACGTGATCGTCACCGAGAACCTGTTCGGCGACATCTTGAGCGACGAGGCGGCGATGCTTACCGGCTCGCTCGGCATGCTTCCGAGCGCCTCCGTCGGTGGTGAGGGACCCGGTCTGTTCGAGCCTGTCCACGGCTCCGCGCCCGACATTGCGGGCACCGGCAAGGCCAATCCGCTCGCGATGTTCGGATCGGTCGCGTTGATGCTGCGTCACGGACTCGCTTTGGAGGATGCGGCCGCTGCCCTAGAATCGGCCATCGACCGCGCGCTCGACGCTGGTCTGCGCACCGCCGACCTCGGCGGTGAGGCGACCACCGAAGAGGCGACGCGGGCGGTACTGGCGAACCTCTAGCGGAGAGAAGGCGATGCAGACAGCGGACCTCATCTGGATGGACGGCGAGTTCCTCCCCTGGGAGGACGCCAAGGTCCACGTTCTGTCGCACGCCTTCCACTACGGCACCAGCGTCTTCGAGGGCGTCCGCGCCTACGAGACCGACGCTGGGCCGGCGATCTTCCGCCACCAGGACCATCTCGACCGGCTCGAGGCGTCGGCGAAGCTCTATTACATGGAGCTGCCATTCGCGAAGGAGCAGATCCGCACGGCGACGCACGAGTTGATCTCCCGTAACGGGTTCAAGAGCTGTTACATCCGGCCGCTCGTCTTCCGCGGCTACGGCCCGATGGGGCTCGATCCCGAGGACAACCCGATCCACGTGTCGATCGCGGCCTGGGAGTGGGGCGCCTACCTCGGCGACGACGCGAAGCGCGACGGCGTGCGGGCGAAGGTGTCGTCGTGGCGGCGGATCTCGCCGCAGTCGCTGATCCCGCATGCGAAGGCCGGCGGCCAGTACCTCAACTCGGTGCTGGCGAAGATCGAGTCGAAGCGCGCCGGGTACCAGGAGGCGATCCTGCTCGACGACAAGGGCCATGTCTGTGAGGGCACGGGCGAGAACATCTTCGTCGTCAAGGACGGCGTGCTGGCGACGCCGGGCCAGACGGCGAGCATCCTCGACGGGATCAGCCGCAAGTCGATCATCGAGATCGCGACCGACCTCGGCTACGCGGTCGAGGAGCGCGACGTCGCGCGGGCCGAGCTGGTGCTCGCCGACGAGGTCTTCCTGGTCGGGACCGCCGCTGAGCTGACGCCGGTGCGCGAGATCGACGACATCGAGCTCGGTCCGCCCGGCGAGATCACCCGCCAGATCCAGACGATCTACGACGACGCCCTCTGCGGCCGCGTCGAGCGCTATTCGAAGTGGCTCGACGTCGTGCCTGTACCATCGAAGGCGTGAACGTCCGCTTCGAGCGAATTACGGACGCGTCGGCGCGCTGACCGGCGCCCCGACGCACGCCTGCCAACGGCAGGCGCCCGTCCGTTCTTCTCGAAGTTGACATCCGAAAGGCGTTCACACAGATGGCTGAGCAGGTACTTCTCTACGACACCACCCTCCGCGACGGGATGCAGGGGGAGGGGATGTCGCTGTCCGCGGACGAGAAGGTCCGTGTCGCGCACGCGCTCGACGAGCTCGGCGTCCACCTGATCGAGGCGGGCTTCCCGAGCTCGAATCCGAAGGAGGAGGCGCTCTTCGAGCTGCTGTCCGGCGAGTCGTTCGCGAACGCCGAGATCGCCGCGTTCGGGATGACGCGCCGCAAGGACAGTGCCGCGGCCGACGATCCCGCGCTGCGGCTGCTCGCCGACTGCTTCGCGCCGGTCTGCACGCTCGTCGGCAAGACCTGGTCGCTGCACCTCGAGAAGGTCACGCGCGTCGACCCCGAGGAGAACCTGCGGATGATCGCCGACTCGGTCGCGTTCCTGCGCGGCGCGGGCAAGCGCGTGATCTACGACGCCGAGCACTTCTTCGACGCCTGGGCCGACGACTCGGCCTACGCGCTGCGCTGCCTGCGCGCCGCCGCCGAGGCCGGGGCCGAGAACCTGACGCTTTGCGACACCAACGGCGCGACGCTGCCGGCGCAGGTCGCCGAGGCGACCGCGGCGGTTGCCGCCGAGCTCGGCGAGACGGTCCAGCTCGGTATCCACACCCATGACGACGCTGGCTGCGGGGTCGCCAACTCACTTGCCGCCGTCGAGCAGGGCGCGCGGCTCGTCCAGGGCACCGTCAACGGCTACGGCGAGCGTTGTGGCAACGCAAACCTGATGACGGTCGTCGCCAACCTGCAGCTGAAGCTCGGCTACGAGTGCGTCGCGCCCGGCCAGCTGGAGCGGCTGACCGAGACGGCGCACCTGATCGACGAGCTCTGCAACGTCTCGCCGAACCCGAACCAGCCCTACGTCGGCGCCAACGCGTTCGCCCACAAGGGCGGGATGCACGTCGCCGGCGTCAACCGCGACGCGCGCACCTTCGAGCACATCGATCCAGAGCTGGTCGGCGCCGACCGGCGGCTGCTGATCTCCGAGCTGAGCGGCAAGGGCACGGTCGAGGCCCGCGCCGCGCAGACGGGCGTCGAGCTCGACTCCGAGGCCTCCGCGCGCGTCGTCGAGCGCGTCAAGGACCTCGAGCACCGCGGCTACCACCTCGAGGCGGCCGACGGCTCGTTCGACCTGCTGATCCGCAAGGAGGCGGGCGACTACGAGCCGCTGTTCCGCCTGGAGTCCTGGCGCGTGATCGTCGAGAAGAATGAGGGTGGCGCGGTCAAGACCGAGGCGACCATCAAGATCTGGGTCGACGGCGAGCGCTTCGTGCGCACCGCCGAGGGCAACGGCCCGGTCAACGCGCTCGACAACGCGCTGCGCGACGCGATCGCCGAGACCTACCCGCACCTCGGCGACATCGAGCTCGTCAACTACAAGGTGCGCATCCTCGACGAGAGCAAGGGCACCGGCGCCGCGACGCGCGTGCTGCTCGACGCCGGCGACGGCAGCGAGACCTGGGGCACGATCGGCGTCTCGGAGAACATCATCGAGGCGAGCTGGGAGGCGCTCGTCGACTCGCTCGAGGCGGGAATGCTGCCCGCGCGTGTCGAGCGCGGACGCCAGCCCGCGGCGCGCGAGGTCGGCTCGTCTTGAGCGGCGACCACGAGCCGATCCCCGTCGCGCGGCCGCTGATCGGCGCGCGCGAGGAGGAGCTGGTGCTCGACGTCCTGCGCTCCCGGCACCTGTCGCTGGGGCCGATGCTGCCCGCCTTCGAGCGGTCGTTCGGCGAGAGCGTGGGCGCCGAGCACGTCTCCGCGGTCTCGAGTGGCACCGCCGGGCTCCATCTCGCCCTGCGCGCCTCGGGCGTGCAGCCCGGCGACGAGGTCGTCACGACGCCGTTCAGCTTCGTCGCGTCGGCCAACTCGGTGCTCTACGAGGACGCGCGGCCGGTCTTCTGCGACATCGACCCACGCACGCTGAACATCGATCCGCAGGCCGCCGCCGCGGCGGTCACCGAGCGCACCACCGGCCTGTTGCCGG
>CAZVRI010000070.1:5595-13446 GCA_964629855.1 uncultured Thermoleophilaceae bacterium
AGGCGCTCGGCGCGGCGCACGGGGACGGCAAGACGGTCGGCGCGCGCGGCAACCCGGCCGTCTTCGCGTTCTATCCGAACAAGCAGATGACGACGGGGGAGGGCGGCGTCGTCGTCAGCCCCGACGCCGCCGCCAAGCAGCGGATCGACAGCGAGCGCAACCAGGGCCGGGCGCCGAACATGGACTGGCTCGACCACGACCGGCTCGGCTTCAACTACCGCCTGTCGGACGTCGCCTGCGCGCTCGGTGTCGCCCAGCTCGAACGGCTCGACGCGATGCTCGCGGCCCGGGCGCGGATCGCCGGTCTCTACAACACCGCGCTGGCCGGCATCGAGGGCGTCGAGCTGCCCTGCCCGGACGCCGACGGCGACCGCCGCAGCTGGTTCGTCTATGTCGTCCAGCTGCCGCACGGCATCGATCGCGACAACACGATCCGCGCCCTGCGCGCCCGCGGGATCGACAGCAAGCCGTACCTGCCCGCGATCCACCTGATGAGCTTCTACCGCGAGCGCTTCGGCCACCGCGAGGGCGAGTTCCCCGTTTGCGAGGACGTCGCCGCCCGTTCGCTCGCGCTGCCGTTCTTCCCCGAGCTGACCGACGGCCAGGTCGAGCGCGTCGTCGCCGCCCTTGCCGAAGTCGTCGAAGCCGCCGCCGTCCGCGGCGCCTAGCTAGCGCACCAGGTTCATCGACGCGAGGGTGGCCCGCAGGCCGTCCTCGATCGGCGTCGGCTGCCAGCCGAGCTCGCGCTGGGCCTTGGCCGAGTCCGGCGCCGCGTTCCAGAGGAAGAAGAGCAGCTGGCCCTTGGGCAGCAGCGGCGGCTTGCCGGTCAGCCGGGCGATCGGCTCGCCGGCGGCGGCCATCGCCTTCGCGAGCGACACCGGCAGCGTCGGCGGCACCTTGCCGCGCCCGGCGACCTTGACGGCGGTCCGTGCCAGCTCGGCGAGCGTCACGTGCCCGTCGCAGAGGATGTAGCGCTCGCCCGGCTTGCCCTGCTCGGCGACCAGCAGATGGCCGGCGCCGGCGCCCTCGCTGAATAGGACACCGAACCCGCCCGGTGGCAGTGCTGGCGCCGCGGCGCGGCGTCCCTCGACCACGGGCTGCAGCAGGTCGCGCTCGATCGACGCGCTGCCCTCCGGCCCCGGGCCGTAGACGGCGGCCGGATTGGCGATCACGAGCTCGATGCCCTCGTGCTGGGCGGCTGCGATCACGAGCCGCTCGGCGTGCTGCTTCGAGCGCTCGTAGGCGGTGCCCTTCGGGTAGTCGGCGACCTTCGACTCGTCGAAGCGCGCCCCGTCGGCGGCGTGGAAGACGTCGATCGTGCTCGTGTGGATGACCCGCCGCGCGCCGGCGCGAGCCGCGGCACGCACCACCGTCTCGCTGCCGATCGCGTTGACGTGCTCGAACTCGGCCGGGTCGGCGAGCCACTGCTCGGGCAGGCCCATCGCGTTGAAGACCAGCTCACAGCCCTCGGCGGCCGTGACGACCGAGTCGGGGAACGTGACGTCGCCGCGTACCGGCTCGACCCCCGCGGGGAGCACTCCGACCGCTCGCGCGGGGTCGCGCACGAGCGCCCGCACTTCGTCGCCGCGTGCCACCAACGCCCGTGCGACCGCGTTGCCGACCTTGCCGGTTCCTCCCGTCACCAGTGCTCGCATGGCGAGAATCGTATGCTGGCGGCCCCAATGTCCCGTTTCTCCGAGCCACAGGACCCGCTCTTCCAGGCGCTGAACTCGTCGATCTCATTCGACTTCAGGCTCTGGCCCTACGACATCGCGCAGTCACAGGCGCACGCGCAGATGCTCGCCAACAGCGGGATCATCAGCAGCGAGGACGCCGCCGAGATCGCCCGCGGTCTCGACGAGGTGCGCGAGGAGATCGAGTCTGACCGCTTCGAGATCCGCCCGGACGACGAGGACGTCCACATGGCGATCGAGCGGCGGCTGACCGAGCTGACCGGCGACGCCGGCGCGCGGCTGCACACCGCCCGCTCGCGCAACGACCAGGTCGCGACCGACGTCGCGATGCTGGTGCGCGCCCACACGCTCGACGCCAAGTCGCTCCTCGCCGAGCTGATGGGCACGCTCGTCGAGCTCGCCGAGCGTCACCTCGACTGGCCGATGCCCGGCTACACCCATCTCCAGCGCGCGCAGCCGGTCTACCTGTCGCACCACCTGCTCGCCTACTTCTGGAAGTTCCGCCGCGACCTGCAGCGGTTCAACTTCTGCATGACGTCGACGGACGACCTGCCGCTCGGCGCCGGCGCGCTCGCGGGCACCAACTTCGACACGAACCGGATGTTCGTCGCGCAGGAGCTCGGCTTCGGCGGGATCGCCGAGAACTCGCTCGACGCCGTGTCGAACCGCGACTTCGTGCTCGACTACCTGTCCGCGGCCGCGACCTGCGCGACCCACCTGTCGCAGCTCGGTACCGAGCTCGTGCTCTGGTCGAGCGAGGAGTTCGGCTTCTGCCAGGTCGCCGACCGCTTCGCCTCGGGCTCGAGCCTGATGCCGCAGAAGAAGAACCCCGACGCCGCTGAGCTGCTACGCGCCAAGGCGCCGCGCGTGGTCGGGCGGCTGACGACCCTCCACGGCGTCCTCCACGGCCTGCCGCTGACCTACAACAAGGATCTCCAGGAGGACAAGGAGCCGCTCTTCGACGCGATCGACACCGTCGAGCTCTGCCTTCGCGTCGCCCGCGAGATGCTGGCGACGATCACCTTCGACCAGGAGCGCATGGCCGCCGCGGCGACCGACGAGCTGCTCGCCGCGACCGACGTCGCCGATCTGCTCGTCAAGCGCGGCGTCCCGTTCCGCCGTGCCCACGGAATCGTCGGCGGCGTCGTCCGCACCGCGGTCGATCAGGGCAAGGCACTGTCCGAGCTGACCGAGGCCGAGTTGGCCGAGATCGCCCCGGAGCTCGACAGCGGTTACTACGAGCTGCTCGGCGACCGCGCCTGGCTCGAGTCGAAGGTCTCCGATGGCGGCACCTCGCTGGCCCGCGTCCGCGACCAGCTCGCCCAGGCCCGGCACCTGCTGGCCGAGTCTGGCGCGTGAGCGGTAGCACCGCGCTACCGCCCTCTTTTTACGATCGTCCCGTAGTCGAGGTCGCCCGCGACCTGCTCGGCTGCGTCGTGCGTCACGGCGACACCGCTGGTCGGATCGTCGAGACCGAGGCCTACCACCACTCCGAGCCGGCCTGCCACGCCTACGTCGGGCTGACCCCGCGGACACGCGTCCTGTTCGGACCGCCCGGGATCGCCTACGTCTACCGCTCCTACGGGATCCACGCGCTGCTGAACGCGGTCTGCGAGCCGGAGGGGGAGGGTGCCGCGGTCTTGATCCGCGCGCTCGAGCCGATCGAGGGCGTCGACCTGATGCGCGAGCGGCGCGGTCTCGAACGCGAGCGCGATCTCTGCTCCGGTCCGGGCAAGCTGACCCAGGCGCTCGGGATCGGACTCGAGCTCAACGACACCCCGCTCGACGGCGCCATCTCGTTTCATGCCCGCGAGCCAGGCGAGCCGCTGCCCAGCGCTGCCTGCGAGCGGATCGGCATCACGCGCGCCGTCGAGCTGCCGTGGCGCTTCTGCGAGATCGGCAACGGCCACCTCTCGCGGCCGGTGCCGCGCCGCTAGACGACGCTACTGCGGTGCAGCGGCGCCGCCACCGCCGCCCGGCGCGGGCGTAGGCGTCGGCGTGGGAGCTGGAGTCGGCGTGGGGGTGGGTGCGGGGTCCGGCGTTGGTGTGGGGGTCGGCTCGGCCGGCTGCGGAGTGGGCGTCGGGGTGCGGCGGCCCGGAGTGTTGCCGCCGTCTCCGGTGTCGCCACCGTCGCCGTCCGGCGTCCCGGCGTCAGGCGTGGTTGGGGATGTCGGCGAGCTGGGCGTGTAGGTGCCGTCGTCGTCGGTGGTCGTGCCGTCCTCGTTCTTGCGCGCCTCGCGCTCGGCGGCGCGCTGGTCGCGGATGCCGATCCAGGCCGTCATCAGGTCGTGCCAGATCTCGGTCGGGTAGGTGCCGCCGGCGACCGGTCCGCCGAGGTACTCGGTTTCCATCGGCTTCAGCTCGTCGGGGTAGCCGACCCAGACCGCGATCGTCAGCTCGTTGTTGAAGCCGACGAACCAGGCGTCGCCGTAGTTCTCAGTTGTGCCGGTCTTGCCGGCCGCGAACTCGCCGATCTGCGCCGCCTTGCCGGTGCCGCTGCTGACGACGCCGGCCAGCATCGACTGCGCGGTCTCGCCCACGGAGTCGGAGAAGACGCGCTCCTCGCGACGCTCGTTCTCGATGTCGCGCCCACCGCCCTTGACGCTCTCGATCGCGACCGGCCCGTTCTCCGACGCGGCGAGCGTCCCCGAGACGCGCCGGCCCTTGTTGGCGATCGTCGAGTAGGCGTAGGCCAGCTCGAGCGGAGTTAGGCCCTCGCTGAGACCGCCGAGCGTCATCGCGGGGTTGGTCGAGATCTCGGTCTTGATGCCCATCCGGTTGGCCAGTCGCGCGACGCGCTTGGTGCCGACCTTCAGACCGAGCTCGGCGTAGACCGAGTTGTCGGAGTTCGACGTCGCGCTCCAGAGCGATGCGACACCGGAGTAGGAGTCGTCGTAGTTGTTGACGACGAACTTCTCGGTCTTGGAGCCCGGAACGGGGAACTCCTTCGGCTGCGAGGTGAAGGTCGCGTCGGGGCTCATCCCGTCGGCCAGCGCACGGATCAGGATGAACGGCTTGAACGACGAGCCCGGCTGGCGGTGGCCGTTTGTCGCGAGGTTGAACGGCCGCTCCTGGTAGTCGGGCCCGCCGACCATCGCCTTGACCTCGCCGGTCTTGTTCTCGATCGCAACGAGCGAGGCGGCTGGGCCGATCGCGCCGAGCCGGCCGGAGATCGCCTGCTCGGCGGCGGCCTGCAGGTCCGGGTCGAGCGTCGTCGTGACGTCGAGCCCGCCGCCGAAGACGGCGCCCGGCCCGTAGCGGTCGACGAGCTGCTGGGTCAGCCAGGTCGTGAAGTACGGCTGGTTGGAGTGCGGCTGGGGCGGTGCGATGTCGTCCTCGCCGGGAATCTCTTCGCGGATTCCCTCCTCGTAGTCCGCGCGCGTGATCTTCCCCTGCTCGAGCATCCGCTGGAGCACGATGTTGCGGCGCGCCTTCGAGTCCTTGGGGTTCTGGACCGGGTCGTACATGCTCGGCGAGGCGATGATCCCGGCGAGCAGCGCGGCCTGGGCGGGGCTGACGGTGAGGGCGGCGGGATTGTCGGCGCCGCTGGCTGGGTCGACCTCCTCGACGGGCACGACCGCGCCGGTTGCGGGGTCGATCGTCGTCTGCGCGGTGTCGGCGCCGAAGTAGGTCCGCACGGCGGCCTCGATGCCGTAGGCGCCGTTGCCGAAGTAGACGCTGTTGAGGTACTGGGTCAGCACCTTCTGCTTGCTCCACTGGCGCTCGAGGTGGTACGCGAGCGCGGACTCGCGCAGCTTCTGGAATACCGAGCGGTCGGACTGGGCCGCGAGCGCGTTCTTGACGAACTGCTGGGTGATCGTCGACCCGCCCTGGGCGGCACGGCGGGCGAGCACGTCTTGGAACAGGGCGCGCGCGATGCCGCGGTAGTCGACGCCATCGTGCTCGTAGAAGCGGCGGTCCTCGATCGCGATCACGGCGTTGGTGATGTTCGGCGAGATGTCCTGCTCCTTGAGCAGGATCCGGTTCTCGTTGCCGGTCAGGCGGGCGAGCTTCTCGCGGCCGGAAGCGCGATCGGAGTAGACGATCGAGTTCTTCGCGCGGTGGTACTCGGCCTTGTTCTCGAGCTGGGGGAGATCGCTCGCGACCGCCATCATCATCCCGAAGACGGTCGACACCAACGCGAGCGCGCCGAGGCCGGTGAGGATCAGCAGCAGCCGTAGCTTCTTGACCTTCGGCTTGCGCGCCGGCGGCTCGCCGGCCGCCGGTGGCGAGGGAGGAGGCATCGAAGAGAGGGTAGGGGAGTCGGGATCGTCGGCGTCGCGCGCGCCGTTAGCATTGACTCCCATGACTGATTCTGCGGCCGAGGACGCCCGCTACCTCTGCCGTAACGCTGTCGAGGCACTTCCCGCGGGGGCGCTCGAGCGCCAGCTCGGCGAGGGCCGGCCGCTGCGCGTGAAGCTCGGGATCGACCCGACCGCGCCGGACATCCACCTCGGGCATACCGTCGTCCTGCGCAAGCTGCGCGAGTTCCAGGACCTCGGGCACACCGTCGTCCTGATCATCGGCGACTACACCGCGCGTGTAGGAGACCCGTCGGGGCGGTCGGCGACCCGCCCGGTGCTGTCCGGCGAGCAGATCGACGCCAATGCCGAGACCTTCCAGCGTCAGGCCTTCAAGGTGCTCGACGCCGAGCGGACCGAGGTCCGCCGCAACGGGGAGTGGCTGGCGATGGCGATGGAGGAGCTGTTCGCGCTCGCCCGCACGGCGACCGTCGCCCAGCTGCTCGAGCGCGACGACTTTGCCAAGCGCTACTCGGCAAACGAGCCGATCTCGGTGCTCGAGCTGCTCTACCCGCTGCTCCAGGGCTACGACTCGGTCGCGGTCAAGGCGGACGTGGAGCTCGGCGGCACCGACCAGAAGTTCAACCTGCTGCTCGCCCGCCAGATCCAGCAGGCCTACGGCGTGCCGCAGCAGTCGGTGCTGACGATGCCGATCCTGCCCGGGACCGACGGCGTCCAGCGGATGTCGAAGTCGCTCGGCAACTACGTCGGGGTGACCGAGCCGGCCGAGGAGGTCTTCGGCAAGCTGATGCGGGTCCCGGACACGGCAATGCCGGTCTACTACGACCTGCTGCTCGAGGGCGACTTCGATCCCGACCGTCCGCCGGTCGAGTCCAAGCGCGCGCTCGCGCGCGGGATCGCCGCCCGCCTGCACGGCGAGGACGCGGGCCGCGCCGCGGAGGAGCACTTCGACCGTCTGCACGTCGAGCGCGAGCTGCCGGACGAGATCGCCGAGCACGCTCTCGCGGCCAACGGCGGGCCGGTCCACCTGCCGGCCGTCCTGCGCGACGCCTTCGGGATGTCGACGTCCGAGGGCCGCCGCCTGCTGGCCCAGGGTGGGGTCAAGGTCGACGGGGAGCCGCTCGCCGCCGGCGATCTTGACGTCCCGGCCGATCGGCTCGACGGCGTCGTACTGCAGGTTGGAAAGCGCCGTTTCGTGCGTCTGCGCATCGATTGAGCGACGAATTCGCGCCCACCGCGACATTCCGTCGCCGTAGCGCTATACTTCTTCGTCCCTTCGGATGAGCAAGACCACGGAGATGCCAGGCGCCTAGCCCTCTGTCGCAAGACCGAGAGCAGTGCTGGGCCTCTACGGAGGCCTTTCTCATGTGCAGGGGACGTATCGAAGGGCGGAATCACCGCCCGGGGTGCGGGCGGTCTTTGAAAACTCAACAGCATGTGCGACCGAATCCGCAAGGATTCAGTCGCGTCCAGGTTCGACCTCGCGCGATCGGCTCTGCCGATGGGCGTGAGGCTTAACTGAGTAGTAAGAACCCGTCGATCCGAGGGTCCCGCAACGTGTACGCAGGGCCCGCGCAGTACGGATACGACAGCTTTCCATGAATCATTTTTCACGGAGAGTTTGATCCTGGCTCAGGACGAACGCTGGCGGCGTGCTTAACACATGCAAGTGGAGCGACGAACCAGGGCTTGCCCTGGGGCAGAGCCGCGAACGGGTGAGTAACACGTGGGCAACCTGCCCCGATGACTGGGACAACCCGAGGAAACTCGGGCTAATACCGGATGTGCTCCCTCACATAAGTGAGACGAGTAAAGGAAGCTTCGGCCTCCGCATCGGGATGGGCCCGCGGCCCATTAGCTTGTTGGTGGGGTAACGGCCTACCAAGGCAACGATG
>CAZVRI010000071.1:0-677 GCA_964629855.1 uncultured Thermoleophilaceae bacterium
GCGGGCGGCGACGTTGACGCGGCCGACCTCGAGCGCGTCCATCATCTGCACGAAACCCTTGTTGAGTCCGGCTTCCTCACCACCGAGGATGTTCTCGGCCGGGCACTTGTAGCCGTCGTAGACCAGCTCGGTCGACTCGACGCCCTTGTAGCCCATCTTCTTGAGCTGCGGCGGCACGTTGAAGCCGGCGTACTCGCCGGTGTTCTCGTGGACGCCCGCCTCCTTCTCGGCGATGAAGCAGGTCATGCCGCGGTGTCGGGGCTCGGCGTCGGGGTCGGTCTTGACGAGCGTGAAGACGAGGCTGGAGCGCAGGCCGTTGGTGACCCACATCTTCTGGCCGTTGATCACGTAGGCGTCGCCGTCCTTCTTGGCGGCCGTCTTGATCGCCTGGACGTCAGAGCCCAGCTCCGGCTCGGAGAGCGAGAACGCGGCGCGGATCTCACCGGTCGCCATCCGCGGCAGGTACTTCTGCTTCTGCTCCTCGGAGCCGAACTTCATCAGCAGGTAGGAGCCGATGAAGTGGGTGTTGATGATCCCAGAGATCGATATCCAGCCGCGCGAGAGCTCCTCGACGATCATCGCGTAGGTCGTCAGGTCGAGCCCCATGCCGCCGTACTCCTCGGGGATCGTCGTCCCGAACAGGCCGAGCTCCTTCATCTGCTCGACGATCGGCTCCG
>CAZVRI010000071.1:687-13369 GCA_964629855.1 uncultured Thermoleophilaceae bacterium
GGATCTGCTCGTCCGCGAACTGGCGCACCATCTCGGTGATCGCCTTCTGCTCGTCCGTCTTGTCGATCGTCGATGAAGTCGCTACGGCCATGGGGTCTCGGGGCTCCCGTCGGTTGATTCGTCAGTCAAGGAAGAATACGGCGCCGCGTGCCAGGGCGCGATAGGCCAAGCATGCCAAGGAAGCAGGGGGCCGTGGCGGGCGCTAGCCCGCGAGGCTCCCGATGACGCAGGCAGGCGCCGGCATAGCGCGTCCTGGCTAGTAGCCCGAGGGGTGGCGCGCCGTGAAACCGCGCGGAGAGCGGTTGTACTTGCGCCAGCGCGGGCCGTCGCCGGAGTTGCGCTCGTCGTAGGTCGCGCGGTCGCCCATCGAGGTGTCGAGGCGCAGACCGGCGATCACGACGTAGGCGTGGCCGGGGTTCGTGTAGACGGTGACCCATTGGCCGGCACCGGGCTGACCCCAGGACATGAAGCTGCCGGAGTCGAGCGGGCTCTTGAGGAACTTGCCGCCGTAGAGGGCGTGGCTGACGGTTCCGGAGCAGTCGTAGCCACGATCGAGCTTCTTCCAGATCTGGCTGTAAGGCTTGTGTCCGCCGCCGTAGACGTACGGCTTCTTGATGATCCGGTTGGCGGCCGCGAAGACCTTCTGGATGCGCAGGGGCGCGGACTTCGGCGGGATTGCGATGCCGTCGACGATCTTCGCCCGCTTCGCCGGGGGCGGCGGCGGGACGTACGCGGCACCGCCGCTACCACTCGCGCCAGCCTGCGCCGAAGCGCCAGCGGGGAGGGCGACTGCCACGGCCGCACAGGCCGCAAGCGCGCACAGGATCGAGTGTCTGGGGCGTCGGTCCAAAACTCTTTCGAACGCCTACGGGGTTAGCTGACGGGCTCGCGCTGAAAGAGCTGCGCGCTTCCCCTATTGGGAAGTTCGCCCCAGTGGCAGTGCCACCTTGGTTCCCCCGTTCCACACTTCGTGGATTCGGCGTGCGGGCAAGCTAACACATCTTTCGGCGGGACTCCGCCAAACGGCCGAGTAGCCCCTGCAAACTGCGTCGATTTTCTGAATCCGGAAAGTTCCGCTGCCGCTCGCGGATAACCACGGATGCCGCTTGTAATGCAGAATCCGGCGGGTGAACTTCGCCCGTGACGTCGTCGACGCAGCCGATCCGAGCCGCGTCGCGCTCGTCGCGATCGATCGAAGCGGCGAGCGATCCTGTCATACGTTCGGCCAGGTTTCGGACCGTGCAGCGCGGCTTGCAGGCACGCTGCGGGCAAGCGGGGTGGCACGTGGCGACGTGGTGATGACGCTGGTCGGCAACCGGCCCGAGTGGGTCCACGCGATGGTCGCCTGCTGGCGGATCGGCGCGGCGGTTCTGCCCTGCACTGAGCAGCTGCGACCCGCGGACCTGCGCAAGCGGATCGAGATCGCCGCGCCACGCGCGATCGTGGTCGACGAGCGCAACGGCGAGACGCTCGCGGGGGCGCTGACCGACCTGGCGTCCCCACCCGCGCTCCTGACGGTCCCCGACGAGCGGCTCTACGACGCCGCCCCCGCCCCGGCCGTCGACCTCGCCGGCGACGAGCCGGCGCTGATCGTCTTCACCTCGGGAACGTCGGGCGAGCCGAAGCCGATCCGCCACGGCGCGCGCAACCTGCCCGGCCAGATGCTGCAGGCCGAGCACTGGTACGACGCGCGGCCCGGCGAGCTGGCCTGGTGCACCGCCGCGAGCGGCTGGTCGCTGTCGGCGCGCAACGCCTTCGTCGCGCCGTGGCTGCGTGGCGCCGTGGCGCTGCTGCACGACGCCCGCTTCGACCCCGCCGAGCGGCTCGACGTGATCGAGCGCGAGGGCGTGGCCGTGCTCTGCATGGCGCCGACGGAGTACCGGGCGATCGCCAAGCGGACCGCGCTGCGGCGGCTGCCGTCGCTGCGCCACGCGGTCGCCGCCGGCGAGCCGCTGAACCCGGAGATCGTCGAGCGCTGGCGCGACGAGGTCGGGGTCACGATCCACGACGGCTACGGCCAGACCGAGACCGGCGCGCTGACCGGCATGCCGCTCGGCGAGCCGGTGCGGCCGGGGGCGATGGGCCGGCCGCTGCCGGGTATCCGCGCCTGGCTAGCCGAGCCGGACGACGCCGGCATCGGCGAGCTGTGCGTCGACCCGGCGACGGTCCCGACGATCTACATCGACGCCCCGCCCGGCGACTGGCGCACCGGCGACCGCGTGCGCGAGGACGCCGACGGCTTCCTCTGGTTCGAGGGCCGCGTCGACGACACGATCATCTCGGCCGGCTACCGGATCGGGCCGTTCGAGGTCGAGTCTGCGCTGGTGTCGCATCCCGCCGTCGCCGAGGCCGCCGCCGTCGCCGCCCCCGACGAGGAGCGCGGCCAGGTCGTGCGCGCGGTCGTCGTCCCGCGCGACGGCCACGCGCCCTCTCCCGCGCTCGCGCGCGAGCTGCAGGAGCACGTCAAGGAGCTGACCGCCCCCTACAAGTACCCGCGGATCGTCGAATTCGCCGCCGAGCTGCCGAAGACGCCGAGCGGCAAGATCAAGCGCGCCGAGCTGCGCGAGTAGCCTCGCTCCTATGCCGAACCGCCTGGCGGACGAGAGCTCGCCCTACCTCCTGCAGCACAAGGACAACCCGGTCGACTGGTACCCGTGGGGCGAGGAGGCGCTCGCCGCCGCGCGCGAGCGTGACCTGCCGATCCTGCTGTCGATCGGCTACTCGGCCTGCCACTGGTGCCACGTGATGGAGCGCGAGTCGTTCGAGGACGAGGCGACCGCGGCCTACATGAACGAGCACTTCGTCTGCATCAAGCTCGACCGCGAGGAGCGGCCCGACCTCGACGCGATCTACATGGAGGCCTGCCAGGCGATCTCCGGCCAGGGCGGCTGGCCACTGAACGCATTCCTGACACCCGACCAGGTGCCGTTCTTCGCCGGCACCTACTTCCCGCCCGACGACGACCGCGGGATGCCGAGCTGGCTGCAGGTCATGCGCTCAGTCGTCGAGGCCTGGGACGAGCGCGGCGAGGAGATCCGCGCGACGTCGAGCAAGGTCGTCGAGCGGCTGTCCGGCGCCGCCTGGGTCGAGCCGTCGGACGAGCCGCTGACCGGCGAGCTGCTGGACAAGGCGGTCGAGACGCTGCTGACGCTCGAGGATCCGCGCAACGGCGGCTTCGGCGGCGCGCCGAAGTTCCCGGCGGCCTCGGCGATCGAGCTGCTGCTGCGCCGCGGCGAGGTCGAGCCGGCGGCGCGCGCGCTGAGCGCGATGGCCAACGGCGGCATCTACGACCAGCTCGGCGGCGGCTTCGCCCGCTACACGGTCGACGCCGGCTGGCTGATCCCCCACTTCGAGAAGATGCTCTATGACAACGCGCTGCTCGCGCGCGCCTACCTGCACGGCTGGCAGGCGACCGGGTATCCGCTGTTCCAGCGCGTCTGTGAGGAGACGCTCGACTGGGCGCTGCGCGAGATGCGCGGCCTCGAGGGCGGCTTCTACTCGGCGCTCGACGCCGACTCCGAGGGCGAGGAGGGCAAGTTCTACGTCTGGACGGCCGACCAGATGCGCGCGGTGCTCGGCGACGAGCACGAGGGCGGCAACGGCGCCACGTCCACCCCCTCCACCGCACAGGCCGCGCTCGACTACTTCGGCGTGCTGCCCGGCGGGAACTGGGAGGGCAAGACGATCCTGACGCGCGGTGCCGAGGAGCCGGAGGAGTTCGAGGAGCTGCGCCGCCGCCTCTACGACGCCCGCGCCGAGCGCGTCTGGCCGGGTCTCGACGACAAGCGGCTGACCTCGTGGAACGCGCTGATGATCTCCGCGCTCGCCGACGCCGGCGCGGTGCTGGAGCGCGACGACTACCTCGACGCGGCACGCAAGTGCGCGGACTTCCTCCTCACCGAGCTGACCGACGGCGACGGACACCTGTTGCGCACCTGGAAGGACGGCGAGGGCCGGCTGAACGCCTACCTCGAGGACCACGCCTACCTGCTGGACGCGCTGCTGACGCTCTACGAGGCGACCTTCGAGCTGCGCTGGTTCGACGCCGCCCGCGCGCTGGCCGACACGACGATCGAGCGTTTCGGCGATCCGGAGAAGGGCGGCTTCTTCGAGACGTCGTCGGACCACGAGCAGCTGCTGACGCGCCGCAAGGACCCGGAGGACCACCCGATCCCCTCCGGCAACGCGGCCGCCGCCTACGCGCTGCTGCGCCTGGCGGCGCTGACCGGCGAGCACGAGTACGAGCGGCAGGGCGTTGGCGTGCTGCAGCTGTTCGTGGAGATGGCGCCACGCCACCCGAACGCGTTCGCCCACCTGCTCCAGGCGCTCGACTTCCATCTCGCGCCGGTCAAGGAGGTGGCGCTCATCGGCGAAGACCCGCGGCCGCTGGAGCGTGTCGTGCGGAGCGCCTTCCGGCCACACGTCGTGCTGGCCGGCTCGCCGCCCGCGGGTTCCGGCGACGCGAGTGCGATCCCGCTGCTCGCGGGCCGCACGCCCGTCGACGGCAGCGCCACCGCCTACGTCTGCGAGCAGTTCGCGTGCAAGGCGCCGGTTACGGAACCGGAGGAGCTGGAGACGCTGTTGGCATGAGCGCGCTGCTTGCCTGCCTGGCCTGCACAGCGGTCGGGGCAGCAGCCGAACCGCCACCACGCGGCTACGAAGCGCTGCAGGCGGCGCGGCGGGTCGCGTCGCTCGGCCCGCGCCCGGCGGCTAGCCGCGCCGAGCGGCGCGCCCACGCCTACGTCGGGCGGGTCTTCAAGCGGGCCCGGCTGAAGCTGACCGTTCAGGGCTTCGACGTGCCCGGAAAAGGCCGGTCGCGCAACGTGATCGGCCTGCTCGACGGGCCGCGCAAGTGCCTGAAGATCGTGATGGCGCACACCGACACGACGGCACCGGGACCGGGCGCGAACGACAACGCGTCAGGGGTCGGGGTGGTCGTCGCGCTCGCCAAGCGGCTGCGCTCGATCGACCCGCCGTGTGACGTGTGGCTGGTGGCGACCGGCGCCGAGGAGCGGATCTACACCGGGCAGCCGGACCATCTCGGCGCGCTGGCGCTCGCCAAGCGGGCGCGCAACCGCGGCGGCGCGCGTCGCCTGCGCTACGCCCTCTCGCTCGACGAGGTTGGCGGCAACCGGCCGTTCTGGCTGCGCTCCCCCGCTCCGGCCGCCCGTCCCGGCGTCGAGGGCGCTTTGCTCCGCGCAGCCGCGCGGGCCGGCACACCCGCGGTCTGGGTCCGCGACGGCAATGACAGCAACTCCGACCACCGCGAGTTCGAGCTGCTCGGCCTGCCCGCCGCCCAGCGCCGCGTCGGCGCCGGCGGCGAGCCGTGTCGCCACATGTCGTGCGATACGCCGAACCGCCTCGACCGCCGCTCGCTCGCGCTTGCGCAGCGCATGACGGAGCGAGCCCTGAGCGTCCGCTAGCGGCGGTTGACGTACGTCGGCCTGATTTGCCAGCATGGGCCGTCGTGTCTGGGCGTTCCTTCTTCTCGTTCCCAGCTGGCAGGCGGTCGAAGTGGATCGTGTTCACGATCTGGATCGCCGCGATCTTCGTCGCGATGGCGGCGAACCTGCCGGGGAAGTTCTCCGACGCCGAGGACAACGAGTCGACGTCGTTCCTGCCGGGTGATGCCGAGTCGACGAAGGCGCTGACGGCGACCGAGGACCTGCAGGGTGGCGAGCTCGCCCCCGCGGTGATCGTCTTCCGGCGCGAGTCGGGCCTGACGGCCGCCGATCGCAAGACGATCCAGGCGGACGTCGCGAAGCTCGCACAGAAGCGTTACCCGGGTGTCGTCGCCGACGGCGCGACCGCCGCCGCGGGCGGCAAGCAGGCCAGCGGCGGTGACGAGGGCCCGGCCGGCGCTACGGGCGGCGCCCAGGGCAAGGCTCCGCCGACCTCCGCCGACCAGCCAGAGGGCTGCGGCGGTCCGACGACTGAGGTGCCCGGCCAGCCGGCCGACTACGCGCCGTTCGTCGGCCCGATCTGCTCGCCCGACGGCAAGGCCGCAATCGTCACCGCCTACCTGAAGGGCGACGGCGAGGCCGACACGATCCTCGACCCGATCCAGGACTGGCGCGACGCGATCTCCGACCCTGGCGGCGGCCTCGAGGTGAAGATCACCGGTGGCGCCGGCTACGCGGCCGACGCGATCAAGGTCTTCGAGAACATCAACGGCACGCTGCTGTTGGCGGCGCTGAGCCTCGTGATCTTCCTGCTGATCGTGATCTACCGATCGCCGATCTTCTTCCTGATCCCGCTGCTCGCCGTCGTCTTCGCGGAGATGCTGTCGCGCTCGCTCGGCTACGGCGTCTCCGAGCTCGGCGTGACGATCAACGGCCAGTCGAGCTCGATCATGTCGATCCTCGTCCTGGGGGCGGGAACCGACTATGCGCTGCTGTTAGTCGCGCGCTATCGCGAGGAGCTGCACCGCAGCACCGACAAGCACGCGGCAATGGCAACCGCGCTCGCCTCGGCCGGGCCGGCGATCTTCGCCTCCGCCGCGACGGTCATCGCCGCGCTCTTCTGCCTGACGATCGCCAAGGTCAACGGCACCTCGGGCCTCGGCCCGATCGCCGCACTCGGCGTCGCCTGCGCCGCCCTGTCGATGCTGACCCTGCTGCCGGCGCTGCTCACCATCTTCGGCCGCCGCGCCTTCTGGCCGTTCGTCCCGCACTCGCCCGAGACGGCCCCCGCGGAGAGCCGCTTCACCAGTCGCTCCTCCCAGCGGGTGTTGCACGGATCCAGCGTCGGAGCGCTGCTCACCACGATCTTCACCTTCAACTTCCGCGCCTACGAGCTGCGCCGCTACCGCCACGAGCACAAGACCGATGCGACGCATGGCTTCTGGAAGCGCGTCGGGGACTGGGTGGAGCGTGGACCCGGGCGGGTGCTCGCCGGGTCGCTGGCGATCCTGCTGATCCTCTGCGCCGGACTGGCGTTCTTCTCGACCGACCTGACCAGCAACGACAGCTACCGCACCGAGGTCGAGTCCGTGCAGGGCCAGGCGATCCTCGCCAAGAGCTTCCCCGCGGGTTCGGCGGCGCCGGCCGACATCGTGGTGAGCGACCCGAGCCAGGTCGCGGCGGTTACCGAGGCGGCGGAGTCGGTCGACGGCATCGAGTCGGTCTCCCCGCCGGTCGCGCAGGGCGAGGACGGCGTGCTGATCCAGGCGACGCTCGAGCCGACCCCCTACTCGACCGCGGCCTACGACCTCATCGAGCCGCTGCGCGACGCCGTCCAGGACGTGGCGCCGGACACGCTCGTCGGTGGCCCGACCGCGGTCGAGTTCGACGTCCGCGAGGCGGCCGCCTGGGACTCGAAGGTGATTCCGCCGCTCGTCCTGGTCGTCGTCTTCCTGATCCTGATGCTGCTGCTGCGCGCGGTCGTCGCGCCGCTGGTGCTGATCGGGACGGTGATCCTCAGCTTCATCGCCGCGCTCGGCTTCGGCTACTTCGCCTTCGACGTCTTCTTCGGCTTCCCAGGCTCCGACCCGTCGCTGCCGCTGTTCGCGTTCGTCTTCCTGGTCGCGCTCGGCGTCGACTACAACATCTTCCTGATCGCCAGAGCGCGCGAGGAGACGCTCGTCCACGGCACCCGCAAGGGCATCCTGCGCGCGCTCGCCGTGACCGGCGGCGTGATCACCAGCGCCGGCATCGTCCTCGCCGGCACCTTCTCCGTGCTGGCCGTCCTGCCGCTCGTCTTCTTGACCGAGATTGGCTTCGTCGTCGCCTTCGGCGTCCTGCTCGACACCTTCCTCGTCCGCTCGGTCCTCGTCCCCGCCCTCGTGCTGAAGATCGGCCCGAAGTTCTGGTGGCCGTCGAAGCTCGCGGAGACCGATGGCGGCGTCGGCGCACCCAGCCCGGACGTCGCGGTCGCCGTTCCGCGGGCCGAGCCCGCCGACCGCTAGACCCACTCCGTTCCAGAAACGGCTCTGGGGCCTAATTCCGGATCCCTACAGTGGGCTTATGTCAACCGTTCCGGAGGTCGGTCCGCGCGAGGTCGAGGAGCTTGGCGAACGGATCCAACGGAACGTCGGCCAAGCCGTAAAGGCACCGCCCACGGTGATCCGCGAGGTGCTGGTCGCACTGATGGCCGGTGGGCACGTGCTGATCGAGGATTTCCCGGGCGTCGGCAAGACGGCGCTGGCACGGGCACTGGCACGGTCGATCGACGCCGACCACGCGCGCGTGCAGTGCACCGCCGACGTCCTCCCCGCCGATCTGGTCGGCACCAACGTCTACGACCGGCGCGAGAACCGCTTCGAGTTCCGGCCCGGACCGGTGTTCGCCAACGTCGTGCTCGTCGACGAGGTCAACCGCGCGTCGCCGAAGACGCAATCCGGCCTGCTCGAGTGCATGCAGGAGCGACAGGTCACCGTCGACCGCCACACGCACGAGCTGGCGCGACCGTTCCTGGTGCTCGCGACGCAGAACCCGGTCGAGTACGAGGGCACCTACCCGCTTCCCGAAGCCCAGCTCGACCGCTTCATGGTGCGGGTGTCGCTCGGCTACCCGACCGCCGACCAGGAGGCCGAAATGCTGCACGACCACGCCGCGGGCGACCGCGTGCGCGACGTCGAGCCGGTCGCCGAACTGGCCGACGTGCTCGCCGCCCAGGCCGCGACAGCCGCGATCCACGGCAGCGAGGCGCTGCGCCGCTACGTCGTCGCGCTGCTCGCCGCGACCCGAGCCGACCCACGTGTCGAGCTAGGCGCCAGCCCGCGCTCAGGACTGATGCTCTTCCGGGCGGCGAAGGCGCATGCGGCGCTCGACGGACGCGATCACGTGTTGCCCGACGACGTCCAGCGGCTCGCCCCGGCCGTGCTCACCCACCGTCTGATGCTCGCGCCCGGCGCGGTGCCCGAACAGCGGGCCGCAGTCGTCGCCGACGCCCTCGAGCGGGTCCCGGCGCTCTGAGGCGGCGGCCGTGTCGCGAGCGATCGCCACGGCGCTGCTCGGAGCCGGTCTCTGCCTGGTCGGCGGGGCGTTCGACACCGCGTCGCTCTACCTGCCCGGCATCGCGCTGGTGCTCGTCGCCGTGCTCGCGGCCGCCTGGGTCTGGCTAGCAGCCCACGGGGCGCGCGTGACGCGGCTCCCCACCCCGCCGACCGTCGTCGAAGACGCCCCGTTCCGGATTCAGGTCGAAGCGCGCCTCGGCTGGCTGCCCGCGCCCGGCGGTGAGCTGACCGACCCGCTGCTCGCGAGCGGCAGCGCGATCGCGGGCCGCAGCCGTGCCGGCCTCGACGCGCTCGCCACCCTGTCGCGCCGCGGCCGTGTCACGCTCGCGCCGAGCCGGCTGCGAATCAGCGACCCGCTCCAGATCTGCACCCTCGATAGGTACGCGGACGACGCGCCGGAGCTGCTCGTACTGCCGCGTGTCGATCCCGTGACCCTGCTCATCGGCGACGGGGCCGCGCCTGACGGCGCCCTGACTGGCCTCGGCGCCGGCGCGCGCTCGGCCGGCCGCTGGCGCGAGGACGCCAACGACGGCATCGACCTCGACGGGCTGCGCCCCTACCGCGAGGGCGCACCGGCCTCGCGCATCCACTGGGCGACGCTCGCGCGGCGCGGCGAGATGATGGAGCGCCGCTTCGTCGCCGAGAGCGCGTCGGCGCCGCTGATCGTGCTCGACGCCGCCGCGCCGGCCAGCGCCGACGCGCTCGACGCCGCGATCCGCGCCGCGGCGTCGCTCTGCGTAGCGCTGGCGCGCGTCGAAGGCGTCGCGCTGCTCATTCCGGGCGACCGGCGGCCGATCACAGTCGATCACGACCTCGGCGCCTGGCCCGGCGTGCACAAGCGGCTCGCGCTCGTGGAGTCCGGCACGAAGGCCAACGTCGGCGGACTCGGCCCGCGCTCGGGCGCGCTGCTGTGGGTGACCGGGGCGGCCGGCGCGGCGCTTCCGCGCGAGCTCGAGCTGGTGCCCGCGCGGCCGCGCTATCTCGTCGCGCCGTCGCTGCCGCCAGGCGCCAACGCGGCCTTCGAGGTCGGCGGCTGCCACGGCAGGCTCGTCGATCGCGGCAGCCGGAGCGCGGTCGCGTGAGTCGCGGGACCCTCGTCCTGCGGTTGGCCGTCTTCGCCGTGTTCGCGGCGTATGGAACGGCCCACTGGGCGATGCTCGTCGCCGGCCCGTCGGCGGCGCGCATCCTGGCTACGGTCGCGGCCGCGACGGCCTGTGCGGTCACGCTCGCGCTGCTCGACCGCTCGCGACTCCCGCGACGCGCGGCGGCGGCCCTCGCCGTGCCGACGGTGCTGGTGTCGCTCGCCGCCGGCCTCGTCGCCAGCGGAGTCGCCCCAGACCTGCTGCTGCCCTCGGGCTGGGGCGAGTTCGCCGACCAGCTCGACAAGGCGCTGCTCGGCGTCCAGAGCGTCGACTGGCCCTACGACGGTCCCGACGACTGGATCCGGCTGGCGATCCTGCTCGGCGCCCCGCTGCTGCTGACCGCCGCCGCAGCGCTCGCGTTCTGGCCGGCGCCGCCGGAGATGCGGAGCCCGTTGCGCGGCGCGGGACTGATCCTGCTGATCGCCCTCTACGCGATCGCCGTAACGACCAACAGCCCCGGCAGCCCGCTGCTGTTCGGCACGCTGCTGCTGGCGCTGATCGCCGCCTGGCTCTGGCTGCCGCGGCTCGGCGCCCGCGAGTGGGCGACCGGCGCAGCCGTCGTCGGCGCGGTCGCCCTGCTGGCCGTGCCAGCCGCCGCCGCGCTCGACGGCGACGGTCCGTGGCTCGACTACCGGTCGTGGTCGCCGTTCGGCGCCGACGCCGGAGTCGCCTTCTCCTGGGACCACAGCTACGGCCCGCTCGACTGGCCGCGCCAAGGCACGACGCTGCTCACCGTCCGCTCCGAGCAGCCGCACTACTGGAAGGCCGAGACGCTCAACAGCTTCGACGGCTTCCGCTGGTTCCGCGCGACCGGCGACGAGCAGCGCGACCTCTCCGCCGAACTGCCGTTCGACCGCGGCGACGCCCGCTCAGACGCGACCCCGTGGCGCTACGGCCGGCTCAACCCCGACTGGAACGACGAGATCCAGTTCACGGTCCGTTCGCTGTCAACGGAGCTGCTGATCGGCGCCGGCCTGACCTACAACGTCAGGGGCGCGGCTGCGGTCCCATCTGCCGACGGCACGACGCAGCTGCTCGGAACGCTCGGGCGCGGCGACGACTACACGATCCGGACCTACCAGCCGACGCCGACCGCGATCACCATGGCCGGCGCGCCGGCGGGCTACCCCGCGTGGGTCGAGCGCTACACCGAGCTGGCGCTGCCGACCGCCGGCACTGCCGCGCGAACGGTCACCGTCCCACCGCGCGGCAACCGCGCATCCGCCGCCGAGCGGGACAACGTCGAGGCCGCGATCGACGACTCGGTCTACAGCCGGGTGTACGAGCTCGCCGCCGGCCTGACCGCCGGCAGCACGTCGGCGTACGACGCCGTCACGGCGATCGAGACCCACCTGCGCGAGGGCTACCGCTACAACGAGCAGGTCCCCGAGCACGCCTACCCACTCGAGAGCTTCCTCTTCGAGGACCGGCAGGGCTACTGCCAGCAGTTCTCCGGCGCGATGGCGCTGATGCTGAGAATGGTCGGCATTCCGGCGCGCGTCGTCGCCGGCTTCTCACCGGGGACGTTGAACCGCAAGTCGGGCGAGTACCGCGTCCGCGACCTCGACGCCCACTCCTGGGTCGAGGTGTACTTCTCCGGGATCGGCTGGGTGACCTTCGACCCGACGCCACGCGCGTCGGACTCCCCTTCGGGCGGGGCGCCAGCCGCGACCGGCGCCAGCGCGGCCGCGGGAGACGTGACCCAGAGCTCGATCGACACAGAGCAGAACCCCGCGGACGGGGGCGCACAGGCACGGGACTCTCAGTCGAGGGGCGGGCCGGTTGGAGACGACCGCGCGGACCCGAGTTCCGACGGCGGGCGATCGACCGCGGTGACGGTCCTCGCCATCGGCCTCACCGTGCTCGCGGTCGCCGGCGTCCTAGCGTTCGCGATCCGCGTCAGGCGCCGCGGCGCGCTCAACCGCGAGCAGCTCGCCGAAGCGGAGATCATCGAGCTGCGCCGGGCGCTGCATCGACTGGGCTGGAACCTCTCACCCGCGACGACCCTGCTCGCCCTCGAGCGTGAGCTCGCGACAGCGGCGGGACCCCGCGCCGCCGCCTATGCCGAGGCGTTGCGCCGCTACCGCTTCGACCCCCAGCGCAGCCAGCCGCCCGGACCGGCCGACCGGCGCGCGCTGCGCCGGGCGCTCGGGCGGGCGTCGGGGCCGCTCGGCCCCCTGCGCGCCCTGGTCGCGCTCCCGCCCGGCTAGAGCACTGCCATGTAGCGGTCGAGCTCCCACTGGGTGACCTGCACCCGGTAGTCCTCCCACTCCTGGCGCTTGATCTCGATGAAGCGGTTGAAGATGTGCTCGCCGAAGGCGCGCAGGACCAGCTCCGACTCCGAGGTCAGCTCGATCGCTTCGCCGAGCGTCTCGGGCAGCTGCTCGATCCCGAGCCGCTTCCGCTCGTCGGGCGACAGGTGGTAGAGGTTCTTCTCCATCGGCTCCGGCAGCTCGTAGCCGCGCTCGATGCCTTCGAGCCCGGCCTGCAGCAGCGCCGCGAACGTCAGGTACGGGTTGCACGCCGGGTCGGGGGCGCGCAGCTCCATCCGGGTCGCGTGCTCCTTGCCGGGGTGATAGAGCGG
>CAZVRI010000072.1:0-12926 GCA_964629855.1 uncultured Thermoleophilaceae bacterium
GGCTCGCCGGCCTCGACCACGACGACGTCGCCGCGCGCCAGCTCCGACGCCGGTCGCTCGCCGCCGTCGCGCAGCCGCGCGACGGTCTCGGTGCGCAGTGCCCGCAAGGCGTCGGCCTGGGCCTTGCCGCGCCCCTCGGCCAGCGCCTCGGCGAGGTTGGCGAAGACGACCGTCAGCCACAGCCAGATCGCGACGGTGAAGGTGAACCAGGCCGGCTCGCTGCCGCCGCCGAGCGGGTCGCCGCCGAACAGCTGGCGCAGCCAGCCGAACGTCGTGACGACCGCGCCGATCTCCACGACGAGCATCACCGGATTGCGGACCTGGACGCGCGGGTCGAGCTTGACGACGCTCTCGACCAGCGCCCGGCGCAGCACCGGCCAGCCGAACACGCTCTGCGATCCGTTCACCGCCGGTCCTCCGCGTCGATGGCGAGGTTGAGGTCGAGCACGTTGACGCCCGGCTCGCCGAACAGGCCGAGCCCACGGCCGTCGGTGTTGGCGTCGACGAGCTCCAGCACGCGGCCGAGGTCGATTTCCCGCAGCGCGCCGACCCGGCGCGCCTGGATGCGCGCATTGTCGGTCGAGATGTGCGGGTCGACGCCCGATCCGGCCGTCTGGACCGCGTCGGCCGGAACGTCGGCGGCGACCAGGCCGGGGTTGTAGCGGCGCTCCCGAGCGAGATAGCCGGCGAGGTTCTTGGCGAACAGGTCGCGCAGCTCGCGGTTGTTCGGCCCGAGGTTGTTGAAGTAGGTGACGTCGGCGCTGTAGCCGGTCGCCGAGGGCCGCGACTGGAAGTAGCGCGGCTTGCCGGTGAAGTCCTGGCCGATCAGCCGCGAACCGACCGTCCTGCCGTCGCGCTCGATTTGGCTGCCGTCGGCCTTGTTAGGCCACAGCACCTGGGCGACGCCGGTCGTGGCGAGCGGGTACGCGACGCCGAGCAGCAGCGTCAGCACGAGCACGGCGAGGGCGGATGAGATCAGGTCGCGTCGCATCAGAACAGTTGGTCGGTGAGTCCTTGGACGATCGGGCCGAGCAGGAAGGCGGGGAAGAACGTCAGCGCGGCGACGATCACGATCGTGAAGACGAGCAATCCGGTGAAGGTGGGGGTGTCGGTGCGGAAGCTGCCCGGGCCGAGCGGCGCCACCCGCTTGCTAACCAGCGCCCCGGCGACCGCGAGCGCGGCGACCAGCGGCACGAAGCGGCCGGCGAGCATCGCGAGACCGCCGAGCAGGTCGGCGAAGGTGATCCCGAACGCGCCGGCGTTGCCCGGCGCGTTGGGCTGGACGAAGCCGGTGTAGCCGGCGAACGCGGAGCCGTTGTTGTTGGCCTGCGAGATGTAGGCGTAGAGCGTCTCGGAGAATCCCTGTGGGCCGGGGTTGTAGATCGAGGGCGCGCCCCACTTCGTCCCGATCGCCAGCGCGGTCGCGAACAGGACGGCGAGCGGGACGAAGAGCGTGCCGACCATGACGAGCTTGACCTCGCGCGCCTCGATCTTCTTGCCCAGGTACTCCGGCGTGCGGCCGACCATCAGGCCGGCGATGAACACCGCCAGCAGGACGAACAGCAGCATCCCGTAGAGGCCCGAGCCGACACCGCCGAACACGACCTCGCCGGTCGACATGTTGAACATCGGCACCAGCCCGCCGATCCCCGTCAGCGAGTCGAACGCGGCGTTGACCGCGCCACACGACGCGACGGTCGTGATGACGGTGTAGAGCGACGAGGCGGCGAGGCCGAAGCGGACCTCCTTGCCCTCCATGTTCGCTCCGGCGACGTCGGCGAGATGCTGCGCGGGCGACCCGTTCGCCTCGGCCGCGTAGGCGACGACGACGGCGACCGCGAACAGGGCAAGCATCGCCGAGTAGATCGCCCACCCCTGGCGGCGGTTGCCGGCGAAGCGGCCGAACACCGACGTCAGCCCCGCCGGGATCAGCAGGATCGACAGCATCTGGACGAAGTTCGCCAGGCCGCTCGGGTTCTCGAACGGCATCGCGCTGTTGACGTTGAAGAACCCGCCGCCGTTGGTGCCCAGCAGCTTGATCGCCTCCTGCGACGCGACAGGCCCGAGCGCCAGCGTCTGCTCGCCGCCCGCCAGCGTGCCGTAGGTGACGTAGGGCGAGAGGTTCTGGATCGCTCCCTGCGAGACGAAGAACAGGGCGATCAGGAACGACAGCGGGACGAGGACGTAGAGCAGGGTCCGAACGAGGTCCTGCCAGAAGTTCCCGAGCGCGCTGCCGCCGCGTGCGACGAAGCCGCGGATCACCGCCAGCGCGACGGCGATCCCGACGGCGGCAGACACAAAGTTCTGCACCGTCAGCCCGGCCATCTGCGAGAAGTAGGAGAGCGTCGTCTCGCCGCCGTAGAACTGCCAGTTGGTGTTCGCCACGAACGACGACGCGGTGTTGAACGTCACGTCCCACGGCGCCGGCCCGAACTCCTCCGGGTTGAGTGGGTGGAGCGCCTGGGCGCTCAGCAGCAGGTAGAGCCCGACCCACGAGAGCGCGCTGAACACGAGCGCCGTCCGCGCGTACGCCTTCCAGTCCTGCTCGACCGCCGGGTTCGCGCGGATCAGCCGGTAGGTCAGCCGCTCGATCGGCCCGACCGCCGCGGTCATGACCGCGATGCGCTCGCCGCGGTAGACGCGCGTCATGTAGGCGCCCACCAGGGGCGTCAGCGCCGTCAGGACGACGACGTAGACGGCGATCTGCAGCCAGCCCTGCGCGGTCATGTCCCGAGGATCGGCGTGCCGCCGTCAAGGCCGCGTGAAGATCCCCGGCCGGGGCATCAAGATCTTGTGAAGGCGGGCCGCAACAGCCGGCGTACGCGCCAGGATGGGTTGTCGTGATCGTCGACTACGCGATCTACGAGAACGGCCGGCGCAAGTCGGAGCAGGTTCCGCTCGAGCAGGCCTTGGCGGCGTGCCGGGCACCGGAGACGTTCGTGTGGATCGGTCTCTACGAGCCGACCGAGCAGGAGTTCGACACGATCCGCAAGGAGTTCGACCTGCACGAGCTGGCCGTCGAGGACGCGATTCACGCTCATCAGCGGCCGAAGCTCGAGGTGTACGGCGACATGGTCTTCGTGGTGCTCAAGACCGCCCGCTACGTCGACCCGCAGGAGGTCGTCGAGCTCGACGAGATTCTTGTCTTCCTCGGCCGCGACTACGTCGTCACCGTCCGCCACGGCAGGGCCAGCGAGCTGCACGGGGTGCGGACGAGCCTGGAGGCGGACCCCGAGCGCCTGGCGCATGGACCGGGCGCCGTGCTGCACGCGATCGTCGACCGCGTCGTCGACGACTACCTGCCAGCCATCGCCGGGCTCGGCGATGACATCGAGGAGGTCGAGGGCGAGGTCTTCTCCGCCGATCGCACCAATCCCACCGAGCGCATCTACAAGCTCAAGCGCGAGGTGCTGGAGTTCGGTCGCGCGACGACGCCGCTGCTCGATCCCGTCGATCGGCTCGCGCGCGGGCGCTACGCGGTCATTCCGGAGGCGGTGCGCGCCTACTTCCGCGACGTCGACGATCACCTGCGCCGCGTCCGCGAGCAGCTGGACGGCTACCGCGACCTGCTCACCAGCATCCTGGAGGCCAACCTCGCCCAGGTGACCGTCCAGCAGAACCAGGACATGCGCACGATCGCCGCGTACGTCGCGATCCTCGCCGTGCCGACCATGATCGCCGCGATCTACGGCATGAACTTCGACAACATGCCCGAGCTGCGCTGGTCGCTCGGCTACCCGGCCGTGCTCGTCGTGATGGCGGGAATCTGCTTCTGGCTCTACCGCTACTTCAAGCGCATCGGCTGGCTCAGCTGAGCGCCGCCGCCAGCTAGTCGGCGAAGCGGTAGCCGACGCCGGGGTCGGTGAGGATGTGGCGCGGGGCGCCGGGGGTCGCCTCGATCTTGCGGCGCAGGTTGGCGAGGTGGGTGCGCAGGATCTGGGTGTCGAACTCGTAGGAGTTGCCCCAGACCTCGACGAGCAGCGCCCGGTGGGTCATCAGGCGGCCACGGTTTCGCATCAGCGTCCGCAGCAGCTCGAACTCCGTCGGGGTGAGGTGGACGTCCTCGCCGCCGACGGTGACGCGGTGGCCGGCCTGGTCGAGCTCCAGCCCGTCGGCGCGCAGGACCGGATCGTCGGGAGCGCCCGTCCCGGCGCGGCGCAGCGCGGCCTCGAGGCGGGCGACCAGCTCCTTCGGACCGAACGGCTTGGTCACGTAGTCATCGGCGCCGGCCTCCAGCGCCCGCACCTTCTCAGCCTCCTCGCCGACGGCCGACAGGACGATGATCGGCATGTCGCTCCAGCCGCGGATCGACGCGCAGACCTCGACGCCGTCGCCGTCGGGCAGCACCAGGTCGAGGATCGCCGCGTCCGGTGGCTTAACCGCGACGGCGTCGAGCGCCTCTTGGGCAGTCGCGGCGGTCGCGATCTCGTAGCCGGCGTCGCGCAGGATCACGCGCAGTGCGCGGAGGATCTGCGGCTCGTCGTCGCAGACCAGCACCCGCCGGCCGCTGCTCACTCCACCGGCTCCACGGCGGGTGCCGCGACCGGGACCGCGAGCTGGATCACGAAGCTCGTCCCCTGACCGGGCAGCGACTCGGCGCGGATGCGTCCGCCGTTGACCTCCAGAAAGCCGCGTGCGATCGCGAGACCCAGCCCGGACCCGCCGCTGCGCTCCCCCGAGCGGTGGAACGGCTCGAAGACGCGCTCGAGCTCCTCCTTGGCGATGCCCGGTCCGTGGTCGGAGATCCGCAGCACGATGCTGCGCTCCGACGCCCGCCCGCGGATCGTGACCGGCTCGTCGCCGGCGAATCGGATCGAGTTCTCGAGCACGTTCGCCAGCGCGCGGTCGAGTTGAGCGGCGTCGACGTTGACCAGCGGAAGGCCTTCGTCGAGATCGATGTCGAAGCCCGCCGCCGGGGCCGGGCCGGCTTCGATCGCCGAGCGCACGAGCTCCTCGACCGAGCACCAGTCCGCGTTCGGGTCCGCGCCGCCGGCCTGGAGCTTCGACAGGTCGAGCAGGTTCTGCACCAGTCGCTCGAGCCGTGCGCTCTCGGTCGAGATCACCGAGACCAGCTCCTGGCGCTCGGCGTCCGACAAGGTCTCGGATTCGAGGCCGCCCGCCGCCGTCGCGATCGCCGTCAGCGGCGAGCGCAGGTCGTGCGACACCGATCGCAGCAGCGTCGTCTTGACGACGTTCGAGCGGCGCAGCGCCTTGGTCTCGATCACCTGCGACTCCAGCTCCTCACGCTCGCGCGCGGCGGTCAGCAGAGTCTCGAGCGCCGGTACGACCCGATCCTGCAAGGCGTCGAGCACCGTGGGGTCGGTCGCGGCTGGGATCAGCAGCGTTCCGGCGCGGCTCCCCTCGACGATCAGCGGCACCGCCCGGCGTCGCCGGTCGGTGTCGACCCAGCGCGGCTCGACCTCGACCGACGGCAGCTCGAACGTCTGCGCGATCCGCTGCCCGACCAGACGCAGCGACTCCTCGAAGTCCGCGCCACCGAGCAGCAGCCGCGCCATCTCGGCGGTCAGGTCCGCCTCGCGACGCCGCCGCTCCGCCTCGGCCTCGCGCGACCGGGCGGCGTCGGCGAGCTTGCTCGTGACGGCCGCGACGACGAGGAAGATCGCCAGCGCGACCCAGTTCTCCTCGGTCGCCAGCGTGAACCTGCCCGTGGGCGGCAGGTGGAAGAAGTTGAACGCCAGCGCGCTCAGGACGCCGGTCAGCAGCCCGAGCCACAACCCCCACCGGCTCGACACGAGCAGCACGGCGAGCATGTAGACGACGCCGGTGGAGACGACCGGCACCAGCTCGCGCAGCCCGTAGTTGGCGACTGTGATCGCCGCAACCGAGCCGATCGCGACGGCGAGACCCGTCGCCAGACGACGGTGGTCGACCGAGTTGACGTTCACCGGCCGCATGTTGACGCCTTGCGCGGCCGCCGGGACTTGCCCGGCGGCGCGGGCGCGGTCAGGCTCCTGCTGCGAGCAGCTTGGCCTTCTGGGCGGCGAACTCCTCCTCGGTGAGGATGCCCTGGTTCTTGAGCTCGCCCAGCTCCTTGAGCTGGTCGATCATCGACGGCCCGGCGGCAGCCGCCGGGGGCGGGGGCGGAGGAGCCGGCGCGGCCTGCGGCTGCTGCTGCGCCTCCTGCTCGGCCCAGCGCTCGCCCTGACGGCGCGACACGCGATTGCTGACGGCGGTGGCGGTGCCGGCGATGGCGGCGGTGCGAGCCACTCCACGAAGTAGTCCTGGCATCGGTGTGTCTCCTCTACGCGTTGGCCTCGGCCGCGTCGAGCGCGGCGAGGACGGCTTGGACGGGAATGCGGCCGCTGGCGACCAGCTGGCCGCCGGAGCGGCGGACGGCCGCCGCGAACGGTCCCGCCCAGGTGTTCTCGAAGACGAGCAGCGCGGCGGAGGTTCCGGGCTCCAGCGCGCCGCCGGCCTCGTCGATGTCCTCGTCGGAGAGCAGGCCGGACGACGCGCCCTCGAAGACCGACAGCTCGGCGACCGCGCCGCCGAGGTCGGCAAGCTCCAGACCGCGCACCGTGCCGTCCTCGTCCTTGGTGACGAAGATCAGGTCTAGGATGCGGATCAGCCCTCGATCGACGAGGTCGACCAGGTGCGGCGCGACCTCTCCATTTGGTTGCCGTCCCGGCCACTCGACCAGGATGTAGTCGATCGGCCCCATCTCGTCGAACTCCTCGCCGCTCAACTCGTTCCCTTTCGTCGTGACGTTGTCTTGCCCACCGTAGTCCGGTGAGGTCCGGTGAGCACTATGACGACTGTAAGGGGCCGCGCGTGAATTTCCATCATCCAAAGCGGATGAGGTCGTAGCTGGCCGTCGGCCGGGCGGCTGGTCCGCCCGGCCGCGGGACTGCGGTGTCAGGCGGAGATCGCCTCGACCAGGTCGCCGACCTGGGTCTCGTCGATCGAGCGGGCGAGGTCGGCCTGGCTGACGATGCCGACGAGCTGGTGGTCGTCGATCACCGGCAGCCGGCGGACCTTGTGCTCCTTCATCGTCCGGCAAGCCTCCTCGACTGAGTCGTCGGCGCCGATCGTCACCGGCTTGCCCTCGCCGAGCTCGCCGGCCTCCATCGAGCTGGGGTCGCGACCCTCGGCCAGCACCTTCACGACGATGTCGCGGTCGGTGACCATGCCCTTGAGGCGCTGGTCGTCGCCGCAGATCGGCATCGCGCCGACGTCCAGCTCCGACAGTCGCCGGGCGGCGTCGAGCACCGAGTCGTGCTCGCCGATGCACTGGGCGTCGCCGGTCATCACCTCACGTGCGGTCTTGCTCATTTGATCGCTCCTCTTCTTCGGGTAGTTGGCGGCTACCCGGCGCGCGAGCGGCGAAACTGTTGCGGCTGGCGTTGCCCGAAGAAGTGCTGCTCGCCGACGCCGCTCGGCGAGGCTATGGGCCGCCTTCGGTGCCCAACGGTTTCGCTGTGCGGTGGCTCCACGTTGAGCGTATGACAGCTGGCATTGAGGGCGGACTGTGTCAATGGCACTTCCATAATTGGTACGGTCGCGTCTGTGTCAGTGCAGTCAGTCGTCCCGAGTAGGGCTCGCGACCTAGCTCACCATGTGAACGAAGCTGCCGGTCTGGATCCGGGGCTAGTGACCGATCTAGGATTCCTAGCCGCACAACTCGATCGTGCGGCCGTCGTGCCGATCATCGGCGCAGGGGGGTCCTGCGACTGCGGCATCAAGCTGGCCTGGGAGGTGGCCGACGAGATGTACGAGTCCTTCGATAAGGCGCCGGGATTCCAGGAACCCGCCAGCGACCTGAAGGAGAACAAGACGGACCTCGGCACCGTCGCTGACTCGATCTACCTCGAGCGCAACCGTGAGCACCTCGCGGTCGTCGAGGCGCTGGGCTTGGACGACGAGAGTTGCTGGCCGGGCATGGACGGCTTGCCCGACCACTTTTGCGCCTACCGGGTCCTGGCCCGACTCGTGCGCGAGGACCTGTTCGGCGAGGCGCTCACGTTTAACTACGACTGCGGCTTCGAGCGCGGTCTCAAGGACGAGGGGTTTCTGTTCAGTGAGGGCGCGCGCGGAGGGCGCTGGCGCGATCACGCGACCGTCGTGACGGACGCCGCGACTAATGCGGAGGTGCTGCGCCGCGGCGCGTTCACCCTCAACAAGGCGCACGGGTGCGCGCAGCGCTACCGCGAGCTCGCCGGCGATCCCAATCGCGCTGACACGGATCCCAAGCCGGAGGACGGCATCATCGTCCGCTGGGGGCAGTTGCTCGACTGGCGGTCGGACTACTGGGTCCGCGATCTCCTCGCTGATCGCGCGCGTCGCAACGTACTGTTGCTGATCGGTTTTGGCGGCCAGGACGCGGTGATCCACGTCGCGCTGTCGCGAGTCCTGCAGGAGGTGTATGGAAGCTCCGCTAGTGGGGGAGATCCGCGGCTCGTTGTCATTGACAAGTACCCCGACAAGCTCGCGCTCAAGATGCTTGTCAGCGAGGGTTATCCAAACGGGAAGACACCGCCGGGCACGATCGCCAAGATCGGAACTGACGGCACGAGTGTGACCGCCGCGCTGTTGATGTTGCTCACGCTTCTTCTGACCAGGCGTTTGAGGCCCCATCTCCTTCCGGCAATCGGTGTGGAGGCGAAGTTGGCCGAGTTCGCGATCGCCCTCCCGGAGATGCTGCGATGGTCTTTCCTGCTCCGGCAGCGCGAGCAGACGCCGGCGGGGATGCAGCGGATGAACTTCGAGCGCGCGGCGGTCGCGGGATATGTCCCGCTCACCGCCGACCCTCGGCTGACCGCGAGCGCGCTGGACACTCGACGGCGGCTGCGGGAGAAACTCGGGTTCACAGGCGAGGAGACCATTGCCGAGGCCCTACGCCTGGAGGGCTTGGTCTTCGATCCCCGCCGGGGAACCGCGTACGTGCCGGTCGGATTGAGCTCCGCCGATCTGCTGAGCCTGACTGTGGCGCAGATCGAGCGGGCGTGCTGCCGACTTAACGTGCCGCGGCACCTCGAGGTCGTGCTCGTCGCCTGGAGCGGATCGGAGCTCGAGGGGCGCGTACTAAGGACCGGTGCCACGGTGCGAATCTGATGAGCCCCGCGGCCGAGAGGATCCTTCAGCGACTCGCCGAACTCGGCTTCAAGGCCAGGGAGGGTCACATGTCTCCCTTCGACGGGCCGGTCCCACTCGTCGTGGGCGTGGCCTGGGATGACCGAGTGGCCCAGCTCGCGCTCGTGGTCGAGCCGGAGGACAGTGATTTCGACGAGGATGGCTGGCGCGAGCTGCTCTTCGCCGCGGGCGGTTTACGCCATCACCTGAGCAGTGGCGAACGGCCCGCGCTTGGAGTGCCCGTCGTCCTGGCGATCGTCGACGGCGAGGTCCGGGATCGGCTCTGCGAAGTGGTAGAGGACTTAACCGCGAACTACGCGCTGTTCGATCGCGTGGACCTCAATCTCGTCTCGCCGGCCGCTGCCCAAGACGACGCCGCGCTCGACAATGCGTTGGCTCCGCTGCTGCCCCGCTGCCGGGAGGTCGGGGAAGCGACGATCGGGCCGAGCGAGCTCGAGCGATTCTGGAACGATCTGCGTGCCGAGGTTCGCGTGGCCGCGAAGCGGGACGCCGGAGACGCGGCGTTCGACGAGGTTCGCGAGCGAATCGCCGACGAACTCGCGAACGAGCTGATCGAGGACGCCGATCGCCTGGGACAGCTCGCCGCGCCTGCTCCTGTCTCCGAGCTGGTCCTTTCGAACTTCCGATCCTTCGAGAAGGCAAAGGTGCCACTCGGTCCGGTCACGATCTTGCAAGGTGTCAACGGGAGCGGCAAGACGTCGCTGATCGAGGCGCTGGAGCTGTTGTGGGCTTCCGACACGCAACGGCGACCGGATGATGAGGAGGATGACGACGGTAGTCCGACGATCTATACGGAGCATCTCCGCCGCGATGGCGAGAAAGACTTCGTTATCTCCGGGACCTACGTGTCGGGAGAACCCGCCGCGGCCGTGACCCAGGTCGATGACCAGCCGCGCGCCGAGCTGGCGCGCTGCGTCCTCACGCAGGACCAGGTGACCAGGCTCGTCAACAGCTCGCCCAAGAAGCGGATGCGACTACTGACTGCCATCACGGGCCTGGAGATACCTGACCTTGATGGACGAACCAAGAGCATGCGCGACCGGGCGCGCAGGCAACTCGACGACGCGCTCGCCGACTGTGGCATGGACCCACTCGGGCACGCCAACGCGAACGGCCTCGACCATGTCAGGGGCCAGCTCGGCGGCGGATATCTCGACTGGGCGCCCAAACTGAGCCTCGTCGTTGGCGCCGAGCAGGCGCTGGCACAGGCCAGCGACGGCGCCTACCGCGCGCACGACTGGAAGTCTCACGCCGATCTGGCGGGGACGCTTTCCGATCTCGATGCCAAGCTCGAGGCGCTCGGCGAGCATTTTGAGGACAAGGCGGGCGCAGTGCGGACGCTGCGCGGGGTCCGCAAGGAGGTTCGCAAGCTGGCGGGCCAGGTTCGCAAACGGGCGCGACCGATTGGGGCGCTGGCAGATCGCCTCGCCGCGGTCGCCGAGAGCCGGCGGCCGACAACGTCGCCCGCTCGTCGTGCCGGGCCCATCGAGCCGGGCCTGGCAGCGCGCTGGCACGCGCATGCGCAGGGGTTGGACTCGGATGCGAGCGCCTTCGAAGCAGCCGCGGACGCCATCGACGACGACGTCTGGCGCGGCCGCCTGGAGCGCTACGTTCAGGCTGTCCGTCACGCCGCGGAGCTCGCGCCGCGCGACGACCTGCGCAGGTTGGCCAGCGGATCCGGGGTCGCGATCGACAGGGAGCGCATTGACGTGCCGGCAGGGCTCTTCACAGATGCGCGCTTCGATCGCGCGCCCGAGCATCAGCGCGCCGTGCTTACACCGCTGCGCGAGCTGTCGCTTCAGCTCAACCGCTACTCCACCGAGCTCGAGCAGCTCGCAGAGCAGATCGATCTCCATCCAGCGCCTAGCTTCGTTGAGCGGAGTTCGCGCCTCTTGGCGGCGCTGTGCCGCTTTCAAATCGCGCGGGCAATCCGTCGCAAGGGACCGACCGACCGAGCGAGCAAGACGCTGCTGAGCGATCTCTTGAGCACCCGCTTAGAGCCAGTGCTGCAAGAGCTGGTGTCAGCGATGTCGCGGTTCGAGTGGTACTTCAAGCCGCTTCTGGTGAGTTCGGTCGGAAAGAAGCTGAGCATCGCCGGCGGTGCGACGACGCGTGCCGACTTGGACATCCGCATGCTGCTCAACTCCGCCGAGCGCACCGTCGTCGGGCTGAGCTGGTTCTTGGCGCTGCATTTGTTGCAGCATCCCGATCGCCGACGCGTCCTGGTACTCGACGACCCGGGCGGTGCGCTCGACTCCTCGAACCTCGCTGGCTTTACGGCGACGCTGCGGGCGTTCGTGCGGCTGGTGCGCCCCGAGCAGTTGATCGTCGCGACGCACGACGACGCAACGGCGCTGGCCCTACAGGACGAGCTGGCCCCGGTCGGCGACTGGCCGGAGTCGGTCGCTCGTATCCGCTGCCGACGGGACGGCAATGTCAGCGTTGCCCGGCCCGAGGATCCAATTACATACGTCGCGGCACTAAGTCGCGAGGAGGAGCTGCTCGGCGTAGAGGCAGGCTAGGTGGAGATCGCCTCGTCCGAGTCACGCCTAGCCGGGGCGGCTCGGGCGAAACAGCGCCGCCGTCACTCCGCGGGCGGCGCCGGAATCGGCTGCGCGCGGAGCGCTCTGGCGGCCGCGGCAAGGTTCGACGCGGCCGCGCGGCCGGTCTTGTGCGACCACTCGCGGCCGGACTCGTCCTCGAGGTAGCTCTTGCCCGGGCCGGGACCGCGGTTCCAGTAGGTCCAGGACTGCCCGGGCACGGTGAAGCCGATGTCGACCAGCCCGCCGGCGAGCTCGCCGATGACATGGTGGGCGCCGTCCTCGTTGCCGGTGACGACGAACCCGGCGACGCGGTTGTAGGCGACCGGCCGGCCATCGCTGTCGGTCTCGGAGATCAGCGCGTCGAGTCGCTCGAGCGCGCGCTGGGCGACGCTCGACGGCTTGCCGAGCCAGGTCGGCGACGCCAGCACGAGGATGTCGGCGGCCAGCACCTGCTCGAGCACACGCGGCCACTCGTCGCCATCGCCCTCGTTCGAGGAGACGCCGGGACGGATGTCGAGGTCGACCAGCCGGATCAGCTCGCAGGGGACCCCGTCGGCCTCGAGCGCGTCGATCACCACGCGCGCGAGCGCCTCGGTGTTCGACCTTGCCGGCGACGGCTTCAGCGTGCAGTTGAGGAACAGCGCGGAGAGGCGATCGTCGGCGGACATGGTGAAGCGCTACCCCTGGGCGGTGGCGGCAAACGCGCCGTTTGAGCGCTGCCCGCACGGGTACTCCGCGTGTTCGGCGAACCAGACGCGAAGCGAGGGATCGACATGAAGGCAGTCACCTGGCAGGGCAAGCGAGAAGTGCAGGTCGACAACGTTCCCGATCCCGGAATCCAGCAGCCGACAGACGCGATCGTGCGCGTCACCTCGTCGGGCATCTGCGGCTCCGACCTCCACCTGTACGAGGTGATGGGCGCCTTCATCGACCCCGGCGACGTGCTCGGCCACGAGCCGATGGGGATCGTCGAGGAGGTCGGCAGCGAGGTGACCCAGATCGCGAAGGGCGACCGCGTGGTGATCCCGTTCAACATCGCCTGCGGCCACTGCTTCATGTGCGACAACGGGCTCCAGTCGCAGTGCGAGACCACGCAGGTCCACGAGCACGACACCGGCGCGGCGCTGTTCGGCTACACCAAGCTCTACGGCCAGGTGCCGGGCGGGCAGGCCGAGTTCCTGCGCGTCCCGCAGGCTCAGTACGGGCCGATCAAGGTGCCGGAGGGGCCGCCGGACGACCGCTTCGTCTACCTCTCCGACGTGCTGCCGACCG
>CAZVRI010000073.1:0-12014 GCA_964629855.1 uncultured Thermoleophilaceae bacterium
CGACGAGTTTTGGGGCAAGCTGTCCTTCTGGGTCATGTTCATCGGCTTCAACATGACCTTCCTCGTCCAGCACTCCGCTGGCCTCTCCGGCATGCCGCGTCGTGTCTATGACTACTCGGGCGACCTCGGCGTCGGCGGGTACAACATGATCTCGACGATCGGCTCGTTCCTGCTCGGGATCGGCGTGCTGATCACGGTCGTCAACGCGCTGCGCGCCTACAAGCACGGCAAGGTCGCCGGCAACGACCCGTGGAAGGGCAACACGCTCGAGTGGTACGTGCAGTCGCCCCCGCCGGTCAACAACTTCGACGTCGTCCCGCGCGTCCGCTCGGTCGAGCCGATGAAGGACATCCGTCGTGAGGTCGCACGGTCTGGCGAGGCCGCCGGCAGCGTGGCGCAGCCGGTAGCCTCCGGCACGTGACCTCCCCCTCAGCGGGCCCCGAAATGGGCGCCGCGGGCGCGGATCGCGCCTACCGCCGGCTAGCCCTGGCCACGATCTTCATGACGTTCCTGCTGGTGATCATCGGCGGGATCGTTCGTGTGTCGGGCTCCGGGCTCGGCTGCGGCCCGGCGAACTCGGGCTTCCACGGCTGGCCGTTCTGCAACGGCGACGTCATCCCCGGCCTCGACCTCAACACGATCATCGAGTACTCGCACCGCACGGTCGCGGGGATCGTCGGGTTGATGATGATCGCGCTCGCGGTGCTCGCCTGGCGCCGCCATCGCGGCAACCTGGTGCTGGTGCGCGCCGCTACCGCGGCGGCGGTGCTGGTCATCGCACAGGGCCTGCTCGGCGCCCTGACCGTCGAGCACAACCTCGACGAGACGCTCGTCTCGGCCCACCTTGGTCTGGCGATGATCTTCTTCGCGCTGACGATCTTCATCTGGCGCGCGTCGAAGCCCGAGAACCAAGGGACCGAGCCGGCCGACGGCGGTCGCGGTTTCCGCCCGCTGGCGATCTTCTCGAGCGGACTCGCCTTCTGCACGATCGTCGCCGGCGGCTACATGGCCGGCACGCAGAACTACGGCCGCGCCGACTACCAGCTCGGCGACGGCGCCCACCACGCCTGCGGCAAGGAGTTCCCGACCTGCAACGGCGGCTTCCTGCCGTTCGGCGACACGCGGCTGGTCGACATCCACCTCACCCACCGCGTCTTCGTCTACCTGACGACGATCTTCGTGCTGACGCTGATCGTGCTGGCGCTGCGCCGCCGGCCGAGCCCGGGCGTCGTGCGCAACGCCTGGATCGCGCTCGGAATCCTCTGCGCGCAGCTGCTCGTCGGGGCGCTCAACGTGTGGCTCGACGAGTACGAGGCGCTGATCGTCCTGCACCTCGCGCTCGGAACGCTGCTGTGGGGAACGCTCGTCGGTCTCACCTTCCAGCTCTTCCGCGTCCCAAAGCCCGTAGAGTCCTCACCCGGCGAGTCCAGCCCAGAGCCACTGACCGCCTGAGACCAAGATGCCCGAGGGAGCCACCAGCCAGACAGCTGTAGCCGCCGCCCCGCACGCCAAGTCGCGGGCACGCCAAGTCGTCTCCGACTACGTCGAGATGACGAAGCCGAAGGTCCAGTCGCTGCTGATCTTCACGACGGTCACGACGATGTACATCGCCGGTGACCCGTCGATCGGGCTCGTGCTGCTGACCTGCCTCGGTGGCTACCTGTCGGCTGGCGGCGCCGGCGCGGTCAACCACTGGTACGACCGCGACATCGACGCCCAGATGGGACGTACCGCCGACCGGCCCGTAGCGTCGGGCCGCGTTTCGCCGCGTGCCGCGCTGATCTACGGGATCACGCTCGCAGCGCTCGCCTTCGTCGTGCTCGCCGTCGGCGTCAACCCGCTCGCCGCGGTTCTGTCGCTGTCCGGCTTCCTCGGCTATACGCTCGTCTACACGGTCTGGCTGAAGCGCTCGACGCCGCAGAACATCGTCATCGGCGGCGCCGCCGGCGCGGTCCCGCCGCTCGTCGGCTGGGCGGCCGCGACAGGCAGCCTCAGCTGGACGGCGCTCTACCTGTTCGCGATCGTCTTCTACTGGACTCCGCCGCACTTCTGGGCGCTGTCGTTGCTGATGAAGGACGAGTACGCGAAGGTCGGCGTGCCGATGATGCCGGTCGTCCGCGGCGAGCAGGAGACGCGCCGCCAGATCGTCCTCTACTCGCTGCTGCTCTACGCGATCACCCAGCTGCCGTTCTGCGCCGGTGGCTTCGGCGTGCCCTACCTGGTCGCCTCGGTCGCGCTCGGCGGTGTCTTCATCGCCTTCGCGATCCAGCTCTACCGCAACCCGAGCCGGCCGGCCGCGCTGCGCCTCTACCTCTACTCGCTGCTCTACCTCGCGCTGCTGTTCGGCGCGATGGTCGTTGACGCACAGCTCTGAGCCAACCGACCGGCTACCCAGCCAAGCGCGGCTGCTGTTCGCCGGCCGCTCACTCGGCTGGGCCGTCCCGCTCCTCCTGATCGCCTTCACCGGAGCGAGCGCTCTGGAGCAGAGCGACGCCCCGGGTTGGCTCCCGACAGCGATCCGCGTCGTAGCCACGCTGGCCGCACTCGCCGGTCTGGTCGTCGAGCCCCAGCGCCGCTGGCGCAACTGGCGCTACGAGCTGCGCGACGACGAGATCGACCTGCGCCGCGGCGTCTTCGTCGTCACCCGCACGCTGATCCCGACGATCCGCGTCCAACACGTCGACACCCAGCGCACCTGGCTGTCCGATCAGCTCGGCCTGCGCTCGGTGGTGATCCACACCGCCGGCGGCTCGCACCGTATCCCCGCGCTGCGCCCCGACGAGGCCACGCGCATCCGCGACCGCATCGCCCAGCTCGCGCAGCGCCCGGACGATGTCTGACGAGCCGGAGCAGCCGCCCGGCCAGGAGGGACCGCCGCCCGCGTCGGCGCCGCCCGGGCCCGAGCTCGCGCCACGCCGCCTCCACCCCGCCGGCGCGGTCCTGTCTGCGCTCGACGACGTCCGTAACGCCATCTTCAGCGTCATCGTGCTGCTCGTGCTGGGATCGCGGTCGGGCGACCTTGGCACGCTGCTGGTGCTGATCGGCGTCGTCGGCGCGGGGATCGCCGTAGCGACGGGCTATGTCCGCTGGCGTGCCGAGACCTACGCGATCGCCGACGGCGCGATCCGCCACCGCCACGGCGTCATCTCACCCGACGAGACGGTCGTCCCGCTGGCACGCGTCCATTCGATCGACGTTGCCCAGGGCCCGATCCAGCGGCTCTTCGGCGTCAACGAGCTCCACGTCCAGACCGCCGGGGGCGGTGAGAAGGGAGAGATCGTCCTGCGCGCCGTCAGCCCCGCCGAGACCGCCCGTCTGCGCGCAGAGGCCGGGCTGCCGGAGGCGACGGCGGCCGACCTGCCCGAATGGCGCCTCTCACCGCGTGGGCTGTTCCTCGTCGGGTTGACGGCGCCCCAGCTCGGCATGCTGCTGCCGCTCGTCGGCGGCGCCTTCGCGATCGGGAACGACCTGATCGGCCAGCAGGGCGCCCGCGACACGCTCGCCGACCGCCTCCCGACCGAGACCGACGCGATCCTGCTGCTGATCACGGCCGCGCTGCTCGCCACATGGCTGCTCTCCTTCCTCGGCTCGCTGGTCGCCTTCGCCGGCTTCTCGGTCACCCGCGACGGCGACCACCTGCGTATCCACCGCGGCTTCCTCCAGCGCCGCGCGACCAGCGTCCCGCTGCGCCGTGTCCACGCCGTCTCGGTCGCCGAGGGGCCCTTCCGCCGCCCCTTCGGCCTCTGCTCGGTCCGCCTCGAGACGGCCGGCTATGGATCCGAGCCCTCCGCCGCCCGCACGCTCTTCCCGCTGCTGCCGATCGCCACCCTCGACGCCCAGCTCGCCACCTTCGTCCCAGCGCTCGCCGGAACCGGCACGCCAACCGACTTCGTCGGCCCGCCGCGCCGCGCGATCCGCCGCTACATCCTCCCCGGCACCCTCACCGTCCTCCTGCTCGCGATCGCCGCCGTCCTCGCCTGGCCCGCCGCCTGGCCCGCGATCCCCGTCCTGACCGCCCTAGCGGCCCTCGACGGCCTCGCCCGCTACCGCTCCGCCGGCTCCCACCTCGACACCAGCCGCCTCCTGCTCCGCCACGGCTCCGTCACCCGCCGCACCCTGATCGCCCGCCCCACCCGGCTCCAGGACCACTCCTTCGCCCAGAACCCCTTCCAGCACCGAGCCAACCTCGCCGACATAGCCGTCACCGTCGCCTCCGGAACCAACTCCAAAGTCGCCCACCTCGAGGCAACCGACGCCACAGCCCTCTTCAACCGCCTGCGCCCGGCCGGAGCCTAGGAGGCGGGCAGGCGGGCCGCGGCTGGCGCGTCGAGTAGGACGGTGAGGGTGCCCGGGTCCGGGCTGACGAGGCTGGAGGGGGCGTCGAGGCCTGGAGCGTCGCCGAAGGCGCGGGCGACGGCGTCGGCCTTGTCGGCGCCTGAGATCAGGAAGACGACCTCGCGCGCGGCGTCGAGGGCAGGCAGCGTCAGCGTGACGCGCGGGACCAGCGGAGCCATGCCTGGCGTCTCGACGCCGACGGCCCAGCGCCGGCGCTCGCCGAGCGCGTCGTCGTTGGGGAAAAGCGAGGCGGTATGGGCGTCGGGGCCGATGCCGAGCAGGATCAGGTCGAAGACGGGCAACTCGGCCTGCTCGCCAAAGCTGGCGCGCAGCTCCCGCTCGAAGGCCGCCGCCGCCTTCTCCGGCCCGAGCTCGCCCTCGATCCGATGCCAGGCACGCGGCCTGCGCTCGGCCGGCAGCCGATCGACCAGCTCCTCGCTGACCATCTTGTAGTTCGAGTGCTCGTGATCGGGTCCGACGCAACGGTCATCGCCGAGCCACAGCTCGCTGTCGCTCCAGTCGAGATCCATCGCCGCCAGCAGCTCATACGAGCGGCGCGGCGTCGAGCCGCCGGCGAGCGCGATCTGGCGCCCACCCCGCCGCACGACGTCGGCGATCCGCCCCGCGGCTGCCACAGCCGGATCAGCGACGATCTCGATCGCTCGGCTCATCCGCAGATCATCGCCTCGGCCGCCGACAGCGCCTGGCCGTAGCCCTTGTCGCGCAGCAGCGCCTGGCGGATTCCCTCACCGAGGATTCCCGCCTCGCCGCGCGACGCTCCGGTCACCGTCCAGCGCGACTCGTGACCATCCGGCGTCCGCCGCCACGCCGCCAGGCCGCCAGGGCCGCGGTCGAGCGAGATCGCGAGGCCGGAGCGGGTCTCGATCGTCAGGCCGGCGAGACCGGGGATCGGCATCGTGTCGTCGGGATCGAGCGCCAGCGCGACCGATCCGTCGGGAGCGTCCGCCACGCCCGTGCGACGGCCGTCGCCGTCCGGCTCGCCGATCTTGCCCGGCGTCCAGCCGAGCCGACGCGCGAGCCAGCCGAGCAGCAGCACGCCGGCGACCGCCGAGTCCGGCTGGTGGCGCACCGTCACGGCGCTGACGCGGTCGAGCTCGGGCCGCCACTGTGGCGGGTCGAAGGTCGCGGCGATGCGCTCGCGCCACGGCGTTGAGCGCAGCCAGGCGAGGTCGACGACATAGGCGCGCTGCTTCAGCGCAGCCGCGTGGGCGACCGCGTCGCGCGCGTCGAGCTCGGAGACCGAGTCGATCAGGACGACCTGGGCCAGCCGCAGCAGCGAGTCGACCGCCTCGTCGTGGCCGTGCGGCGACCAGACGAGCGTCATCAGGTCGGAGACGAGCAGCGAGTCGACGACCCGATCGAGGTGCTCGAGATGGCTGGGACCGACGTCGACGACGACCTCCTCGCGCGCGACCGCGAGCTGCCCTGCCGCGACGGCATCCCCGTCGGTCGTCACCGACGCGACGGCGTCGATCTCGGTCCGGCCCTCCTCGACCGCGCAGAGGATCGTGCGTGACGCGTGGTAGCGGCCGACCTTGTCGAGCCGGTTCTGGATCTCGCCGCGCCACTCACGATCCGCGATCACGACCAGGTTCAGCACCCGTGCCGGAGCGCAGGCATCACCGGCCTCGTAGCGCTGCTTGAGCAGGTCGCGCAGCGCCTCCTCGATCGCGGACGGCGTCGTGTCCTGAGCGGACCAGACCGTTCCGCTCTCGGTCATAGGGCGCGCCAGCGCTCCCCGGGACCCAGCAGCGAGTCGGCCTCCTGCGGCCCCGCGGTGCCTGCCTCGTACTGCGGCACCGGGCTGTCGTCGGCGTCCCAACCGGCGAGCACCGGGTCGCAGATCGTCCACTGCGCCTCGACCTCGTCGTTGCGGGTGAACAGCGTCGCGTCGCCGCGCATCGCGTCGGTGATCAGCCGCTCGTAGGCCTCGGGCGACTCCGACATGAACGAGGTCCCGTAGAGGAACTCCATGTTGACCGGCCGGATCCGCATCCGGCTGCCGGGGATCTTCGCGCCGAGCGAGATCGTCACGCCCTCGTTCGGCTGCACGCCCAGGATGATCTGGTTCGGCTGCACGCCGACCGAGCCCTCCTGGTCGAACGCGAGGTGCGGCACCGGCTTCAGCGTGACGGCGATCTCCGTCACCTTGCGCGGCAGCCGCTTGCCGGTGCGCAGGAAGATCGGCACGCCGGCCCAGCGCCAGTTGTCGACCTCCAGCCGCAACGCGACGTAGGTCGGGGTCTTGGAGTCGGGCGGGACGCCGTCCTCCTCGAGGTAGCCGGGAACGTGCTCGCCGCCGACGACCCCGGGCCCGTACTGGGCGCGGACCGCCATGTCGCTGACCTTCGCCGGGTCGGGCGCGTGGATCGCGTGCAGCACCTTGACCTTCTCGTCGCGCACGTCGTCGGCGGAGAACGACGTCGGCGGCTCCATGCAGAGCAGCGTCAGCAGCTGCAGCATGTGGTTCTGGACCAGGTCGCGCAGCGCGCCGGCGCTGTCGTAGTAGCCGGCGCGGCCACCGATACCGAGATCCTCGGCGGCGGTGATCTGAACGTGGTCGACGTAGTTGCGGTTCCAGATCGGCTCGAACAGCCCGTTCGCGAACCGGAACGCCAGCATGTTCTGGACGGTCTCCTTGCCCAGGTAGTGGTCGATCCGGAAGACCTGCCGCTCCTCGAGCACGTCGAGCACGTCGTGGTTGAGCTGTTTGGCCTCGGCGAGGTTGGTGCCGATCGGCTTCTCGATCACCACGCGGACCTCGGCGTCGTCCTTCTCGTTCAGCCCGTGCTCGCCGAGCTTCTTGACGATCACCGGGAAGAACATCGGCGCCGTCGACAGGTAGAAGACGCGGTTGAAGTCGATTCCGGCTTCCGCGTCGAACTCGTTCTCGATCTTGACGATCTCGTCGTAGACCTTCGGGTCGTCGAAGTCGCCCGGCACGAAGCGGGCGTGGTCGATCAGCGCCGCCAGCACCTTCTCGTCCGGCTTGCGGCGCGAGAACTGGCGGATCGCCTCACGCGCCATCTCGCGGAAGTCGCCGTGCGGCATGTCGCTGCGCGACGAGCCGATCAGGTTGAAGCGCTCCGGCAGCGCGCCCTCGTGGGCGAGGTTGTAGAGCGCCGGCAGCAGCTTGCGCCGCGACAGGTCGCCGGTCGCGCCGAAGATCGTCAGCGTCGTCGGGCGGATCGGCACCCGCTCGAGCCCCTCGGCGAGCGGGTTCGTCAAAGCATCTCCTCGATCTTCTTCGTCAGCTCGCGCAACGCCGCCACATGATCGCCACGCAGGCGGACGCGCTCGGCCGGCAGGCCGTGATCGCGCAACGTCAGCACGTCACCGGTCGCCGCACCATTCTTGAGCTCGTTGAAGGTGAAGCCAGCGTCGGGCACCTGGATGTCCTCGTCACCATCGTGGATCAGCTGGAGGAAGAGCCCGGTCTTTGGACCACCCTTGTGGTACTGGCCGGTCGAGTGCTGGAAGCGCGGGCCGTAGCCGAACGTCGTCGTGGCGCGCGTCGCGTCACGGATCGCAATCCGCAGCTCGTCGATCGCCGCGTCGAACTCCGGCAGTGGCTGGACGTAACCGAGGATCGCCACGTAGTGCGGCGGCGCGGCCTTGCGCAGCAGCGCGCGTAGCGCGTCGTCGTCGGCCTCCTCGACGACCGGCGGCTCGGCGGCGGCGAGCACCTTGTCGGTGTTGTCCTTGGCCTCCTGGACGTTCGGCTGGTCGAACGGGTTGATCCCGAGCGCCCAACCGGCGACGGCGACCGCGAACTCGGCGAAGAAGAAGACCCGTCCGAGCCCCTCCGCCCCGTCGGTCGCGACCGTGATCACCGGCTGATCGGCCTCGCGCAGCGCCTGCACGCCTGCGTCGAGCTCGGCGTCGGGCTCGTCGGCGTCGCGCAGGTAGACGAAGACGCGATCGTTGCCGTAGCTCTCGGGCTTGCCGAGCGGCTCGCCGGCGACCGGGAGGATCCCCCGCCCCTGCTTGCCGGTCGACTCGGCGACCAACTGCTCGACCCAGAGGCCGAAGCTCGCGATCCGCGGCGACACGACGAAGGTCAGCTTGTCGCGGCCGCGCAGCGCGGCCTCGCCGATCGCCGCGCCGAGCCAGAGGCCCGAGTTGTGCGCGGTCCCGTCGAAGTTCTGGCAGGCCGCCTCGGCCTCCTTCGCCGAGCCGAGCAGCGCCTCGACGTCGACGCCCATCAGCGCGGCCGGGACCATCCCGAAGTGCGACAGCACCGAGTAGCGGCCGCCGATGTTCGGGTTGTTCTCGAAGACGCGCCGGAAGCCGCGCTCCTGGGCCTTGGCGACCAGCGGGCTGCCGGGGTCGGTGACCGCGGCAAACTGGGCGCCGTTGCCGCCGGTGCGCTCGTAGAAGTGCTTCATGTGCGACAGCGTCTCGATCGTCCCGCCCGACTTCGAGGAGACGACGAAGAACGCCTTCGACAGGTCGAGCGACCGCTCGAGCGCGAGGATCGCGTCGGCGTCGGTGGTGTCGACGACGTGCAGCCGCAGACCGCCCTCCAGCTCGCCGAAGCTGCGCCGGATGACCTCGGGACCGAGGCTCGATCCGCCCATGCCGAGCAGCACCGCGTCGGTGAACCCGTCGGCTTTGACTCCCGCGACGAACTCGCGCAGGTCGTCGACCTGCTCCAGCAGCTCGTCGGAGACCGTCAACCAGCCGAGCCGGTTGCCGATCTCCGGTACCCCGGGCCCACCCCAGAGCGACTCGTCCTTCGCCCACAGGCGGCGCGCGACGTCCTCCTGCTCCGCGAGCTTCGCGCGCTCGGCGATCGGGCCCTCGAGATCGGCGGGCAGCGACGACTGGATCGTCTGCGGCCGTCCGGTCAGGACCGCCTCGCGAATCGACTCGACGCCGGAGATCAGCTTGTCGAACGGCTCGACGAACTTGTCGATCCCGTCGCGCAGCAGCTTGTCGGTGACGTCGGTCATGTCGATGCCCGCCTCAGCGAGCGCGTCCAGCACCGGCGCCGGGTCGCGGTCGGCCGAGCCGGGGTCGATCTCCGACCGCTCGGCGACGGCGAGCAGCGTGTCCATCGGCATCGTGTTGACGGTGTGCGGAGCGACCAGGCCGTCGACGTACTTGGTGTCCGGGTAGGCCGGGTCCTTGACGCCCGTCGACGCCCACAGCGGCCGCTGCAGCGGCGCCCCGGCGTCGCGCAGCGCCGCGTAGCGCTCGCCCTGGAAAATCTCCTTGAAGCTCTCGTAGGCCGCCTGGGCGTTGGCGATCGCCGCCTGGCCGCGCAGGTCATCGCGCCCGAGCTTCGCCAGCCGCTTGTCGACCTCGCTGTCGACGCGCGAAACGAAGAAGCTGGCGACCGAGTGGACGTCGAGCGACTGCCCGGCCTCCAACCGCCGCTCCATGCCGCGCACGTAGGCCTCGGCGATCGCCTCGTAGGACTCGACCTTGAACAGCAGCGTCACGTTGACGTTGATGCCGTCGGCGATCGCGTCCTCGATCGCCGAGACGCCCTCCTCGGTCCCGGGGATCTTGATCATCACGTTCGGCCGGTCGACCCGCGCCCACAGCTCGCGCGCCTGCTCGAGCGTCTTGGCGGTGTCGTGGGCGAGCGACGGCTCGACCTCGAGCGAGACGAAGCCATCGGCGCCACCCGCCTGCTCCCAGACCGGCCGCATGATGTCGCAGGCGTCCTGGACGTCGCGGATCGCGATCTCGAGGTAGATCTCGGTCGCGTCCTTGCCCTCGCGCGCCAGCCCGCCGATGAACTCGTCGTACTCGTCGGAGCCGAGAATCGCCTTCTCGAAGATCGCCGGGTTCGAGGTCTCGCCGCGCAACGACAGCTCGTCGCGCAGCCGCGCCAGCTCACCGGACTCGATCAGCGAGCGCCGGATCTGGTCGAGCCAGACGCTCACCCCGGCCGCCGTCAGCTTCGCGAGCCGCTCGTTCTGTGTGGTGGCGCTCATCTCGATCTCCTCTTTCTCCGAGTTCCGTGCCGTGGCTCAGGCGCCGACGCGCTCGACGACCCGCCGGCCGACCTCGGCGACGTTCTCGGGTGTGAACCCGAAGTGCTTGAACAGGTCCTTCGCCGGCGCCGAGGCGCCGAATCCGGTCATCCCGACGGCCTCGCCCGCGTCGCCGATCCAGCGCTCCCAGCCGAACGTCGACGCCGCCTCGACCGACACGCGCGCCCGGCAGGACGGCGGCAGCACGGTGTCGCGGTAGGCCTGGTCCTGCTCGCCGAAGCGATCGACGCAGGGCATGCTGACCACACGGGTCGAGATCCCGCCCTGCTCGAGCTGCTCGGCGGCGGCGAGACAGAGCGACACCTCCGATCCGGTGCCGATCAGGATCAGCCGCGGCTCACCGCCGTCCGACGCTTCGCGCAGCACGTAGGCGCCGCGCTCGATCGCGTCGTCGGGAATCAGCTCCGGGTCGATGATCGGCAGCCCCTGACGGGTCAGCACGAGCGCCGTCGGACCCTCCTCCTGACGCAGCGCGAACCGCCACGCCAGCGCCGTCTCGTTGGCGTCCGCCGGGCGGACCGCGTAGACGAACGGCGTCGCACGCAGGTGGGCGAGCTGCTCGATCGGCTGGTGGGTCGGGCCGTCCTCGCCGAGCCCGATCGAGTCATGGGTGTAGACCGCGATCGCCGGCAGACGCATCAGCGCCGCCAGGCGCAGCGACGCCTTCTGGTAGTCGAGGAAGTTGAAGAAGGTCGAGCCGAAGGCGCGCACCATGTGCAGGTTCAGCCCGTTGACGATGCCGGCCATCGCGTGCTCGCGGACGCCGTAGTGGACGTTGCGGCCGCTGTACTCGCCGGGCGCGACCGAGCCGCCGTCCTCGATCTCGGTCAGCGTCGAGGGCTCGAGGTCCGCCGAGCCGCTGACCAGCTGCGGGACCTGCGCCGCCGCCCACTGGATCACCTGCGACGACGCCTTGCGGGTGGCGATCGCGTCGTCGGCCGGGTCGAAGCGCGGCACGTCGGAATCCCAGCCGTCGGGCAGCTTGCCGGCGATCACCATGTCGAGCTCCGCCGCCAGCTCGGGGTGCGCAGCACGGTAGGCGTCCATCCGCCCGCTCCAGTCGGCCTCGGCCTCGCGGCCACGCTCGACGGCAGTCAGGAAGTGCTTGCCGGCCTCCTCGGGCACCAGGAACTGGGCATCGGGGTCCCAGCCGTAGAACTCCTTGGTCAGCCGCACCTCCTCCTCGCCGAGCGGCGAGCCGTGCGCCGAGTGGGTGTCCTGCTTGTTCGGCGAGCCGTAGCCGATGTGGGTGTGCAGGACGATCAGCGACGGCTTGTCGTCGACCGCCTTCGCCTCCGCGATCGCGGCCTGCAGCGACTCCAGGGTCACGTCCTCGACCTCGACCGTGTGCCAGCCGTAGGACTCGTAGCGGAGGTGGACGTTCTCGCTGAACGACATCGCGGTCGAGCCGGCGAGCTGGATGTGGTTGTTGTCGTAGAAGACGATCAGCTTGCCGAGCTCGAGATGGCCGGCGAACGAGCTGGCCTCGGCGGAGATCCCCTCCTGGACGTCGCCGTCGCTGGCGATCGCGAAGGTGTGGTGGTCGATCACCTCGTGACCGGGACGGTTGTAGCGCGCCGCGAGCATCCGCTCGGCGAGCGCGAAACCGACGGCGTTCGAGACGCCCTGGCCGAGCGGCCCGGTGGTCAC
>CAZVRI010000074.1:0-11984 GCA_964629855.1 uncultured Thermoleophilaceae bacterium
TCTTGATCGGGTCGACGCCGAGCACCTGGAGCGCGTCGAGCTCCTCGCGGATCTTTCGCGCACCGAGATCGGCGGTGATCGCGGTGCCGCCGACGCCAGCGAGGATGACCGCCGTCACGAACGGCGCGAAGTTGCGGATCACCGCGAGGACGAAGAAGCCGCCGAGCCGGTCCAGCGAACCGAAGATCTCGAGGAAGTTGCCCGCCTGCAGCCCCGGCGCCCCGTACGACAGCGTGACCATCGAGACGATCAGCGGGAACCAGCACAGCTTCAGCAGGAAGAAGAACTGCTGGACGAACTCCAGGCCGTACGGGAACGGCGGCTGGATCGCCGACAGCAGCGTCTTGCCGGTCAGGACCATCATCTCCCCGACCTGCTCGAGCCCGTTCTTGACGGGCAGGTATGCCCGCTCTGCCATTTCTCCCATCTGTGTGCTGTTCTAGCACACTTAGCCGATTTTGGGGAATCCGATGGGACACAGCGCTACAGCGCGCTAGAATTGGCCGCGATGGAGCTGAAGGTAGATCGCGACAGTGGCGTTCCTGTGGGAACACAGCTCGCCTGGCGGCTGCGCTCGGCGATCGAGCGCGGCGAGCTCGGTCCGGGTGACAGGCTGCCGAGCCTGCGCGATGCCGCCTCAGCGGCGGGAGTCAACGTCAACACCGTGCGCGCCGCCTACGCGAAGCTGGAATCCGCGGGCGTCGTGACCACAGATCAAGGCCGGGGCACCTTCGTTGCGCAGGCCGCCGGGGGCGAGTCAGATCGCCGCCGCGGCCTGCGTGACGAGATCGCCCGCCTCGAGGCCGAGCTGGTCAGCCTGCCGCTGCTCCCCCACCCCGGCGAGTCCGGCGCTCGCAGCTCACGCGGCGCGCGGCTGCTGTCGGTCGAGGAGCTGACGACGGTCCGCGACGTGCTCGCCGAGCGCGTCGACGAGCTCCACTCCGCCCGTGCCGCGATCGTCGAGCGGCTGGAGAGCGAGCGCCGCCGCGAGGCCGAGCCGTCCGCCACCCGCGCACCCGCGCGCCGCTCCTCCTCGAGCCTGGCCGGCGCCCGCGTCCGCTGGACTTAGCTCTCCGCTGCCCTAAGCCGCGAGCGGCACTTCGTACCGGCGACGCACTCGGTAGAGCGTCGTCCGCTCGGCCGCCGGCCGTCCCGCGGCGTGTGCCGCGCCGATTAGCTGCTCCGGGGTCAGCATCACGCCGTGCTGGCTGCCGGCGAGGCGGCTGATGCTCTCCTCCATCAACGTGCCGCCGAGGTCGTTGACGCCCCAGCGGAGGCTCTCGGTGGCGGCGTCGAGGCCCATCTTCACCCACGACGCCTGGAGGCTCGGGATCGTCCTGCCGAGCGCGAGCCGGAAGACGGCGGTGTGCTTGAGGTTCTCCTCGCGCGACAGCTCCTCGATCCCGTGCGTGCGACCGAGCAGCGTGTGGTGCGGGATGAACGACAGCGGCACGAACTCGGTGAACCCGCCGGTCCGCTCCTGCAGCTCGCGCACGACGCGCATGTGCTCGGCCAGCTCCCACGGCTCCTCGATGTGGCCGAACATCACAGTCACCGTCGAGCGCAGGCCGGCGGCGTGCGACGCCTCGATGATCTCGACCCAGCGCGCGACCGGCAGCTTGTTCGGCGAGATCCGCTCGCGGACGCCGTCGTGCAGCACCTCGGCGGCGGTCCCCGGCGTCGAGTCCAGCCCGGCAGCGCGCAGCCGCTCGAAGACCTCGCGCGGCGGCAGCCCGGACGTGGCGCACATCGCGTCGACCTCCATCGCCGAGTAGGCGTGCAGGTGGATGTCGGGCGCGACCTCCTTCGCCAGGCGCAGCCAGCCCTCGTAGTCCTCCAGCCCCCAGTCCGGGTGGATGCCGGACTGCATGCAGATCTCGGTCGCGCCGAACTCGACCGCCTCCTCGACGCGGCGGACGAACTCGTCGCGGTCGTGCTCGTAGGCGTCCGGCGAGCGCCGGCCCTGACCGAAGCCGCAGAAGGCGCAACCGACGGTGCAGACGTTCGAGACGTTGATGTTGCGGTTGACGACGAAGGTCACCGTCTCCCCGGCCAGCTCGGCGCGCAGCTCGTCGGCGGCCTGGCGGATCTCCTCGATCGCCTCGGGACGCGTCTCGGCGAACAGCGCCGTCAGCTCCTCCTCGCCGAGCGCGCCGCCGTCGCGCGCCCGCTCGATCGCCGCCGGGACGAGGTCGCTGCGGATCGCCCGCTCCTCGCGCCGGCCCGAGCCGCGCCGCGGGATGAAGCTCCAGTAGGCGGTCTTGATCGTGTCGAGCACGCCCTGCTCCATCCACTCGACGTCCATGTACTGCGGGTAGACGCAGAGCCGCTCCGCCAGCGCGTAGCCGCGCGGCTCGAGCTCCTTGCGCATCCGCTGCGGCGTCGGGAACGGGTGCTCGGGCGAGATGTGGTCGCCGTTGGCCGACAGGCCGCCGAGGTCGGTCGCTCCCTCCTCGATCAGCGGCAGCCACCAGTCGGAGAGGTTTGGCGGGATCTGGATGCCGACGTCGGGCATCAGCTCGTGCGCCGCCCGCACGAGCGCGCGCATGTCGTCGAGCGTGATCTCGCTCCCCCAGGCCGGCATCGCAGCCGCCTCGCCCGACTCTCCGGCCCGCTGGGCGGCATCCGCGATCTCCGCCGGCTCGGCGCCGTAGTAGCGCGGGTGCGGCACGAAGTTCTGCAGGATCACCTCCTGGAGGTGGCCGTGCTCGGCGTGGATCTCCGCCAACGCCTCGAGCGCCTGCACCCGCTCCTCCGGCGTCTCGCCGATGCCGACCAGGATGCCGCTGGTGAACGGGATCTTCAGCTCACCGGCGGCGCGGATCGTCTCCAGCCGCTTCGCCGGGTGCTTGGTCGGGGAGCCCTGATGGACGACCAGATCCGGGTTGATCGACTCCAGCATCAGGCCCTGCGACGCGGTCACCTCGCGCAGGCGGCCGAGGTCCCGCTTCGACAGCGCGCCGAGGTTGGTGTGCGGCAGCAGCCCGCGCTCCAGCGCGCGCTCGCAGGTCCAAGCGACGTAGGAGACGAAGTCGTCGTGGCCGTAGGAGCGCAGCCGCTCGCGTACCTCCGCGTTGACCTCGGGCTTCTCCCCAGTCAGGACGAGCAGCTCCTTCGCCCGCCGCTTGACCGCCTCCTCGATCAGCCCGTCGACCTCGTCAGGCGAATAGAGGTGCGCCTTGTGCGTCGCGAAGGCGCAGTACTTGCAGTAGCACTGGCACGTCCGCGACAACGAAATCGTGTAGTTGCGCGAGTAGGTGACGCGCCGCATCGCAACGCAGACTAGTCGCATCGGTCCGGCGTTACGCTCGGGGTGATGGACGAGCCGACACGCTATGCGCGCAGCGGCGATCTCCACATCGCCTACCAGGCGGCCGGTCGAGGCCCGCCCAACATTCTCTACGTCCCGACCTGGATCGGCCAGGTCGAGGTCTTCCTCGAGGAGCCGACGATCGCCGCGTTCGTCGAGCGACTCTGCTCGTTCGCACAGGTGATCGCGTTCGACCGCCGCGGCGCCGGGCTGTCCGACCCCTGGATCGGACTGCCGACACTGGAGGACCAGATGGACGACGTGCTGGCGGTACTCGACGCGACCGGCACCGAGCGCGCGACACTGATGGGCTCGCTCGAGGGAGGGCCGCTGGCGATGCTGTTCGCCGCCACTCACCCGCAGCGCGTCGAGTCCCTGGTCCTCTACGCGACCTATGCGCGCACGCGCTGGGCGCCCGACTACGACTGGCCGCCGCGCGACGACGAGCGCGACGAGCGCATGGCCGGGCTGGTCGCCCAGTGGGGCCAGGGTGCCGTGCCCGCCGCGCTGGCGCCGAGCCGCGCCAACGACCCCGACTACCTGCGCTGGTGCGGGCGAATGGAGCGCTACTCGGCCAGCCCCGGCACCGCCGAGGCGGTGCTGCGCGTGCTCGGCGACACCGACGTCCGCCATGTCCTGCCGACGATCCGCGTGCCGACGCTCGTCATGCACCGCCGCGACGACCCGTTCCTGATGGTCGAGCACTCGCGCTACATCGCCGAGCGCATTCCCGGCGCGCGCTACGTCGAGCTGGAGGGCACGGACAGTCTCTTCTCGGCCGGCGATACCGAAGCGGTCCTCGGCGAGATCGAGGAGTTCCTCACCGGCAGCCGCCACGTGCCGGAGCCGGACCGCGTGCTCGCAACCGTCCTGTTCACCGACATCTGCGGATCGACCGCGCGCGCGGCGCAGCTCGGCGACGCGGCCTGGCGCGCGCTGCTCGCGCGCCACGACGAGCTCGTGCGCGCTGAGGTGACCCGCCACCGCGGCAGGGCGGTCAAGTCGACCGGCGACGGCGTGCTTGCGACCTTCGACGGACCGGCGCGCGCAATCGGCGCCGCCCGCTCGATCGAGCACGCCGTCCACGAGCTCGGGATCCAGGTCCGCGCCGGCCTGCACACCGGCGAGTGCGAGATCGTCGGCGACGACGTCGCCGGCCTCGCCGTCCATATCGGCGCCCGCGTCATGAACGAGGCCGGCCCGGGCGAGGTGCTTGTGTCGGGCACCGTCAAGGATCTCGTCGTCGGCTCCGGGATCGACTTCCGTCGGCGCGGATCGCACCGGCTGCGCGGCATTCCCGGCGAGTGGAGCCTCTGGCAGGTGGGCGACGAGGTGCCCGCTTCGGCGGCGCGAATCGCCTAGATTGCCGCGGTCGTGCGGCGACCGGCCCTCCTAGCAACCTGCCTCGCCCTGCTCGCGCTGCTCGCCGCCGGCTGCGGCGATGACGAGTCCAGCAGCGACGCCGCGCGACCGGTCAAGCTCGCGCTCGACTTCCAGCCGAACGCCGTCCACGCCGGGATCTACACCGCGGCAGCCGACGGGATCGACCGCGACCACGGGATCGATCTCGACGTGCGCGTGCCGTCGTCGTCGACCGACTCGCTGAAGCTGCTTGCCGCCGGCCGCGCCGATGCGTCGATCGTCGACATCCACGACCTCGGCCTCGCCGCCGAGCGCGGCGCCGACGTCGTCGGGATCGGCGCGCTCGTCCAGGCACCGCTCGCCGCCGTCATCACTCAACCTGACATCCGCCGCCCGCGCGACCTCGAGGGCCGCCGCGTCGGTGTCACCGGCCTCCCATCCGACGACGCCGTCCTGCGCGCGACCGTCGAGTCCGACGGCGGCGACTACGACGCCGTCCGCCGCATCACGATCGGCTTCTCAGCGGTCCCCAGCCTCGCCGCCGGCAAGGTCGACGGTGTCGTCACCTTCTGGAACGCCGAGGGCGTCGCGCTACGCCGCGAGGGCGTGCCGACACGGCAGTTCCGCGTCGACCGCTACGGCGCCCCGCGCTACCCCGAGCTGATCGTCACCACGACGCGCGAGCGCCTCAACGCCGACCCAGACCTCTACGCCGACCTCGTCGCCACGCTCACCGACGGCACCCGCGCCGCGCTCGCCGACCGGCCTGCGGCCGTCCGCGAGATCGTCGCCGCCTCGGACTCCGAGCCCGGCCTGGTCACCGCTCAACTGCGCGCCGTCGCCCCCGCCCTGCGCCCGCCGCTCGTCCTCGACGAGGAGATCCTCCGCGCGTGGGCCGGCTTCGACGTCCGCTTCGGCATCCTCGCCCGGCGGCCCGACGTGAGCGTGCTGTTCGACGTCGGCGTCAGTCGCTGAGCAGTCCCTCGACGAGCGAGACCGTCTCGCGCGCCATCCGCGAACGCGGCACCACCCGCGTGAAGCCAGCGTCGAGCGCCCGTGCGCGGGTCGCGGTGTCGACGTGCGAGTAGTAGCCGAGCGTCGCCGTCCCCTCCTCCAGCTCGCCGTGCTCGCGCAGCTCGTGCAGCAGATCCGGGCCGTCGATCCCCTCCGCGGTCAGGTCGAAGATCACAACGTCGTGGAACTGCGCCGCAACGCGCAGCCGCTCGCCCGTCGCGAAGCGGGCGACGGTGTGCCCGGCGATCTCCAGCGCGCCCTGCACCTTCGATCCGAATAGGAGGTCGGGCGACAGCAGGGCGATGCGCGCCACGCGCTACTGGTGACGGCGCTCGCGGAACTCGCGCCGAACCGACTCCGGCCGGCCCCACATCTGCGTGACCTCGACACGCCCCGAGCGCGCCTCGCGTGCGGCGAGCTCGCCGGTGATGCCCTCGGCGTCGAGCAACGCCAGCGTCCCACGCACCGTCGGCGCGGCGGCCGCGTGACCGAACTGGTTGGCGACGCGCAGCCGCCAGTGCCACTCCTGCTTCGAGTAGGGCATCGCGTTGATCTGAGTCAGCAGCGTCGCCGTCTCGACGAACCGCTCGGGATCGTCGATCCGCAGGTCGACCTCGAGCCCCGTCCAGTCGGGCGGGAGCGAGTCGACGACCTGCTGGAAGTCCTCTGCGAGCGGCACTTCCCGAAACCCTACTCGGCGCCGCTGACCCGCATCATCCGCACCAGCTCGCCGCCGAGCGAGTGGTCGCCGGAACCGAAGCGGACGAGCAGCGGACCGTCGAACGGCTGGCGCTCCAGGACCTCGAGCCGGTCCCCCGGCGCAATCCCGCGCTCGGACAGCCAGCGCAGCATCTCGGGGTCGGAGTCGGAGACGCGCACGAAGATCCCGCGCTCCCCCTGCTCGAGGTCGCCGAGCCGGCGCGAGCTGGCACGCTCGATCTCGCCGTCGGCGGTCGGGATCGGGTCGCCGTGCGGGTCGTGGGTCGGGTTGCCGAGCTTCGCGGCGATCAGCTCCGACAGCTCCGGCGAGATCGCGTGCTCGAGCACCTCGGCCTCCTCATGGACGCGGTCCCACGGCATCCCGAGTGCCTCGGCCAGGTAGAGCTCGAGCAGCCGGTGGTGGCGGATCACCTCGAGCGCGACGCGGCGGCCCGCCGCGGTCAGCTCGACGCCGTGGTACGGCTTGCGCGTGACCAAGCCGAGCGACTCCAGCCGCTTGACCATCGCCGACGCCGATGCCGGCGAGACGGCCAGCCGCTCGGCGAGCGCCGAAGTCGAGACCGGGCAGTCGGAGCGCTCCTGCAGCGAGTAGATCGCCTTCGCGTAGTCCTGGACGGCGTCCGAGACCGCGCCGCTGTCGGGCAGTGTGGCCATCAGAGTGAGATCAGCAGCCCGGTCGCGTACATCAGCAGCACTCCCACGGCCATTCCGCTCGCCACGAGCGGGTTGAGCAGCTTGCCGGCGGCGTCGCGCAAGCTCGGTGCGATCTGCACGATCACCTGTGCGATCGCCCCGGCGCCGAGGCCGAACAGCAGCGCCGCCAGGCTCGGGTTGAACGCCGACGCGCCGATCCAGGTGCCGAGAATCGCCGGCCCGCCGGCGAGCGCGCCGAGGCCGATGAGCCGCGGCAACGAGGCCTTCGCCGCCTGACCGCCCTTCGCGACCGGCGAGATGATCGCCAGGCCCTCGGTCGTGTTGTGCAGCGCGAAGCCGACGATCAGCGACGCGCCGAGCGCCAGCGAGCCGATCGCGTAGGCGGAGCCGATCGCCAGGCCCTCGCCGAGGTTGTGCAGCCCGATGCCGAGCGCGACGAGGAAGGCGAGCCGCCACGGGCCGGCGCCGCCCCGCTCGGCGCGCTCAGCGCGCCCGCGCAGCCAGCCGTCGACCGCGACCAGCCCCAGATACGCGATCCCGGCGCCGAGGAACACAAGTGACGCCCCGCCCAGCGCCTGCGGGCCGGTGGCGGCGATCTCGGTCCCCTCGAGCAGTGCGTCGATGCCGAGGAAGGCGAGCAGGCCGACGGTCAACGCCAGCACGAACTGCACCCAGCGCGGATCGATCCGGCGGATCCAGGGCAGCCAGAGCATTCCGATCGCCACCGGGATCAGCCCGACGTAGAGCCCCACGAGCGCCATCAGGCCGTAGAAGCCGACGTCCGCCTGCGGCGTCTCGGCCGCGACGCCGATCGCGTGCACGACCGTCCCACCGGTTGCCGTCAACAGCGTGACCCCGTAGGCCTCGCCCTCGATCCACGGGTACTGGATCTTGATCGTGTCGCCGCCGAGACGGTCGATCTCGCCGCTCGTCTGGTCGAAGGCGACGAAGGCGTCGTTGACCATCACCTGCTCGATCGCGACCGTGTCCGGCCCGTCGTTGCGCACGACCAGCTCAATCTCGCCCGGCTTCAGGACCGTCCGCTCGACCGTCAACTGCTCGACCGGGATCCCGTTGCGCTCCAAGCCGGGCGCGCCGAATCCGACGAACAGCCCGATCGCGACTCCGAGCAGCGCCAGCGGCAGCAGCCCGGCCAGCCAGGCCGGCATCCGCCGCGCCGCGCCACGCTCGGCGGTCGCCTGGCCGGCCTCCATCAGTCCACCACCTCGAAGAAGCCCATCCAGCCGAGATCCGCGAACTCGGAGACGTGGGCGTGGAACATGTACTTGCCGGTGTAGGGGAAGCGCAGCTCGGCGATCCCCCGCTCGCCCTGGCCGAAGATCACCGTGTCGGTGAAGTCGCGCGCCTCGAGCCGCGTCCCGGTCGGGTACCAGTCGAAGAAGTTCCCGTGGACGTGGAACGAGTTGATCAGGTCGAACTCGAGGATGTTCACGATGTAGAGCCGCACCAGCTCGCCGCGCTTCACGCGGATCGGCTTGTCGTGGTAGGCGAAGGCGACAGTGTTGACGGCGTAGACCTCGTTGGCGAGGTCGAAGTTCGTGTCGAAGCCGTTCATCACCATCACCTGCTCGTCAGCCGGTGGGCGACCGTCCTTCGGGTCGATGATGAAGGCGCCGTAGAGACCCTTGGCGATGTGGTTCGCGAGCGGAGTCGTGTGGCAGTGGTAGAGGTGGAGGCCGAACGGCTCGGCGTCGAACTCGTAGGTGAAGTTCCCGCCGGGCTCGATGTTGCCGGGCGCGACCTGCGGCACGCCGTCCATCCGCGCGACATGGACGCCATGGAAGTGCATCGTGTGCGGGTGGCTCGATGCGTTCACGAAGTTGATCCGGATGCGATCGCCCTCGGTCGCCCGCAGCGTCGGCCCGGGGATGCGGCCGTTGTAGGCCCAGGCGGCGAACTTGACCCCGGGAGCCACCTCGATCTCGCGGTCCTCGGCGACGATCTCGAACTCCCTGACGGTGCGCCCGCCCTCGCGCTTGACCTTGCCGCGGTCGAAGTCGCGCAGGATCAGCTGCGGGTCGAAGCCGTTGACGGCCGGGTCGACGCTGCCGATCGTGCCCGAGTGCGCCGCCCCGCCGTGGGTGCTGGTGGCGTGGCCGCCGGCCCCCGCGGCCGCACCGCCGTGCCCTTGGTGCCCCTCACTGCCCGCGGCGCGCGCGAGTTGGTTGTGGACCCCTTGGTGCGGGACCAGCTCGTGCAGCACAGGAACGGCGGCAGCGGTCGCCGCCGCGCCGCCGAGCAGCTTGCGGCGCGAGATCTTGGGGTTCGGCAACTCTTCCATTCGCCTCCATTGAACCAAAAGTTAGGCAAGACTCAAAATCGACCTCGTAGAATCGTGCTCGTGATCGCCACCGACGAGTACGAGCTGCTGCGCGACCGCGCCGGTCTGGTCGCCCATCCGGACCGCACGGTCATCGAGCTGAGCGGCGCCGAGGCCGCCGAGTTCCTCCAGGGCCAGGTCACCAACGACGTCGAGGCGCTCGCGCCGGGTAGCGGCTGTTACGCCGCGCTGCTCGACCACAAGGGCAAGATCCGCACCGACATGCGCGTGCTGCGCCTCGCGCCCGACCGCCTGCTGGTCGACGCCGAGGCGGCCAGCCGCGCGGTGCTCAACCACGTCTTCGAGACCTACAGCCTCGGCCGCCAGGTCAGCCACACGGATCTCTCCGACGATCACCTGGTGCTGTCGCTGATCGGCCCGGCGGCACGCGCCGGCCTCGACTCCGCGCCAGGCGAGACAGAGCACGACCACGTCCTGACCCCGTACGGAGTTGCCGTCGCGACCGACGTCGGCGTCGACCTGATCTGCGGCGAGCGGCAGGCAGCCGCCGCGCGGTCGGAGCTCGACGTTCCGGAGGTATCCCTGGAGGCCGCCGAGTGCCTGCGAATCGAAAGTGGTCGCCCGCGGCTCGGCTTCGAGCTCGACGGCGTCATCCCCCAGGAGGCCGGTCTCAACGAGCGCGCCGTCAGCTTCACCAAGGGCTGTTACGTCGGCCAGGAGACCGTCGCGCGCCTCCACTACAAGGGCAAGCCGAACCGCCACCTGCGCGGCCTGCGCCTCTCCGAGCCGGCCGCGTCCGGCGACGCGATCGTGTTCGGCGAGCGAGAGGTCGGGACGATCGGCTCGGCCTGCGTCTCCCCCGTCCACGGCCCGATCGCGCTGGCGCTGATCCGCCGCGAGGCCGCTCCGGACGATGAAGTCCTGGTCGGCGCCGACGGCGCTCGCGCGGTCGTAGTCGACCCGCCGTTCAGCACCTAGGCATACCGTCTAGGCACATATGCTTATTGCAACAAAGACGGTCTTGGCTCTGAAGTGCCGGTAGGACCGCATCGCATCACACCCCAGGTGTTGATTAGGGTTCGAGTCGGGAGAGGATGAAGGCACTAACCAAGATGCGTAATCGCAGGGCGCCGTTCCTCGTGGGCGGGGTCGTTCTGGTGCTCGCCGCCGCAGGCTGTGGCGACGACGACTTCGCCAACGATCCGCGGCCTCCGACGGCGGTTGAGTTGAGTGCCGTCATCCGCGACGACGGGGTCACCCTCTCCCCGCAGCGCGAGGGCGCAGGCCCGCTGCTGATCACCTTCTCGAACCAGACCGACCGCGCCCACACGATCACCGTCGAGGGCGAGGACGTGATCGAGCGCACCGCGCCGATACAGCCTCAGGACACCGCGACGATCCAGAAGACCCTGCGCCCCGGCAGCTACGAGGTGCGCGCCGGATCGAGTCGGGCGGTCGACATCGAGGACCAGATCCCCTCCGCGACACTGACGATCGGTCCCGAGCGGACCAGCTCGAGCGACGACCTGCTCCTGCCCTAGCTCGTCCCGTCGCGCTAGGCGGCAGCCGCCACGGGCAGCCACTCGGCCGGAAACACCGGCGGCATCTGTCCCGGGAAGTCGGGTACGACGCGCCGCGCGTGCTCAGCGGCCGGCCGGCCGTCGAGCAGCGGACGGAGGTCGTCGAAGCAGAGCAGCAGACGGACGCTGGTGAAGATCTGGAAGTCGGCAGCGTTCGGCTCGGCCCCACCGATCACGCCGTTCGCGATCAGATCGTCGACCTGGTCGATCAGCGCGGGCAGCGACATCAGGTCGGCGCGTACCGCGTCGTCGCTCGCCTTGTGGATCTTCGCGCTGCGCCAGATGAGCGGCGCGGCAGTCGCAGTCGCCAGGCCCGCCGGGATCCCCATGATCGGGCCCTCGATGAAACTGCGCAGGCCCGAGCGGTCGCGCTTCAGCGCAGCCCAGGACAGCCGCCGCGGAACCGGCTGCAGCACATCGTTGCCCCAACGCTCGGCGGCTTCGACGGCGGCGCGGCGATCGGGGTCGGCGGGGAACAGCGGCGGCTCGGGGACCAGCTCGTCGAGCGCGCGGGAGATCGCCAGCGACGTCTGGATCTTGCGGTCGTCGATCTTGATCGCGGGGACGGTCGACTCCGGGAAGCCGAGCGCGCGCAGCAGCGGGCGATCGACGACGTTCGCAAGCTCGCGACGCTTCCATTCGATGCCCTTGCGGTCGAGCATCAGCAGGGCTGCCTTGACGGGATGCGATCCGGGAAGCGCGTACACGGTGGCTTTCATGGCGGCGATGGTACCCGGCTGACTGGCCAGTCGGCCAAGCCCGGCCAAGACTGCTCTCACGCGGCCCTGTACCCTCCCGAGGCCCAGTACGACGACGATTCCCCGGGAGGAACCTCCGCACCGATGTCTTCACTCGACCTGACCGATCCGACCAAGCTCAGCGTCGAGCCCGGCGAGCTGCCCCCGACGATGGCGGCCTGGGTTATCCGCGAGGAGCGCTTCGGCGAGCCTGAGGACGCCTTCCAGCTCGAGGAGATCGAGGTCCCGCAGCCCGGCGCCTTCGAGGTCATCGTGCGCGTGATGGCGGCCGGCGTGAACTACAA
>CAZVRI010000075.1:0-11796 GCA_964629855.1 uncultured Thermoleophilaceae bacterium
GGGTCGACTACGCCGAGGCCAAGGACGAGATGTTCGCCTACACCGACACCAAGGACTCGCCCTGGTGGGTCGTCGAGGCCGACGACAAGCGGACCGCGCGGCTCAACCTGATCGCGCACCTGCTCGACCAGATCCCCTACGGCGACGTCGAGTACGACCCGGTCGAGCTACCGCCGCGTCAGCAGCGCGCCTACATCCGCCCGCCCGAGGACACGCAGACCTACGTGCCCGAGCGCTACCGCGTCGAGTAGCGCCGCTCAGGCGGCGGAGATCAGGTACGACAGCAGGAATCCGAGCGCGGTCGCGTAGGCGATCGACGGACCCCCCTCCTCGAACGCCTCAGGCATCAGCGTGTCGGCGAGCGAGGCGAGCACCGCGCCGGCCGCGAAGCCGAGCGGCCAGGCGAGCGTCTTGTCGTCGACGCCCTCGAGCGCGCCGTAGCCGACGACCACCGCGATCGCCAGCAGCACCGAGGCCCCGACCCAGATCGCCATGATCCGTCCCGGCTCGATCTTCGCCTCGCGCATCTTCTTCGCCCCGACGATCGCCTCGGGCAGATTCGAGACGAAGATCGCGACCAGCAGCGCCGCGCCGCCGCCCTCGATCAGCGACACGCCCATCGCCAGGTTCTCCGGCACGCCGTCGAGCGTCACACCGGCCAGCAGCGCGAATCCGATCCCGGCGCCGGTGGCGCCCTTGCGCGCAGTCCGGCGGTCGAGCCAGCTGTCGACGACGATGAAGACCGTCGCGCCGGCGAGGAAGGCGACACCGGCGCGCCACTCGCCCGCGTGGAAGGCCTCCTCGAAGAGCTCGAACGCGACGGCCGTGATCAGCGCACCGGAAGCGAACGCGAGCAGCGCGGCGGTCACCCGCCGCGGCGGCGGGGCCCAGGCGCCGATGGCGGCGCCGAGCGGCAGCGCACTCGAGGCGATCAGCGCGAACAGGACGGCCTTGTCCATCTGGGCCTGTCTACGCGACCGCCCGGACGACTCGCGCTAACGCAGCGACTTCGGAGCGGCCAGCGCGTCGAGCATGCGGCGGTAGCTGCGCATCGCCGAGGGCGCGAAGTCGCCGTGGGTCTGGTTGCGCAGGCGGGCGACGCGCTCGCGGTGGAACGGGCTCGACAGGCTCTCCGCGTGGCCGATCACGTTGCGCGTCGCGATCCGGTGGCGGCCCTGGAGCATGCGCGTGAGCCGCAGCGAAGCCGCGCGCTGACGGCGGTTGCCGAGCACCTGGCGGTCGCTGACCCCGACGTGCTCGATGCCGATCGCCGTCCAGTTGAGGCCGACGGTGTGGCGGCACATGATCGTCGTCGGCACCAGCTGGTGGACGGTCCCGTCGCGGTCGATCACGTAGTGGGCGCAGACGCCCGGCAGCTCGCCCAGCTCGACGTCGGGGCTGTCGGCGGCGAACGTGTTGAAGGCCGACGAGAAGCTGTTCGAGGCGGTGTAGTGCTCGACGATCACGCGCGGCCGCCGCAGCCGGAAGTCGTCGATCCCGTAGTGGCGGTTGGCGTAGGCGCGCATCTCGCTCTTGCGGCGGGCGCCGAACGGGATCGGCGTCTGGACGACGCGCGGCGGGGCGACGGCCCGCGCGAGCGCAGCGACCGCACCGGCATGGCGGGCGACCGACGCGCGGTCGAGCCGCCCGGCCGGAAGCTCGACGACGAACGCGCTGTCGTCCGGAAAGGTGTCGTTCTGCCATCTGGTCGCGGTGCCGGGGAGCGGTGCGATCCGCTTGTACGGGAGACCCGACCGCTTCGCGTACAGCCGCTCCAGGTACGGATCGCCACCGGAGCGGTCAACCAGCCGCATGTGCTGGTGGTACCAGACGGTCACGCGCGGCTTAACGCGCCGGACCAGCGCGGCGAGCGCACTCGACTCTGGCTCCGACAGCGGCGCCGAGCCCGGGAAGTAGGTGTCGAAGGGCTTACCGCCACCCATCCAGCCGAACGGGAAGTTGCGGTTGAGGTCAACGCCGTTGGCGTTCCAGCGGGTGCCCGCGCGGCCACCGTCGGGATTGGCGGTCTCGACGAGCAGGAACGCGACACCCTTGGGTGGGCGCGCGCCGCGCAGGCGTTTCACAACAGCGCGGCCGGCGGGCTCGCTGCCGTGGATCTCGCCGACGACGAGGATCGTTCGCGGCGCACGCGGCGACCCGACCCACTCGCCGCGAATCTGAAGACCGTCGGCGGAACGGCCGACCGAGATCGTCTTGGCGCCCGCGCCGCTCGGCAGCGCGAGCAGGGCCAGCGCCACTGCCGCAACGAGTGCAGAGGCGGACGCGCGCACTCCTATCCCCGCGCGGCGTACCAGTCGTAGGTGCGCCGCAGCCCGTCGTCGAGCTCGATCTGGGGCTGCCAGCCAAGCTCAGCCTTGATCACCGACGAGTCGAGGTACTGGCGGTCGATCTCACCGTGTGGCGTGCCGTTGCCCTGGACGTCCGCGGTCACGTCGGCGCCGGATACGGCGATCAGCCTGTCGACGATCTCGCGCACCGCCAGCGGCGAGCCCCAGCCGGCGTTCCAGGCGCGGCCGCGCAGGCGCTCGTCGTCGAGCGACCGGGCGACGGTCAGGTAGGCGTCGACCGCGTCCTCGACATAGAGGTAGTCGCGCTCGGGCGTGCCGTCGGAGCGGATCACCGGCGCCTCGCCCTTCGCCAGCGCGCGGCAGCTGTCGGGCACGATCCGCGACCAGTTCAGGTCGCCGCCGCCGTAGATGTTCGCGAAGCGCGTCACGGCGACCGGGATGTCGTAGGTGGCGGCGAAGCTGCGCGCGATCATGTCGGTGCAGGCCTTCGACACGTCGTACGGGAAGGTCGGCTGCAGCGCGAAGTCCTCGCGGTAGGGCAGCTGATCGTGCGAGCCGTACGCCTTGTCGGACGAGGCGACGACGACCCGCTCGACCGGGTCCCCCACCACCCCGACCGCGCGGCACGCCTCGAGCAGCACGTAGGTGCCGCGGACGTTCGCCTCGAAGGTCGACAGCGGCGAGCGGTTGGCGGTGCCGACGATCGTCTGCGCGGCGAGGTGGAAGACGGTGTCGACGCCGTGCTCGTTGAGCACGCGCGTCATCGCCTCATAGTCCTGGATGTCGGCGGCGACGACGACGCAGCGCTGCTCGATCCCGTCGCTGCGGAAGCGCGCGTCAGGCTCGACGTCGCGGCGCGGCACGACGACGCGCGCGCCCTCGTCGAGCAGCCGCTCGGCGAGCCAGGAGCCGATGAACCCCTGAGCGCCCGTCACCAGGACGGTCGAGTCAGCGGGGTTCCAGCTCACGCGAGAGGAGAGTGCCGCGACTAGCCGCCGGCGACGGCCGGCAGGATGGTGACCTCGTCGCCGTCGTCGACCGCGGTGTCGAGGCCATCCAGGAAGCGGATGTCCTCGCCACCGACGTAGACGTTGACGAAGCGGCGCAGGCCGCCGTCCTCGGCGATGCGGTCACGCAGGCCGTCGAAGCGGTCGTAGAGGCCGTCGAGTACCTCGCCGACCGTCGACGCCTCCTCGACTGCCGTTTCGGACTCGCCGCCGGTAACGGCGCGCAGCTGCGTGGGGATCTTGACTGTGACGCTCATTTCGGCGTGCAGGTTACAGCCGTTACGCGACGGCGCCGACGCCCGCCGCACTGGCGAACGACTCGGTCGTCGGGTCGACGTCGATGGTCTCGAAGCTGCCGCGCACCGCGTCGAGCGTCTTCAGGCCCTCGCCGGTGATCACCAGCACGACGCGCTCGTCGGGGCCGATCTCGCCACGCTCGGCCAGCTTCGCCAGCGTCGCGGTGGTCACACCACCGGCGGTCTCGGTGAAGATGCCCGTCGTCTCGGCCAGCAGCTTGATGCCCGCGCGAATCTCGTCGTCGGTCACCGCGTCGATGCCGCCCTCGGTGCGCCGCGCCAGATCGAGCGCGTAGGGGCCGTCAGCCGGGTTGCCGATCGCCAGCGACTTCGCGATCGTCTGCGGCTTGACGGGCGCGCAGAAGTCGCGTCCGGCCTCGTAGGCCTGCGCGACCGGCGAGCAGCCCTCGGCCTGGGCGCCGTTGAACTTCGGCAGCTCACCCTCGACCAGACCGACCTCGAGCCACTCCTCGAAGCCGCGCGCGATCTTGGTGATCAGCGAGCCCGAGGCGATCGGAGCGACGATCCGGTCCGGCAACTCCCAACCGAGCTGCTCGGCGATCTCGAAGGCGACCGTCTTCGAACCCTCGGCGTAGTACGGCCGCAGGTTGACGTTGACGAATCCCCACTCGCGCTCGCCGGCGATCTCGGTGCAGAGCCGGTTGACGTCGTCGTAGTTGCCGTTGACGGCGACCAGGTTGGTGCCGTAGACGCCCGTGGCGAGGATCTTCTGCTCCTCGAGATCGGCCGGCACGAAGACGTAGGACTCGAGGCCCGCCGCGGCGGCGTGAGCCGCTACGGCGTTCGCGAGGTTGCCGGTCGACGCGCAGGCTACGACCTGGAAGCCGAGCTCCTGGGCCTTGGCCAGCGCGACCGTGACGACGCGGTCCTTGAACGAGTGCGTCGGGTTGGCGGCGTCGTTCTTGACCCAGACCTCCCCCACGCCCAGCCGCTCGGCGAGCCGGTCGGCGCGCACCAGCGGCGTGATGCCGGCCGCGAGCGCGGTGCGCGGCTGCGACTCGAACGGCAGGAAGTCGGAGTAGCGCCAGATCGACTGCGGGCCGGCCTGGATCCGGCGCCGGGTCGACTCGGCGTCGAGCCCGGAGAAGTCGTAGGCGACCTCGAGCGGTCCGAAGCAGTCGTCGCAGACGAAGCGCGCCTCGAGCGGGTAGCTCGTTCCGCACTCCTTGCACTTCAGTGCCTCTATAGCCATCTGTTCAGCCCCTTCATGTCGAAAGCTCCGCCGCGTTGCTCGTGACGGAGGCCTTTCAGGGCTTCGCCACATCTTTCAGATCAACTGGATCTGATGGACTTGGCACCTTTCCTCGCGACCGAAGTCGTCTGGATGGTTGCCGGGGTTTCGTAGGGCCATTTCCCTCCACCCCTCTGGATGCGTACGGCTATGTCAGTGCAAGGAGGATAGCGATCAGAGGGATGGATGCAAGGCCGGGGGTAGAATCAACCCGATGACGGTCCCGACCGACGACCCGCTCAGTCCGAGCCATGCCGAGCATTCCGAGGCCACGCCTGCGGCGAACGCCGCGTATCGGACCCGATTCCGGGCCCTCCACCGCTGCTCCTGAGCCGAACGTAGAGGTCGTCGAGTGGGCCGGTGTCGGCCCCGACGGCAGCCCGCCCCGCCCGCTGCGCTGGATCAACATCGAGCGCCCGGGCCCGGTCGACCGCGCCTGGCTGCAGGAGCACTTCGACTTCCACCCGCTCGACTACGAGGACGTCGCCTCGCGTAACCAGCGGCCGAAGATCGACGAGTACCCCGACTACCTGTTCATCGTCCTGCACTTCCCGGTCTACGACAAGTCGGTCGGCCGGCTCAACACGGCCGAGCTGGACATGTTCGTCGGGCCGGACTTCCTGATCACGCTGCCGAACCGGCCGATCCCGCCGGTCGAGTACCTGTTCGAGCGCTGCCGCGCCTCCGACGAGATGCGCGAGCAGCTGTTCTCGAAGGGCCCCGGCTACCTGCTCTACAAGATCGTCGACGACTCGTTCGACTACTGCTTCCCGATGCTGCGCAAGATGGGCAACAAGCTCGAGCAGGTCGAGGAGGACATCTTCATGGGCCGCTCCGAGGAGCTCGTGCGGGACATCTCCAACGTCAAGCAGGAGATCATCAACTTCCGCAAGATCATCCGGCCGCAGCGCACCACGCTGCGCGACCTCGAGCGGACCAAGCAGCGCTACATGGCCGCCGACCTCGACGTCTACTTCGACGACATCCAGGACGCGTCGGAGCGGATCTGGGACATGCTCGAGAACTACAAGGAGGTCGTCGAGGCGCTCGAGGAGACCAACGAGTCGGTCATCTCGCACCGCGTCAACGACATCCTGCGCGTGCTGACCTCGATCTCGGTGATCGTCCTGCCGCTGACGTTGCTCGCCAGCGTCTGGGGCATGAACGTCGGCGTGCCGGGCGAGGGCTCGCACGCCGCCTTCCTGGTCGTGATCGGCGCGATGCTCGTGCTGCTGCTCGGGATGCTCGGCTACTTCCGCCGGCGGGGCTGGCTGTAGCCTCTCGCCGCGTGACCGAGATCGACGCAGGAATCTTCAAGGCATACGACGTCCGCGGCCTCTACGGCTCGCAGATCGACGAGACGACGGCTTACGCGATCGGGCGCGGATTCGCGCGCGTGCTCGCCGGTATGTACGACACCGAGCCGTCCGAGCTGCGCCTCGCCCTGGGGCGCGACATGCGCCTCACCGCCCCGGCGCTGGCGGCCGAGTACGCGCGTGGGATGAGCGACGAGGGCGCCTCGGTGCTCGACGTCGGGATGGTCGGCACCGAGGTCCTGTACTGGACCGTCGGCTCGCGTCAGCTCGACGGCGGCCTGATGTGCACCGCCTCGCACAACCCGAAGGCCTACACCGGCGCGAAGCTCGTCGGCCGCGGCGCGCTCGCGCTGTCCGGCGACGCCGGGATCGGCGAGCTGCGCGAACTGCTGACCGTCGACGGCCTCGGGGACCCGGCGGTCACTGCCGGTCCAATCGAGCAAGAGGACGTCTGGCAGCCGTTCCACCGGGACGCGCTCGCCTGGATCGACGCCGGCGCGGTCAAGCCGCTGAAGGTCGTGCTCGACGGCGGCAACGGGATGGCGGGACCGCTCTGCGGCCCGCTGCTCGACCAGCTCGCGATCGAGCAGGTCCAGACCTACTGGGTGCCCGACGGCGAGTTCCCTGACCACGAGCCGAACCCGCTGCTCGAGGAGAACCGCCAGTTCATCGTCGACAAGGTCCGCGCCGAGAACGCCGACCTCGGCATCGCCTGGGACGGCGACGCCGACCGCTGCTTCTTCATCGACGGCAGCGGCACGTTCGTCGACGGCGACTTCCTGACCGCGCTGCTGGCGCAGTCGATCCTCGAGCGCGAGCCCGGCGCGACGATCCTCTACGACGTGCGCGCCAGCCGCGCCGTGCGCGACATCGTCGAGGCGGCCGGCGGGACAGCACGGGTCAACCGCGTCGGCCACGCCTTCTTCAAGACGCGGATGCGCGACGAGGGCGCCGCGTTCGGCGGTGAGGTCTCGGGCCACTACTACTTCCGCGACTTCTACTGCGCGGACTCGGGCGTGCTGCCGGCGCTGCTGATCCTCGAGCTGCTGTCGAAGGACGACCGCACGCTCGCGGACCTGCTCGCGGACCTGCGCGGCAAGTACTTCATCTCGGGCGAGATCAACTCCAAGGTCGCCGACCAGGACGCCAAGATGCGCGAGATCGCGGAGCGCTACTCCGACGGCGAGGTGTCGTGGCTCGACGGCGTGTCGGTCGACTACGAGGACTGGCACTTCAACGTCCGGCCCTCGAACACCGAGCCGCTGCTGCGACTCAACCTGGAGTCGCTCGTCTCCCCGGCCGACATGGCAGAGAAGCGCGACGAGGTCCTCGCGCTGATCCGCTCGTGAGTACCGAGGAGAACCCGGAAGCCTTCGCCGCGGCAGCCGCCGCCGGGATCCACCGGATCTCGATCCCGACGCCGTTCGCGATCGGCCGCGTCAACGTCTACCTGGTCGAAGACGACCCGCTGACGCTGATCGACGCGGGCCCGAACTCGGGGACGTCGTTCGACGAGCTGACCCAGGGGCTCGCGGCGCTCGGCCGCTCGCTGGAGGAGATCGAGCGGATCGTCCTGACCCATCAGCACATTGACCACCTCGGCCTCGTGGGACTGGTCGCGGCGCGCTCCGGCGCCGAGGTCTGCGTGATCGACCACGCGGTGGCGATGGTCGAGAACTACTCGGAGGAGATGCAGGCCGAGGACGACTTCGCCAGCGACACGATGCTCCGCCACGGCATCCCGGACGACGTTGTGCGCGCATTGCAGTCGGTCTCGCGCGCCTACCGCGGCTGGGGCGCGGCGGCGAAGGTCACGCGCGTCCTGCACGACGGCGACACGCTGGAGTTCGCCGACCGTGCCTGGAAGGTCCACTGGCGACCGGGCCACTCGCCGTCCGACACGGTCTTCGAAGACGCCGAGCGGCGGATGCTGGTCGCCGGCGACCACCTGCTCGGCCGCGTCTCGTCGAACACGCTGATCACGCGGCCGTTCGACGGCTCGACCGGACGGCCGCAGTCGCTCGTCGCCTACATCGAGTCGATGACCGCGACGCGCGAGATGGATCTCGACATCGTCCTGCCGGGGCACGGCGATCCGGTCCTCGACCACCGCGCCCTGATCGACGAGCGCTTCGACATGCACCGCCGGCGCGCTGACAAGATCCACCGGCTGATCGCCGAACGGCCGCGCAGCGCGCACGAGATCGCTCAGTCGATGTGGGGCAACATCGCGGTCACCCAGGCGTTCCTGACGCTCAGCGAGGTTCTTGGCCACACCGACCTGCTGCTCAACGAAGGCCGGATCCGCGAGATCGCTCACGGCGAGACGGTCCACTTCGAGTCGGCTGTCGAGCCCAAGCCGCGAGCGAAGCCGTAACCGCCGCCGGCCGCGGGGTTAGCGTCTAGGCATGTCCTCCTCCGACCCTTCGACCCAGACCGCGACCAGCGAGGCGCGGGCCGAGGCGCTGGCGAGCCGGCTGTCGTCGACCAGCGCCGAGAAGAAGCGGATGCTGGTGATCGTCAACCCGTACGCGACGACGGTCTCGGACCGGCTGCGCAACCTCGTCGTCTACGCGCTCCAGGCGCGTTACGAGGTCGAGGCCGTCGACACCGAACGGCGCGACCACGCGACCCAGATCTGCCGCGAGGCGGCCGGCGAGGGCTACGACCTGGTGGTCGCGTTCGGCGGCGACGGCACGGTCAACGAGGCCGCGAACGGGCTAATCGGATCGGAGACGCCGCTGAGCTGTCTCCCGGGCGGCGCGACGAACGTGTTCCACCGCACGATCGGGATCCCCGGCGACGTCGTCGACGCGACCGAGCACCTGCTGTCGCTCGCCGACGACTTCAAGCCGCGCAAGGTCGACCTCGGGCTCGTCAACGGCCGTGCGTTCGTCTTCTCGTCCGGTGTCGGGATCGACGCCAGCGTCGTCGAGCGCGTCGACGCCCACCCGCGGCTCAAGGCGCGGTTCGGGCCGTACTACTACTCGTGGGCGGCGGTCTCGACCTTCAACCGCCGCTACCTCGTCAACCCGCCCCAGATGAAGGTGACGGTCGACGGCGAGACACTCGACGGCGTCACCGTGATCGCGCAGAACTCGGACCCGTTCACCTACTTCGGGACGCGGCCGATCCGCGTCTGCGAGGGCGCCGGGCTGGAGACCGGCTCGCTGAGCGTCGGCGTGCTGCGCAAGGCGACCCCGCTCGAGCTGCCGACGCTGATCCCGCGGCTGCTCTCCGGCAAGGCGAAGACCGTCTCCAAGCACCGTCAGATCGCCCCCTTCCCTGGCGTTCACGAGGTCCACGTCGAGAGCGCCGACGAGCGCCTCCTCCCCGTCCAGGTCGACGGCGACTACATCGGCGACGAGCAGTCGGTCCGCTTCAGCTCCGCACCGGGCGCCCTGACGATCGTCAGCTAGACGGCTCGCACGCGGCGATCGCCGCCAGCAGATCGTCTCGTACGTACTCCCACGTCTCCGTGACGGACCGCTCCTCAGCGAGGAGCTCCAGCAACGCGGGATGCAGCCGCGGATCGCCGACGCGACGGGCCGCCTCCACCAGTTCATGGTCGAACTCGTAGGTCGAGAGAGCCTTCTCCAGCATCTCGACGTCGCCGAGCTGCGCCAGCGCGCGGATCGACTCCGCGCGCACCCCGTCGTGGAGGTGCGTGGCGTTCTCAGCGAAGACCGCGCGCATCTGCGGCGTATCGATAGGCATACCACCTCCCTGGCCGAGCCCGAAAAGCGCCCAGTCGCGCACGTCGTCGACCGGGTCTCGCGCAAGGCGCAACAACGCCTGCACGACGTGCTCTGGGTCCCCCGCGTCTGAACGCAGCGCGCCGAGGGCCCGCGCGACCGCCTGCCGAACGTCGGCATCCGCGTCGCCCGCATGCCGCGCCACGCTCTCCGTCGCGGCGACCAGCTCTTCCTCCTCGACGGCGCGAACCGCCGCCAGAACGACGTCGGGGTCTTCCGAGCTGTCGAGCATCTGCGCGAGAGACCGAGCGATCCGGTCCAGGTCGGCTTCGGTGAACGTCTCGATGCTCAAGCCGGCGTCACGCGGTAGGCATCGAAGACGCTGTCGATGTTCCGCAGGCGCTGGATGCAGTTCTTCAGCGCGACCGTGTCGCCGACCTCGACGACGAAGCGGTTCTTGATCATCGGGTGGACCGTCGTGCAACGCGCCTCGAGGATGTTGACGCCGGCCTCCGCGAAACATCGCGAGAGGTCCTCGAGCAGGCGGTGACGGTCCCAGCCGTCGATCTCGATCTCCGCCCTGAACGAGGAACCGGCGCTGTCTCCCTCCCACCACACCTTGGTGAAGCGCTCTGGGTTGCGCTGCAGAGCCCGCGCGTTCGAGCAGGCCTCGTGGTGGATCGTGATGCCCTTGCCAAGTGAGATGTAGCCGACGATCGGATCGCCCGGAACCGGCCGGCAGCACTTCGCCAGCCGCAGCATCACGTCGTCGATCCCGTCGACGACGATGCCGTAGGCGGACGCGTTGCCGGTCGTGCGGCTGCGGTCCTTCTTCTTCTCGAGCAGCTGCGCGGCGGCGCCGTCGTGGTCGACGGCGGACTCGCCCTGACGCAGCTTCTGCATGATCTTCTGGGTGACGACCTTGGCCGAGACCTTCGCCTGGCCGAGCGCGACGTAGAAGTCGTCGCCCTTCTTGAAGCCCATCTCGCGGATCACGTCGGCGAGCAGCGGCGAGCCGGCGATCTTCTGCGGCGGCAGGCCCTGGCGGCGCAGGTTCTCCTGGAGGATCTCGCGGCCGGTGCGCTCGGAGTCCTCGCGCCGCTCGCGCTTGAACCAGGCGCGGATCTTCGACTGCGCGCGCGTCGTCTTCGCCAGCGCCAGCCAGTCGCGCGACGGCCCGCGCTCCTTCTTCGAGGTCAGGACCTCGCAGATGTCGCCGGACTGCAGCTCGTAGTGCAGCGGCACGATCTTGCCGTTGACCTTCGCGCCGACGCAGCGGTGGCCGACGTCGGTGTGGACCGCGTAGGCGAAGTCGAGCGGCGTCGCGCCGTCGGAGAGCGACTTGACCTCGCCCTTCGGCGTGAAGACGAACACCTCGTCCTCGAACAGGTCGGCCTTCAGCGTCTCGGCGAACTCCTGCGGGTCCTGCAGATCCTGCTGCCAGTCGACGAGCTGCTTGAGCCACTCGACCTTCTCCTCGGGCTTGCGCTTGCCGTCCTTGTAGATCCAGTGCGCGGCGATGCCGTACTCGGCGGTGTCGTGCATCTCCTGGGTGCGGATCTGGATCTCCAGCGGCTGGCCCTCGGGCCCGATCACGGTCGTGTGGAGCGCCTGGTACATGTTGAACTTCGGCATCGCCACGTAGTCCTTGAAGCGGCCCGGGAGCGGCTTCCAGAGCGAGTGGATGACGCCGATCGCGCCGTAGCAGTCCTTGACCGAGCCGACCAGGACGCGCATCGCGGTCAGGTCGTAGATCTCGTTGAACTCGCGGTCCTTCTTCGTCATCTTGGAATAGATGGAGTAGAAGTGCTTCGCGCGGCCGGAGATCTCGGCCTCGATGCCGACCGCTTCGAGCTCCTTGCCGAGGTACTCGCCGGCTCGTGAGACATAGCCCTCGCGCTCGTCGCGCTGCTGGTTGACG